>NZ_RIZI01000195.1 GCF_003721225.1 Acidithiobacillus sulfuriphilus | reverse complement strand
CCATCGGCCAGCCGCATGCGGGTCAGGACCGTTTCGTAGTCGGCGGCACCCAGATATTGGGACAAGGGGGCAAAGCCGCCGGTGAGCAGCAACTCCAGATCGCAGCGCTGGCGTTCGTTGAGGGTCAGCGTGAAGGCCGCTTTTACCATTGGAGATACATTTCCTTGCCGATCATTGCAAACCCGAGTTTGCGGTACAATAAAACAGATTGTTCATTTTCGGCGAACACATGTAACGCCAAACCGATAGCACCGACTGATTGGCAATGCTGGATCACGTATTGCATCAGTCTCTTCCCATGACCATTTCCCTGGTATATATCCTCGATCATGATCCAATGGAGAATGCCCGCCTGGCCCATCTGGGCTGAATACCAGGCCCCACCGATGATTTGCTCCAAGCGTTGAACTGCGATGAGATAACTATCCGCTTGGAGATTCTGATTGTTATATAGGCTGGAAAGTTGGCGAAGAGTTATTTCCTTCGCCATTGCTTCCGAACAACCCATCACCCTTTGTAAACATCCAGCATGGTGATTGATCAATGCGCTTGTAAATCGAGCAACATAGCCCTGTGGCATGGCCACAAAAGTTATATCCCTATTTGTCTGGTCAGATCGGCACATGAGAAATCCCAGTACTTCGTAATGAGCGAACCAGGGAAAGTAGATGTTGCTGATGCAGCAGATCTATTTGCCGGGACACTTGCTGGATTTTGGTGGGCAGATGTGACGACAAAATCTCTTGCATACCTTCAAATATCTGTATGGATAAATTACGAAATGGTCCCTGCTGGGGCGCGCGTGAGACTTGGTGGTGGCGTAGTTTGCTGTCAAGAAAACGAGTGACATTGGCTGTATTCCTGGTGATGGAAACGTGGTTTAGGCCAAAACCAACGACCAACTTTTCCATTTCACGTTTCCATTGCGTCAGGAGGGTGGAGAACTCGACTGTCACGCGGGAAAGGTTTCTGCTTTCTTGCACGCTTTCCAGATAGTGCCGGATATAAAGCAAATGGGCGATGCCCGTGTCTAGCCCATCACGTGCAAGCAGCGACAATGCCACCTCGTCCGGATGGCGCGTGACATGGACAATGCGGATAGCGATGCCCATATCCTGAAGCAAAGGAATCCATAAGGGGAGGAGCCGGCATATTCGCGGGTCCTTGATTCCCCATAATGGGATCTGGGCAAATTCAGCGAGGATAAGTTCCTGTAACATCTCCCGGTACGCTGCCAGACGCGGATCGTTCCATGCCCTTCCCAGGGTGGTCAACAGGTGATGGTTGATCAGGACAATCCGGTTGTGCTCATAAAAGCCCTTCGGATTGCTGGGAGCGGCGGGCATGAGATCATTTCCGAACCGGACACCCAGGCGGGCCAGCACACCGGCAACTGCCGACGTACCGCTGCGGTGCATGCCCAAGATCAAAAGTACGGTGGATGTTTCGTTCATGATGGCCCCATAGCTTGTGCAACGGCGTCCCGAGCCACCTCCGACATGCGCCCCCTGATTTGATGGAAAGGCGAATCTTTCCGGCGATCTTTGTATTCACGCATCTGGCAGGCGAACAGATCCATCTCCAAATGGAAGCACTCGCGCAGCATCCGTGCGGTTTTTGTGCGATAGTTGTGCACCTTCATGCGCTCCATGTCCAGGGCAGGGTCTGCGCTTCGCATCGCGATGACTGATAAGGATCGAGGAAAAATCGTCGGAAAGGTCGAAGGCGCGCGCCCGCTGACCTGTTGCCCTGGCTAGATTATGCGGAGGTGCTGATGGTACCGAGCGGAGCGCTCATGCTGCTTTGCAGACTCTGCACCAGTTGCTGGAACATGTTCTGCAACACACTGCCCGACGTGCTGGTCCCGCTGGTAGATGGCGTGGCCGAAGAAGTGTTGAGAAGATCCTGAATCAGACTTCCGGAGGTGGTGCTGCCACTGGTAGAGCCAGAGGTGCTGCTCAAAAGCCCGGCGCTTTGCATCCCCCCACCCATCCCTTTCGCGCCGCCGCCATGATGATGGGATTGCACCTGACTCATGATGGAGGAATAAGTGCTTTGAGCGGCAGAAAGATTGCCGGATTGTAGCTCGCTGCCCAGATTTGCCATTTGCGACTGAAAAGATCCCGATGCACCCGCCGTGCTGGAGAGCGAAACAGTGGTGCTCGTCGCCGGTGCGCCGCCCCCCTGAAAGCCTTGCTGCATCTGCGTTTGCAATTGCTGCATCTGACCGTAGGCGCTTTGTGCCGAGGATAGACTGCCTGACTGCAGGGCAGTACCTAGTGACTGGAAATCCTGACGCATTTGCTGGAAGGGATTGCTTCCCTGGGTACTCGGCTGCACATATTGGGACAGGCTGGAGGTAACGGAGGAAATAGACATGGAATTCCACCTCTTCATGATCGGTTGCTAAGCGGATTTTGGACTTTTATACATCATTTAATAAGTATAGCACTCAACCTGGGAAGAAAAATGGCCCCTGCTGGTAAAAATTGTTACAAGTTGTTAACAGAGCTTTCCAACAGTGTGATCGGCAGCGCGACCATGCGCTCTTGCTCCCAGCGCCATGCATCCGCAATAATCGTTTCGATGGTAGACCTCTGAGGACACCAATCCAGCAAGGCTTGGGCTTTACTGATGTCTGCTACCAGCGCTGCTGGATCTCCCGGGCGCCGGGGGCGGGTACTCACCGCGACCTTCCTGCCGGTGACCTGTTCTACCGTTCTAATGACCATCCTATTGGAGGTGCCTTTGCCCCCGCCCAGGTTCACGATGTTGCTATCTCCGCCTCCGAGCAAATATTCGAGAGCACGCAAATGGCCATCGACGAGATCCTGGACATGAATATAATCCCGGATACAGGTGCCATCAGGCGTCGCATAATCACTTCCATACAGGTTGAGGACAGAACCTTGTTGGGCGGCTCGAAGTGCATTGGGTATCAGGTGGGTTTCCGGCTCATGCCTTTCCCCGATCCTGGCCAAGGGATCGGCCCCTGCGGCATTGAAGTAGCGCAGAATGCTGTAGCGCAAATCAAATGCTCGGCCCCAATCCTGAGTCATCTGCTCTGCCATCGACTTGGAATGACCATAAGGGGATAAGGGATGCAGCGGATGGCCCTCGTTAATAAAGGATTCTTGAGGCGCGCCATAGACGGCGGCCGATGAAGATAGAACCAGAACCCCTACCCGATGTCTCGCCATGGCGTTCAATAGCGTCAGGGTGCCCTCGACGTTATCCGTATAATACAAATCCGGGCGGGCCAGGGATTCCTGTACCTGAATCCGCCCGGCAAAGTGTAGTACCGCAGATACGCTCCTAGAGGAAAAAATCTGTTGGAGGATACGCCCATCGTTGACGTCTCCAATAACCAGCTTGCCAGCCAGCACGGCATCCAGGTGCCCGCTCCGCAGATTATCCAGAACGATCACCTCGTAACCACGCTCCTCCAAGGCCAAAATCATATGGGACCCGATATAACCGGCTCCGCCGGTTACCAAGACACGCACCTCAGCGCGCCTTTGCGGCGCCAATCGGAGGCATAAAACCCCTTCCTCGAGACGGATCATGGCTGAATGCCAAGGCTTCATGTACCGGCAGGCCAATGGCCCCCGTGCACAAGAGGGCGACAAGCCAAAATCGTTTCTGTCGCGCCAGGGTATGGATTCTGGCCCGGAGATCCTCCCGGCCATTGCGCAAATCCCGCTGCAGGCGGCGCCACCAAGGCCTTCGTTCAGAGTGATCGACTTCCCAGCCACGTGCCTGAATGGCGGATGGCAAGGCCGGATCTATGGATACGAGAGGGGGATCGAGAACCAACAGACGGAGCCCGTGCTGCCAATACTGATCAACAGCATTATCCACGGGTTCGCGAATCCGCTGGGTAGATTCCAGCAATACCTGTGCGGCATGCGGCTGGATGAGGTAAGCCGCCGTGCCTTGTGGCTGCTTGATATACGCCATTAACCGTGCTTCGCAGTCCAAGTGGCGATGGATCTTGCCACGCCGGTCGTAGCGTTCCGACATCAGACGAAGGAGATCCCATTCCTTGCGGGCATGCACTGCCAGTGTGACCTTTTTCTGGAACCCGTCGCCCAGATGAACATCGTCCTCGAGAATGCACCAGACCTCATCTTTTGATGCGGCGCATTTTTTCCAAAGCAGCCGATGGCTGAGGAAACAACCCACCTCGCCCGGCGTAAGGTCGTAGCCGAAATGTTTTTTCCGGTATGCGGCATCATAGTTCGGGGGATAGTCCTGTTTGTTCTGCGGCTCGATGGCATCTAAAAATTGGAATTTCAGCCCTAGGCGCCGGCCTTCCCCTTCCATATGCCTTCGCCGCTCAGGACGACTTTTCATGGAAATGACGTGGATGGGAGGAATCCCCCGCAAGGATTCCATGGGCTCCGGAGAGAGATCGCAATCGCTCCCTGGCCGCAGTGATTGGCGAATATTAAGCATGAAGCAACCTCTGGAAAATTGATCGATTTCGTTTGCGGCGATGCCCACTCTCCGCATCCATCTGCTGCAAAATAGGGTGCAGTGCCCGATGCGCCGCTTGGGCCTGGGCCAACCGCTCCCAAAAGTCCGGACTGATCACGGAGGCGGCCTGCGACAGGAGAGTATAGGCCGAGGTAACCACCTCCGGTACTGGTTGCTGTAGCGAATCCTGTTCGCTATCCGTCGGATGATGTCGGAGATCTTTGTTGAGGAATGCATGGGTATAGTCCGCGAGACGGTCCCGGCGAACCGACCAGTCCAACGTATCTGCGATCTTACGTATACTATCTTCGGGTGCATCAAGGAGTTGATCATAGGTGACGAAGACATGGGGAAATGACCGGATGCGATCCAGGAAGGGTAACAGATAGGCGGCCCACATCAGCATTCCCCGGACCTGCGGAATACCATTCCTCACTTGTAAGGATTGGGCAACCGCCAGGGGATGCCGAAGGGCAACGACAAACTGAAGATCAACTCCTGCCCGCTGGGCGGCATGGAGCCAGAAGGGCAACACCCGCGCCGTGCGGGGATCCTTGAATCCCCAGTTTCCGTATGCCGCAATGCGATCCGCAAACAACTTTGCCGCCTGGTCGGCAAGATCCCCCAAGGCAGGATCCAGGAATTCTCCTTCCTCGACAATGCGCAGGTCATTCCAGGCAATGTCACAATGTTCAAGCAGCGCCTTATTGATGGCCAATACCAAGCGGTCTTCCCAATAGCCTTTGGGGTTGTCTGCGGCAGCGGGAATGATGGTGTCACCCAGCCCAATTCCCAAGGTCTCCAATCCTTTGGTCAACGCGCTGGTGCCGCTGCGATGCATGCCGATCACACTGATAATACGCGACTTCATGAGACTTACCCCTAGTGATTGATAGTAAGTGGTGAGCGCGATGAAATACTCACCAAGACCCTCGAAGTTCTGGCAAGGGCCGATCCAATAGGGTTTCCAGACGGGTAATGTCTGGATCGTAGAGTTGCTCGAGGAATTCCCGGGCAGCCGACCACCGCTACGCCCAAAGGAACCCGGGCTTCAGCCTCGGCGCCGAAGCCCAGAGCGATAGGAAGTACCCCCAGGATGGCCGCAAAGGTCGTCATCATGATCGGCCGGTAGCGGATGGCGCAGGTGTCAATGATGGCATCCATGGCGGAGGCCCCTTACGCGTGGCGGGGTTATGGGCCAGGGCAAAGGCAGTCAATTGAGCCAGGCTCATGGGACGAGCAAAAATCACCTGCTGGACAGAGGGGGCCTGCGGCAAATGGAGATCCCGACCATGCCAGGCGTGACCAACGCCGGGGGCCAACCAGTCCTGGGTATCAAAAGGATCCGAAAAGAGATTATCCAATGGTGCCGCCCAAGCAGCGGCGCTCCAGCAACACGAGGTAAACCCCCACCATCTTTCGCCATCGTCTTGTTCGTAGCATCAAGAACCATTCCCCTAGCAGGATGCTTGCATTCTATAGGGATTCCCCTAGAGGAACGAGGCCGCAGCCCAAGGTAAATTGTTAATGAATGTTAACAATGAAAGCAGTATGCATTAATGATTAGTTGATAATCAGGAGATTATTCGCTGCTCTCTTACGATAGGCTGCTGCCGTTCACAAGTCGTAACAATTTCCCGCTTCTGTCTATCAGCCGCTCTGGCTAAAGTGACTTTGCGGCACCTGCACGATCGACCATGCCCCGGGCGATGTCGGATCTCGATCTCAAGGTACGGAAGATTCTTACGCCGCAACAGGAGGTGCTACTGCGCCGTTTGAGCAACCATCCGGATCCCTTTCATGGTACACCGTCGAAGCATGGTGCCCAGGCATCTTCGTCCGGCACCTAGGCGCTAGCATGAAAGTTGTAACCGGAACGAAGAAAGGAGTGGTTGTCATGAATGAGCATCTTTTATTAGTGGATCATCATCCATCACATCGGAAACATCTGGTTGAGTATTTGCGAAATCGGGGGTTCCTGGTGCGCGTTGCTGAGGTCAGAGGCGTTGACAGGGCGCTAGCCATGGAAATCCCAGAATTGTTGATTTTTGACGGGACCATCTCCTCGATCGTTAGCGACGATGCATTCCTGTTGCGCGACTTGCGCGCCTGCGACCACACTTTTCCGATTGTCTTTCTCAATGCGGCACAAGCTGGATCGGGATGTGCGGACGCGCTGGACGCCGGTGCGGACGATTGTATCATGCACCCATTCAGTTTGCTTGCTCTGCTGGCGCGACTGCGGGCGACCCTGCGCCGGTCTACAATGCATGATCCGGCGCCAAGTGCATTGCATGTCGGACCTTATCGTCTGGACGCAGATTCTCGAGAATTGATCGGAGATGAGCGAGCAATCTCCCTGAGTGAGCCGGAATTTTCATTACTGTATTTTCTTTTTCAACTACCAGGGCCAGTTCCTGCAGCGCTGCTCATGGCATTGCTGAACAAAAATTTTTATAACTACCAGCGGCATTCCTTAGCAGAGCTGATGATCCACCTACAGCAGCTTCTGGGTGATCAACCAGGCCAGCCCCGCTATCTGAATCCCGTGGGAAAAGATGCTTGTTGCCTGGAGGCAAGCAAATTCATGGGGCAGGTAGCATGAAAATAGCGCGTTTTTTGCCAGATTCGATTTTTACGCGCATGGTACTGCTGATCGCCGCCCTATTGATAACCAGCCAGGTGGCTATGTTTCTTTTTGTGCAAAGCTACTTGAAAGATGCGCACGCGCAGGACCTGGCCAGACGTTGGGCACAAGTGCTGGTATTGGCTGCCCATCTTCCACCAACCGAACATGCGGCCGCAAAGGATCTCCTCGGGATCACCGTCGAACAACTTACCTCCCCGGTGGCTGGGTCACTCATGCCGCAACCCAATCATTTCCTGGCGCTGGTGTCTCAACACCTCCATAGCATTTTGGGGCCTACGGCCCGGATTGTGGTGGATCCTGCCCATCACAGCATTCACTTGCTCTGGAATGGACCGAGGCCGGTGGAGGTGCAATTGCCCATGCGGGAAGGCATGCTGAAGCCGTTACCCTGGTTTCAAGCGGTCGCCATTTTATCCCTCTCCCTCATCGGAGGGCTGCTCGCAGCCCGCCAGATCACCAAACCCCTTATGCGTTTGGTAGACAGATTGGAACACCTGCGTAGAGGCGAGCAAGAACCGCCAAAGGCTTTTCGAGGACCGCGAGACATTCGCCAGTTGAGTGAGCGCATTGGTCGGTTGATAGAGGAAATAGAGAGTCTCATTCGGGAGCGGGAGATGGTTTTAGTAGGTGTTTCCCATGATTTGCGCACGCCATTGACCCGCATGCGGATGGCCGCCGAATTTTTGTCCGACGTCGATGCAGAAGGTCGTGCCGACCTGATTGAAAATATTCACGAGATGAATAGTATCGTCGAGCAATTTATTGCCTACGCACGTGATGGCCAAGAGGAAATTTTCCAGCGGGTCGACCTCAACGTCTTGATTCAGGACATCATCAAGCGTACACAAAAAACGCAAAAAATCGATATTTCATTTTTAGCCGGAAACGTCCCACCGGTAGCCGTACAGCCAATCAGTTTTTCACGGGCGCTGGTCAACGTGTTGGAAAATGCAAATCGTCATGCGGCGGGGCCCGCTGAGATGGCGACCTGTGTGGAAGGTGACCAAATCATATTGTCCATTCGTGACCATGGGCCAGGTATACCATCATCACTTCTGCCAGAAATAACACAACCATTTGCCATGGCCGGGAAAGGGGGTGGAATCGGGTTAGGCTTGGCGATTGTGGAGCGCATCGTCCAACGGCATGGCGGATCTTTAGCATTACACAATCATGTGAGTGGTGGCCTCATTGTGGAAATAGCCATTCCCATCCCCAAGGGTCAAGTATGAGGTCCCATACAGCAGTTGCATCAGTATACCTCGAAAATCTGCTCAGAACCTCGCTCGGCGTGGCTCATCATTTTTGGGCAACCAACCATCATCCTGATAGAAGCCATTGTACCAAAAAACTGAAGCCAGAGCCCCAGGAAACAAAGGCTAATCATAATGGCAACGATGCAGAACCGGTTCTATATTTTTATCCCGGAGTATCGGCCCTCCCGGGGAGAAGGACTGATGCCCCGGCTATTGCTCTCGGGGCTACTGGCGTTGTCAGCCATCGCCGTGATCCTAGAACGCCATCAGCCGCCTTTGGCGGCACAGGAATATATTGCTGCCTGGATCCAGGAAACCGAACGGATTGGGGATTTGAACTATCCCGGCGTCCTCTCTGACTTTGGCGCGAGCGGCGGAGTGGGCAGCAGTGTGCTTGGCGGACAGGGTGCGACGCCATACATTCCACAAACGGCCAGCATCAATTTCAATAACGCGAACATTCAGACAAGCATAGGCCTGGCTGGCTATCAATTGTTGGTGCCTGAGACTCCTCCCTATGAACAACTGCCCCATGCCTATTTGGATGGATATTGGCGAATCGATAGATCTGCCAGTTATCGACCGCACCCTGCCGGCCCTGCTCGGCCAATTTATACCGGGCATCAGTGGTGACTTTTGATACTACTGAATATTTCTCGTCTCCATCATACAGGAAAGACTCTCTTGAAAAACTTATCCGTCACCTCTCCCTACCACTCGGTCGCCGCCATCACAGCAGCACTGGCGTTGGGCTGGGCAAGCACCGCCGCCGCGCAAACTGCTGGCACTTCGATCGCACTACCGGCTAGTAGTGCCGGCCAGCAAGAAAAACTGGTGACTCTCCCTGATCTTACGCCTATCGCAACCCATGATGGTGCGGCGGTAGTGAATATCAGTAGCACAAGCATCCAGCAGGTGGACGAAAGTCAGATACGCAATCCTTTCCCGCCCGACTCACCTTTTTATCAATTGTTCAAACAACTCATGGAGTCTCAAAAAGAGAGGCATCCCCAACCACAAAAAGTGGAAACCTTGGGTTCCGGATTCATTATTAACGCAAATGGTTATATCGTCACTGCTGCGCATGTAGTGCATGGTGCCAACCATATCGTCGTCACACTGACTAATCACCATGCCTATGACGCTAAACTGATCGGTCTTTCCGTTCGCTACGATACGGCCGTCCTCAAGATTCACGCCCATCACTTGCCAACCGTTGCCATCGGCGACTCCAAACAGTTGCAAGTGGGCCAATGGGTGCTTGCCATGGGCGCGCCATTCGGCTTATACAATACCCTCACCCAAGGAATCATCAGCACCGTGAAGCGACCGCTTCCCAACGATCCCTATATTCTTTTTATCCAGACCGATGTCCCCATCAACCCCGGTAGCTCCGGAGGGCCGCTTTTCGATATGGCGGGGCGGGTGGTCGGTATCAACGATCAGATATACACCAATAGCGGCGGCTACATGGGATTGTCTTTTTCCGTTCCCATCAACACGGCCATGCGCGTGGTCCATGCGCTACAAAACCATCAGGCATTGCAGTTCGGTTGGCTGGGAGTAGAGATGCAGAGCATGACCCCGGACATGGCGCAAGCCTTCCGTTTGAAGGAGCCAGTGGGAGCACTGATTGCGTCCGTCCTGCCTGGAAGTCCTGCCGCCCAGGCAGGGTTGAGGCCTGGCGATGTGATCGTCGCTTTCGACAATCATCCTGTGTACGACATCGGCCAGCTTCCGCCCATGGTGGGGGCAACCCGACCGGGGAGCCTAATTCCCGTAGGCATTCTACGCGACGGCGAGGCAAAAACTCTGGAGGTTACGATCGGTACCCAGCCTGAGAAAGCCCAGCGAGCCATCGGTCACAGCACGCCTATCCCACGCCTTGCCATCCGGGTTGAACCTCTGAGTCCCCCCATCGAAAAGGAGATCAAGACTCGCCCCGGCGTGCTGGTGGTGACAGCGGCATCGGGCCCCGCGCTAGAGGCGGGGATTACCCCTGGCATGATCATCGAACAGGTAGCGGGAGAAACGATCCGCAATCCAGACCAATTGCGGAAAATCATCTCCAGCCTGCCCGCCGCCACGCCTATACCGGTCTTGGTGCGAATGGAGAAAGCCAGCGTCTATCTAGTAGTAACTCTGCCACAGCCTAGCGACCAGGATAAGCCAAGCCATTAGACAAGTCTGAATAGCGGACATGGGCCCAGGAATGGATTTGTCGGCAATCATTCGGTCGGCGGACACCTGGTAGTCACTTGCAATATACCGGACATGCTGAACGTGTGTTTGTAACAATTGTTTACAATTTTTCGCTTGTGGTCTTTGCTTATCTGAGTCATCGTCAATCATGCGCTGGATATATTCCAGCTAAACTGGGTATACAGTTCATTGTGTAAGAATAGGAGTATATTTATGCGTATTCGTAGTTCTTTCGCAGTCCTTTGCGCCACGCTCGCTTTAGGGATGGGCGCTGCCAAGGCGGATCTTCCTCCCCCAGGGCCGGCTTTACCCGCGCAGGGGTCCATGGCGCCCAAATGGGGACACCAAACTCATCATGGTCGCCACCACAAGCCAATGCATTGGGCAAAATCACCCATTCCCTCACTCTTGCCCATCGCTGAGCGGCATGCTGCGGTGTTACACCTGACGCCGGAACAAAAAGCAACCTTGGCCACTTGGCAAAAGGAGCACCGGCCGATCATCAAGCGCGACTGGAAAAGAATGCGCCAGGATAGCATGGCCATCCGCAAAGCGATTTTAAGTGGCGATGTGACGACGGCGCAGCCCTTGCTCGGCAAGCTGGAATCAGATCGAAACGCGATGATGCAGATGAAGCTCGATCAGGCGATCATGGTCAGAAAAACGCTGACTCCAGAGCAGTGGTTGCAGCTTTCCGAAATCACCCAGCGCATGGAGCATGGACATTGGTCGCATCGCCCCATGGCGAAGAGATCTTCATGCCATTCGTAAGGGAATAATCCGGCCTTCGGCGAGGAGGGGATCTCTCCCCCTCGGGGGCAAGAACATTATGCGCAGCGGAGTTTTCTGATGAATCATTTTCCCATAGGCACTAAGAGTCGTATACTTGGCCTTTTCGTGCCATACGAATTGTCGCTAAGCCTGCTGGCCATGGTTACTCTATCCGGTTGCGTTTACACAGCCGGCGCACCCCCAGGGGAAGCCGTAGGGGCTACCCAGGGCGCACTTTTGGGAGGGGTGGCAGGAGCGATTATTGGAAACCAGTCTAGACATCCCTTGGCCGGTGCGGCTGTTGGGGCAGGGCTTGGCGCATTGGCGGGCGCAGCTATCGGTAGTAATAACGCGGCCGCGGCGCCGAATTGCCCGCCAGGTTATGTTTGTACCCCCGTCGAGGCGCCACCGCCACCAAGTGGCATACCACCTGCCATCTATGCGCCTGAACCCGAGTTCCCATCCAGCCCGCCAACCATGGCTTGGTATCCGCCATTACAAGCTTATATAGCCGTTGGTTTTCCCTTTCCGTTTTTTTACTTCGGTGGTGCATATTACTACCAATATGGTGGTTTTTGGTACTCCGGACCTGGTTACCGGGGTCCTTGGAGGCCAGTGCGCGTATTGCCCCCAACTTTTCGCGGATTCCACGGTCAAGATTGGGATGGCTATCAGAACCAGGCTAGACGTTATCTATCCAATCCACAATGGGGACGCTTTCGTGCCGGTGGTCGGGGTCGATGATCACGTAGATTTTGAGCAATAGCAATAATGAGATATGGTCCTTATCGGCAGTTACGCATCTCCGCAAGGCGTCTACGGCACCTATACGCAGGGGATGGATCCGGTCGTGGTGATGGGCAAGAAGAGCGGCTATCTGCAGGTCCGCGCCTATCTGGATGAGATACTGGTTCCAAGGCTCCCCCTCCCGCAGACATTACCGCGAAAATGTTCATCCGGGGCCTCAACAACGTCAGCGTGCCGTTGCAGTTCGTCCGGATCCAGCCCTACGTGACGCCGAAGATCGAACTGTCGGACCAACGGACGGAAAAGGTGGACGTAAGGGTGCTGCCGATCCTCAACCCTAAAAGCGATTCCCCGGGACTGCCAACACCCGGCGTTTCAAGTCCGCAAAGAGCGCCTGGTCATTGATCACCCGATGTTAATGGCATCCTATGTTCCATCTTGTGTTCCGGCTTCTCTTCAGGGATGGTCGAGATGGGGTAGATATGAGGGGAATGCGGATTTGCTTCCCGTTCCGCGCCGGGGCTTGCCATTGTCCGAATACTGTATAAAATTACAGTACTCGGTGGGGGCGATTTTCCTGCTCCACCAGAAGCCCCCATGGAGTGGCACCGGGAGAACGCGCAATGGATCATGTACTCACCAAGCGCCAGGCAGAGATTCTGGCCTGGCTGCAAGAACAGATGGCGGTGGATGGCCTGCCGCCTACCCGTATGGAGTTGATGCACGCCTTTGGCTTTCGTTCCCCCAATGCGGCGGAGAGTCATTTGCGGGCACTGGCCCGCAAGGGTTTTATCGAGATCCAGGAGGGGACGGCACGGGGTATCCGCCTGCGGGAGCGGCCAGGGCTATCGGTGGTGGGGCGGGTGGCGGCGGGTCAGCCGATCCTCGCCGAGGCGCATCTGGAGGGGCGTTATAGCCTCGATGCCCACCTGTTTCAGCCTAACGCCGATTATCTCTTGCGGGTGCAGGGGATGAGCATGCGCGATGCCGGCATCCTCGATGGCGATTTGCTGGCCGTGCATCGTACCCAGGAAGTGCGCGACGGGCAGGTGGTGGTGGCGCGGGTGGATGGTGAGGTCACCGTCAAACGCTGGCGGCGGGAGGGTGATCGTGTGCTGCTCTTGCCGGAGAATCCGGACTTTTCTCCCATCGTGGTGGATTTGCGCCGGCAAGCCCTGGCCATTGAGGGAGTGGTGGTCGGTCTGATCCGTTTGGGGAGGGGTATATGAGTCAGGAAGCGTTGCAGCAACTGTTACAGGAACATCCGCAGCGACTGTGGCGTGGCCAGGCCGCCGCCCCGCAGGGGGTGGCCACGGCCTGGCCGGTCCTGGATACGGTGTTGGGGAAGTGGCCGCGGGGGGCCTTGACAGAGATCTACAGCAGTGTGGACGGCATTGGCGAGTTGCGCTTGGTCTTGCCGGCCGTGGCGGAGCTCAGTCGCCGGGAAAAACGCTGGGTTTTGTGGCTGACGCCGCCTTATCTCCCCTATGCGCCGGCCCTGGTGGCCGCCGGCATTGATCTGTCGCGCATGCTGCTGGTACACCCCCGCCAGCGTCTGGATAGCCTGTGGGTACTGGAACAGGCCTTGCGTGGGGGGACCTGCAGCGCCGTGCTGGCCTGGCCGCCGTTCCTGGCGCCGGCCCAGTTGCGGCGCCTGCAATTGGCCGCGGAGGAGGGGCAGAGCGTGGCCTTTTTCTTCCATAAGGCCGAGGAGGAGGGTGGCCATAGCCTGGCGGCCTTGCGTTTGCGCCTCGCGCCTACGCCGTCGGGCTTGCGCGTGCAGGTCCGTAAACGCCGTGCCGGTTTGCCGGGCGAGGGTGAATTGACCTTTCCCGAACAAATGGCCTGGTCCTTTAGTCCCAACGGCAGTTGATGGGGTGTTTTGCTGCGATTTTTGGCCCATCAACGGCCGCATCCAGGTGCATTGACATGCTGTGGCTGGCGCTGCACTTCCCGAGCCTGGGTGTGGATCTGCTGGATCGGCTCCTGCCCGAGCCTGTGCCGGTGGCCCTGGTGGACAGCGCAGGCAGCCGGCAGCGGGTGATGCAGATGAATGCTCTGGCCCATGAAGCAGGTATCCGGCCGGGGATGGGGACGGCGGCGGCCTTGGCGCTGCTGCCCACCCTGCGTCTTTGCGCGCGTGATCGGGCTGGAGAAATGGCCCACTTGCGCCGCTGGGCGGCCTTGGCCTATGCCTATGGCCCGCAAGTGGTGCTCCTGCCCGAATGTTTTCCCGCCCTCGCCCTGGAGCTGGAGGGGAGTGCGCATCTTTTTGCCGGGGTGGAGGGAGTGGCGCGACGTTTGCGCCGTCTTTTCCAAGACTTGGGGGTGGCGGTGCAGGTCGGGATTGCGCCGACCCCCCTGGGGGCGGCGCTGCTGGCGCAGCGGCAAGACCATGGCTGCTGCATCACCCTTGAGCAGTGGCAGCGCGATTGCCTGGATCTGCCCATTGCCCTCTTGCCCCTTCCCGAGGCAACCCGTCGTGACTTGGCGGCCTTGGGCCTGAGTCAGGTCAAGGCGCTATGGGTGATACCACGGAAACAGCTATCGCGCAGGTTTGGCCCATCCCTGGGCCAATTGTTGGATCGCCTCGCGGGAATAACGCCTGATCCGCGTCCTTCTCTGGCCTTTGCCCCCAAGGTGGCGATGACGGTGCAGCTCCCGGCCGAAGCGGAATCCTGGCCGGGGCTGCGCTTTGCCTTGCGGCGGGTCTTGCAGGATCTCTGTGAGCAATTGCGGGTGCGTGCCCAGGCAGCGCAAGCCTGGCGTTTGCAACTGATCCTGCCTGAGGGACAGATGACATTCTCGCTGTCCCTGCGCCGTCCCAGCCGCGATGCCGAGGCCCTCCTTGCCCTGTGGCAGAGCCACCTGGAAGGCAAGCCCTCTACGGCGCCCATACGTGCCTTGCGCCTTGCTGCCGTGGATCTCACCGCCTATGACGGGCAACAGCAAGGCTGGTGGGAAGAGGGGCAGGAGGAGGCCCTTTGGTCCTTCGTGGAACGCCTGCGCGCGCGTCTGGGCGATGGAACGGTGGCGGGCGTCGCACCCGTTGCGGAGCATCGTCCGGAGCGGGCCTGGCGCCGGGTTGCGCCGGGAGAAGTCTCCGCCGGCGGCGGAAATGCGCGCCGCCCCCTGTGGCTCTTGCCGGCACCCTTGCCCCTGCCTGCTTCGCTGCCTGCGCCGCCGCCGGATCAACTGGAACGCATCGAAGGGGGATGGTGGGACGGTCGGGATGTGGCGCGGGATTATTTTGTCCTGCGCCGTCCGGATGGGTCCCGCTGCTGGGTCTACCGCGACTTGCGCAGCGGCGGATATTTTCTCCATGGCTACTTTGCCTGATTATGCCGAACTCCATTGCCTGAGCAATTACAGCTTTCTGCGCGGGGCATCCCATGTGGAGGAGTTGGTGGAGCGGGCCAGGGAGTTGGGCTATAGCGCCCTGGCCATTACCGAGGAATGCTCTCTGGCCAGCGCCCCCCGCGCCCATCTGGCGGGCAAGGCGGCGGGGCTGCCCATCATCCATGGCACGGAGCTGCAGTTGGAGGACGGGCCCAAAATCGTGCTGCTGGCGGCCGACGGCAGGGGTTATGCGGCCATGTCCCGCCTCATTAGCCGTGCCCGCCAGCGCGCCGCCAAAGGACAGTATCGCGCCCGCCTGACCGATCTGGAGGGCCTGGGCGGCTGCTTGGCCATCCTCCTGCCAGGGGCCAACCTGAGCGACGACTGGCTGCCGGGGGCCCAAGGTTGCGTAGACCGCCTGGGATCCGGCAGGGTCTGGCTGGGCGTGGAGCTTCTGCGGGATGGTGACGATGGGCGGCGCTTGCGCCGTCTGCAGGTCTGGGGCGAGGCGCTGGGGCTGCCTCTGGCCGCCTGCGGTGATGTGCACATGCATCGGCGCGGTCGCCGTGCCTTGCAGGATGTGCTGACGGCCGTGCGCCACCAATGCACCCTGGCGGAGGCGGGTTTCCATCTGGCCGCCAACGGCGAGCGCCATTTGCGTGCGCGCGCCGTGCTGGCCAGTCTCTATCCTGCCCTACTCCTGCAGGAGAGCCGTGCCCTTGCACAACGCTGCCATTTTACCCTCGACAGCCTCCGCTATCGCTATCCCGACGGCAACTGCCCCGCCGGCATGGCGCGGGATGATCATCTGGCCCAACTGGCCCGGGAGGGCCTGCAACGGCGTTACCCGCAAACGATACCCCTCCCGGTTCGGCAACAGTTGCGCCGGGAGCTGGAACTGGTGCGGGAACTGGGTTATGCCAGCTATTTCCTCACCGTCCATGACATCGTGGCCTTTGCCAAGGCGCGCGGCATTCTCTGCCAGGGGCGGGGGTCGGCGGCCAACTCGGTGCTCTGCTATGCCCTGGGCATCACCGAGGTGGACCCGGCGCGCATGAATCTGCTTTTTGAACGCTTCATCTCCCGGGAGCGCCATGAGCCGCCGGATATCGACGTGGACTTCGAGCATGATCGCCGTGAGGAGGTGATCCAGTACGTCTTTCAACGCTATGGCCGCGAGCATGCCGCCCTCACCGCCACGGTCATCCACTACCGCCCGCGCAGCGCCATGCGCGATGCCGCCCGCGCCCTGGGCTTCACGGCTGCGGAGGTGGCGCGGCTGGGCAAGGGGCTGGCCTGGTGGGATGGCCGGAAGGTGCGTCCCGAACGCTTGCAGGAGGCCGGCTTCGACCCGGAGGCGCCGACACTGCAGCGGCTGATGGGGGTGGTGAATGCCCTGGTGGGTTTCCCCCGCCATCTCTCCCAGCATGTAGGGGGCATGGTCCTGTCCGCCACCCCTCTGCCGGACCTGGTGCCGGTGGAGCCCGCCGCCATGGCCGGGCGCACGGTATTGCAATGGGACAAGGATGATCTGGATGCCCTGGGCATATTGAAGGTGGACATCCTCGCCCTGGGCATGCTTTCCGCCCTGCGCAGGGCCCTGGGCGATATCCAGATGTCCCTGGGCGATATCCCCGCCGAAGACCCCCGGGTCTATGCCATGCTGCAACGGGGCGATAGCCTGGGGGTTTTCCAGGTGGAGTCGCGGGCGCAGATGGCCATGCTGCCGCGCCTCAAGCCCCGCACCTTTTATGATCTGGTCATTGAAGTGGCCATCGTCCGCCCCGGTCCCATTCAGGGCGATATGGTCCATCCCTATCTGCGCCGCCGCCAGGGCTTGGAGCCGGTTTCCTATCCTGGTCCGGAGGTGGAACAGGTCCTGCAACGCACCCTGGGAGTGCCCATTTTCCAGGAACAGGTCATGCAGATTGCCATGCAGGCGGCGGGATTCAACGGCGATGAGGCCGATGGCCTGCGCCGGGCCATGGCGGCCTGGCGCCGCCATGGCAATCTGGGGCCCTACGCGAACAAGCTGGTTGCCGGACTCCTGACGCGGGGCTACGCGGCCGCCTTTGCCGAACGCCTTTGCCAGCAGATCCAGGGGTTTGCCGAATACGGCTTCCCCGAGTCCCATGCAGCCAGTTTTGCCCTGTTGGTCTATGCCTCCGCCTGGATCAAGTGCCATCATCCGGCGGTCTTTGCCGCCGCCCTCCTCAACAGCCAGCCCATGGGCTTTTATGCCCCGGCGCAGATCGTCCAGGACGCCCGCCGCCATGGGGTATCCGTCCTGCCCGTCGATGCGCGCCATAGCCACGCCGAGAGCCGGCTGGAGAACGGCGCCCTGCGGCTGGGCCTGCGCATGATCAAAGGCTTCCCCGCTGCGGGCATGCAGCGCCTGCTGCAATGGCGAGAGCAGTATCAAAACTTTTCTCTCCAGGAACTGCTCCAAGAAGCGGGGCTGGACCGGGAACTGCTCCAGCTCCTGGCGCGGGCGGGGGCCCTCAATGGATTGGCTGGGGACCGACATGGCGCCTTGTGGGCCATTCAGGGAAGGATTCCCGCCACGCCGCTGGCCCTGGATTATTGCGAGTCGGCGCAGGAGGAAGTGCCTCTGCCTGCGGAAAGTCCGGCCCAGGCCTGTGTCGCGGACTATGCGCAACTGGGTCTTAGCCTCGGCCCTCACCCCTTGGCGTTTCTCCGCCCTCGTCTGGAGCGGGAGGGCTATCGCTCCGTATCCCGTTTGCGCCAGGCGCGGGCCCGAAGCCGGCAGACCCTGGCGGGGTTGGTGATCAACCGGCAACGGCCGGGCACCGCCAAGGGCACGATCTTCCTGACCCTGGAAGACGAGACCGGCATGCTCAATGTCATTGTCTGGGGCGATCTGGTGGAAGCCCATCGCCGCGTCCTCCTGCAGGCGCAACTGCTGGGGGTGCGCGGCACCCTGGAGCGGGAAGGGGAGGTCGTTCACCTCATCGCCAGCCAGTTGCGCGACCTGAGTCCCTGGCTGGGGCGACTGACTCTGTCTTCCCGGGATTTTCATTGAGTGAAAGAGGCATTTGGGCCTGCGCATTTGGGCCTGTGCTGGCCTTTCGCCCTGTGCACGGTTTAGAATCAAGCAAATCCGCTCCGGCACCTGCAAACGCTCACAAGGAAAAGGTTATGCACAAAAAATCCATCGCTATGGCCATCGCCCTTTTCGTGGTAGGCAGTCTCGGCGGCGTCGTTGCCGACCGCTTCCTGCCCATTGGTAATGCCCAGGCCGGCGTGAAACTGGATGCCGCCGAGCGCCTCATCGACGCGGTCACCCACGGTCAGGCACAGGCGAAAAAGGTATTCCCCGGCCCCGGAGGGCTGACCGGGGTGGTCATTGAGGCCAATCAACACCCCCTGGTGGCCTGGATCACCCCGGGCGGGAAGTATCTTGCCGTCGGCCCCCTCCTGAATGCCCAAGGGCAGGATGAAACGCGGCTGGCCATGGAAAAGCTCGATCTCTTGCCGAAGGTCATGGCCCCCGCGGATTTCGCCCAATTGGCGAGCAAAGAGGCCGGTGGTTTCGTCCTGGGCAAGACTGGGCCCGAGATTACCGCCTTTGTGGATCCCAACTGCATTTTTTGCCATAAATTTTATGAACAAGCCCAACCCTTGATCAACGCCGGCAAATTGCGCGTGCGCTTTGTGATTGTGGGTTTCCTCAAGCCCGATAGTGCGCCCAGGGCCGCAGCCATTCTCGGCGCAAAAGACCCCCAGGCCGCCATGGCCGAAAACGAGAAAGGCTTTGACGCCGCCACGGAAGAGGGCGGCATCAAGCCCATGGACAATCCCCCGCCGGCGCTGCGTGCGGCTGTGGAAAACAACACCCGGCTACTGGCCAAGAGCGGCGAGCTGGCTACCCCCACCCTGATTTACTGCAACAAAAAAACCGGCCTGAAAGTCATCCATGGCCTGCCCCAAGAGGGTTTGACGGGACTCCTGGGGCAACTGGGCAATCTGCAAGGCGGGGCCTGCAAGGAATGATCGCGCCCGCGCGTAGCCCCGCGCCGTTGGTCATCCACCGCGAGGATTATCGCCCGCCCCGCTTCGTCGTCGATGCGGTCGACCTGGACATCCAGCTCGACCCGGAGCTTACCCAGGTACGCGCCCGCCTCCATCTGCGCCGTCAATCCGAGGCCGATGATCAGCCCTTGCGCCTCTGCGGGGAAGGGCTGGCACTGCTGGAGATCCGGCAGGATGGGCAGACCCTGCCAAAGGACCAGTATCGCCTGGAAGAAGGCGCTTTGCTGCTGCTGCATCCGCCCCGGGACTTTGTCCTCGAAACCCTGGTGCAGATCCGGCCCATAGCCAATACCGCCTTGTCCGGACTGTATTTCGCCAACGGCCATTTCATTACCCAGTGTGAGGCCGAAGGCTTTCGCCGCATCACCTATTATCTGGATCGGCCGGACGTGCTGGCCCGTTTTGGCGTTACCCTCCATGCCGAGCAGGGCCCTCATCCGGTCCTCCTCGCCAACGGCAATCGCATCGCCGCCGGGCAGGAGGCCCATGGCAGGCACTGGGTACGCTGGGAGGATCCTTTTCCCAAACCCTGTTATCTCTTTGCCCTGGTGGCCGGGGATCTGGGCTGCGTGCGCGATCATTTCCGCACCGCTTCCGGGCGGGAGGTCGCCCTGGAGATCTATGTCGAGGCGCACCATCTGGACGCCTGTGCGCAGGCCATGGATGCCCTCCAGCGCGCCATGGCCTGGGATGAGCGGGTCTACGGCCGCGAATACGACCTCGACCGCTACATGATCGTCGCCACCGATACCTTCAATATGGGGGCCATGGAAAACAAGGGCCTCAATATTTTCAATTCCAAATACGTCCTGGCCCGCCCCGAAACCGCCACCGACACCGATTACCAAGGGATTGAATCCGTCATTGCCCACGAATATTTCCACAATTGGACGGGCAATCGCGTGACCCTGCGCGACTGGTTCCAGTTGAGCCTCAAGGAAGGTCTCACGGTATTCCGGGATCAGGAATTCAGCGCCGACGAAAACTCCCGCGGCGTGCAGCGCATCGGCGATGTGCGTCGCCTGCGGGCCGCCCAGTTCCCCGAGGACGCCGGCCCCCTGGCCCACCCGGTCCGTCCCGATGCCTACATCGAGATCAACAACTTCTACACGGCGACGGTCTACGAAAAGGGTGCCGAAGTGGTGCGCATGATCCACACGGTTTTGGGCGCCGCGGCTTTCCGCCAGGGGATGGACCTCTATTTCGCCCGTCATGACGGGCAGGCCGTTACCATTGAAGACTTCCTGGCCGCCATGGAAGGGGCCACGGGTAGGGACCTCGCCGCCTTCCGCCTCTGGTACAGCCAGGCCGGTACGCCGGTAGTGCATGCCGCGGGGCGGTATGATCCCGCGCAGAGGCGCTATTCCCTGACCCTGCGTCAGGAGGCAGCCCCCACCCCAGGGCAGCCCGAAAAGCGGCCCCTGCCCATCCCGGTGCGGATGGCCCTGTTCAGCCCGGCGGGACAGGCCATGCCCCTGCGCGGGCAGGAAGAAGATGGGGCAGGGGATCGGGAACGCATTCTCATGCTGGATACGGCAGAGCAGACCTGGATATTTACGGAGGTGAGCGAGCCCCCTATACCCTCCCTGCTCCGGGGCTTTTCCGCGCCGGTGCGTTTGGAGATGGGGTTTGGCGACGCGCAGCGGGCCTTCCTCGCCAGCCATGACGACGATCCCTTCAATCGCTGGGAGGCCATGCAAGGGTTGGCGCTCCAGGCCTTGTTGGCGGCCATTGATCAATCCCATGGGGCAGGAGTTTTGCCGGAACTCCTTCACGGGGCACTGGCGGCGGTGTTGAGCGACGCGCAGATGGATCCGGCCTATCGCGCCGAACTGCTCACCCTGCCCAGTGAAGATTACGTGGGCGAACAGATGGCCGTCATCGATGTGGAGGGCATCCACTGCGCCCGGGAGGCCCTGCGGCGGGCCATGGGGTCGGCCTTTGGCGAACAATGGGCGGCTGATTACGAAAGTCTCGCCTTTCCCTATAGTCGGGATGGCGTCAGCAGCGGGCGCCGGCGCTTGCGTAATCTGGCCCTGGCCTATCTGCTGGCCAGCGATGCCTCGTACCTGGACAGGACGCGGCAACAATACCGGCAGGCCGACAACATGACGGACCATCTGGCGGCCTTTAGCCTTTTGGTGCATCAGCCCGATGCCGACGTCAGCGACATTCTGGCCGACTTTTACCAGCGTTGGCAGCAGCACCCCCTGGTCATCGATAAATGGTTTGCCATTCAGGCGAGTGCGCCACGCCCCGATACCCTGGCCAAGGCCCAGGCGCTGTTGCAGCATCCGGCCTTTGACTGGCGCACGCCGAACCGGGTGCGTGCCCTGTTGGGCAGTTTGGGCGCCAACGCTACGGTCTTCCATGCCGCTGACGGCTCGGGATATGCTTTTCTGGCTGCGCAGATCCGCCATCTTGACGAGCTCAATCCGCAAATCGCCGCGCGCCTGGCCACCCCGCTGAGCCGCTGGCAGCGCTACGACGCCCAACGGCAGGGCCTCATGCGTCAGGCCCTGGAGGATCTTGCGGGCAAGGCCAATTTGTCCAGGGATCTCGGCGAGGTACTGGAGAAATCCCTCAAGCTGGCCTAATCTTGAAAACATTATTACATCACTGTGGTAGGAGAGAAAACATGAGCATAGATCGCAATCTCGCCGTTCAGCGGGCCTTGGCCATGGCCGACGAAAGCCCCCTTGATGCCGCTACCATTGCCGTTGCCGAACAGTTGACAGAAAAGGACAACCTTACCCTGGACGAGGCCGTAGCAGCCTTGGAGAACAACCAGATCGCCGAACTGGCCGGCTTTCTCACCGAGACCAAGACCTGCAAAGAGCTGGAGGTCCCCTGCGATACGAGCGGCCTGGATCACCGGCAAATGGTGGAGTGGGAAGTGGATCCCCGGGACTATTGCATCGCCCACGAAATCGCCCTCCTGGCGCACATGACCGAGCGCAAGCGCGAAAACCTGGAGTGATGCCGCGAAGGGATTGGGCTGATCGGCCCGATTCCCCGTCTTGATCTCTGCGGGTGGGGAGGGGTGCCAGTCGCAGGCGACCGATGCGTCACTGGACCATGCAGCTTGCTTCAATCCCAGGGGCGTGCCGTCGTGCGCCAGCGCTCCCAATATTTGCGGCATTTTTTCAAATGCTTGCTGCGCCGGGCCTGGAGGTAACCCAGCAGGAGGCCGGCTTCGTAAGCGAGCAGCGCCTTGCGGCCATGAGCCAGCGGCGAACATCGTTCCAGGGCCATCTGCGCGTCGCGGATCCCCCCCAGAGATTCCTGCAAGCTCGTCAGGACCTTGAGCAGCGGCTTGCTGTCCTGGCCGGGCCACAAGGGGCTCATGGCTAAAGCCGCATAGCGGAGATTTTTGATCTGGATGCGCAGGGCATGCAAGCTCGCCACGTCTTCGCCCGCCTGGTGGGCTCTACGCACCCGCTGATCCCACTGGCGAAATCGACCTTCGCAGAAGTCCTGTAGCGGCTGGCTGCTGGCGAGGCCATGGCGCAGCAGCAGAGCCCAGAGGGAGAGCAGGAGGGCAACCACGGCGCGCAGTTCCACCTCATCCTGTGCTGCCTTCGCCTGGTCCCGCAAAAAACCGGCCAGGGGCTCCGGCGTTATGTCCATCTCGTCACGCAACTGGGCCCAGTAAAGACCCAAAGCATCGTAGTCACGGCGCGTGTTTTGCCCATGGAACCAGTTAGCCAGTTCGCGGCGCAGGGTGGCTAGACGTTTTTCGGGGTCCAGGGGGCGGCTAAAACGCAGGAGACTGCGCAGGCTGCGGATGGTTTTGCGCAACTGATGGAAGGGCTCCGCCGCCACGGGTGCGGCGAGGCAGGCGCCCAGCTCCGCCAGGGCCTGATGGCAGTGGGCCAGCATCAGCGCCGCCAGGGCTTCTCCGGCATCGTCATGGCGTCGCAAGCGGACCGCCTTGGGCCGCGGCGCGGCCTTCTCGGGGAGGAGCCCGGCCAGCAGCAGTCCGCGCAGCATCTTGCTCTGGGCATCGGGCAGGAGAGGGAGATCCCGGCACAGGGCGGCCCCCAAGGTCAGGACCGCGGCGGGGTCTCCCTCGACCAGTTCCAGCTCCAGTTCCAGGATGGGTTCCCTGGCCGCGTTGGCGCGGATCTCTCCGCGATCGGCGGCAAGCAGGATGCGACTACCGTCTTCCCAAGAGACGGATTTTTCAATGCGTTGAAATTCCGTTTCCAGGATCGCCAGCAAAGGCCGGTCCCGAAGAGCTTCGAGGACCGCTTGCACCGGGCTTTCCGTAAAGACCGTGAGGCAGGGGCGAGCATCGTCGACCGCGACATTCCATTCCGGGCGCTGGTGCAAACCGCCCGCCGCGCTCCCCTCCCCCTTGAGGGTCGCCACCCAGCGCTCTCCCTCCCGCCGGACCCGATAGGCCAGGCCGGCACGCTGCAGGGTGGCATCGGGGGTATCGTAATAAATGGCATGCATGGAGATGGCCGGCGTATCCTGCAGGGCCAGCAGGGGATGAGCCAGCATCTGCTCCCAGGCCGTTGGGTCCAGAAGACGAAGTTTAAGTTCCTGCTCCATGGGGTTTCCTCATGACAAAATCCAGGATCTGCGCCCACTGGGGAAGCTCGGCGCGGCTTTCAAAGGCGCGCAGATCGGCGATCCCCACCCCCAGTTGCGCGGCGCGTACATAGATCTGACTATCGCGCAAGGTGGCAATGGGAGCCCAGTCGCGCTCGCTAAGATAGTCTTTGAGGGCCTGTTCGGCACGGGTATGGAGGTTGACCCGATTGGCAATGAGGCCCACGGCAACCCGTCCCTTGCGGACGCGTTTGATTTCCTGCAGACGCCCTAAAAAGTCACTGCTGGCGTCCATGTCGAAGGCCGATGGGGTAATGGGCACCAGCACGCATTCCGCCTCGGCGGCCATGGCCTCCAGACGGCTGCGTTTCATCCCCGGGGGAGCGTCAAAAAGGGTGAAAGCTGCCGGGGGATAGTGGACAAAGTCCCGATCGGGATCGGCCAGAACGGTGATGGCGGGCAGACTGGGCGGGCGCCGTTGTCCCCAGGCAGTGGCAGACCCCTGGGGATCGAGGTCCGCCAGCAGCACCGAGCCGCGCAGGGCCAGGAGGCTGGCGAGATTGGTGGCGATGGTGGTCTTGCCGGAGCCGCCCTTGCTGTTGAGGATCAGGACGCGGGTCATGGCAGCTCAGTCATGGCTCGTATTGCGGGCATAGCGCTCCAGCAGGCGATCCTGGGCCGAGCGGCAGGGGGTTTCGGGGGTCGGGCGCAGGCTGCGGTATTGCCCATCCGCCTGCATGGTCCAGGCATTGCACTCGTCCTCCAGGTAAAAGGTCAGGGCCTCCTGCACCACCCGGGCCTGCAAGGCCGGGCCGTCGATGGGAAAGGCCACTTCCAGGCGCCGGAAGAGGTTGCGGCCCATCCAGTCGGCGCTGGCTGCCCAGACCTGGGGCTTGCCGCCGTTGCCGAAATAGTAGACGCGGCTGTGCTCCAGAAACCGTCCGACAATGGAACGCACGCGGATGTGCTCGGAGACTTCGGGGATGCCCGGCCGCAGGGCGCAGGCCCCGCGCACGATGAGGTCAATCTCCACCCCTGCCTGAGAAGCGCGATAGAGGGCACGGATGATGCCGGGGTCCACCAGGGCGTTGATCCGGGCGATGATGCGTCCCCTCTTGCCGCGCCGGATTTCCTTTTCGATACCCGCCAGCACCGCGTCGTAGAGGGTGAAGGGGCTTTGCAGCAGGCGCCGCAGTTTGGGCGCCTTGCCCATGCCGGTAATGTGCATGAAGAGGTCGTTCATGTCCGCCGTGATCTCCGGATCGGCGGTGAGCAGGCTCAGGTCCGTATAAATCCGGGCGTTGCGGGGATGATAGTTGCCGGTCCCCAGATGCCCGTACATGCGGATGCCCTCGTCTTCCCGGCGCAGGACCAGGGCCATCTTGGCGTGGACCTTGTGATTGACCACCCCATAGACTACCTGCACGCCCACTTCTTCCAGGCGTTCGGCCAGTTGGATATTGTTGGCCTCGTCGAAACGCGCCTTGAGTTCCACCACCGCCGTTACCTGTTTGCCGCTGATGGCGGCCTCCGTCAGGGCATCGACGATGGGCGAGTCGGGGGTGCTTCGGTACAGGGTTTGCTTGATGCCCAGGACCTTGGGATCGCGGGCCGCCTGGCGGATGAAATCCAGCACCGGGGTGAAGCTTTGGTAGGGATGATGGAGCAGAATGGGCGCGCGCCGCAGTTGACTGAAAATGGCCTCGGGCCGCGCGCACTCCGGGGGCTGGCTGGGTACGAAAGGGGGATAAAGCAGATCCGGCCGCCGTACCATGTCGATGATGGCCGCCAGGCGCGAGAGGTTGACCGGTCCGGGCAGGGCATAGAGGTCGCCGCTGCCCAGCTCGAAATGGCGCAGGAGATAGTCCACCACTTCGCCGGGGCAGTTGCTCGCGACTTCCAGACGGACCGCCTCGCCGAAGGGGCGCAGGGGGAGTTCATCCGCCAGGGCGTCCAGGAGGTTGTCCACCTCTTCCTCATCCACGAAGAGTTCGCTGTTGCGGGTGACGCGAAACTGGAAAAAGCCCTTGATGGTCAGCCCCGGGAAGAGTGCCTGCACATGCTCGTGAATCAGCGACGAGAGAAAGACGAAGTCGCTGGGGCCGGCAATCTCCGTGGGGACCTGGATGATGCGCGGCAGGATGCGCGGCGCCTGCACCACGGCGATGGGGCTCTTGCGTCCATAGGCGTCCTGTCCTTCCAGGACGATGGCGAAGTTCAGGCCCTTGTTTTGCACCTTGGGAAAGGGATGGGCGGGATCCAGGCTGAGGGGGGTGAGGAGCGGCAGGACTTCCTTCTGGAAGTACGCTTCGCTCCAGCGGCGTTGGGCCGGTGCCCAAACCTGCCGGCGGAGCAGACGAATACCCTCGCCGGACAGCGCTGGCAGCAGGCGTTCATTGAGGCAGCGATATTGCGCGTTGATGATTCCGTGGGTGACCTCGGAGATGGCCTCGATCTCGCGGTTGGGTCCGAGCATGTCCGGCCCCAGGGGCCCAGCGCCAAACTTGCGGCGTTGCATGAGCCCGGCGGCACGCACTTCGAAGAACTCGTCCAGGTTGGTGGAGACGATGGTGAGGAAGCGCAAGCGCTCCAGCAGGGGCACCTGGGGATCGTCGGCCAGGGCCAGCACCCGGCGGTTGAATTCGAGGATGCTGAGGTCACGGTTGAAATAGAGTTCCGGACGATCCAGGGACGGTAGCGGAGGCTCCGGCTCTGCGCCTGGGGCGAGGGAAGGCGCCGCGTCAGACATGGGCGGCGCCGACCCGGCGTTCCGCCGCGTCCAGGGTGTTGCTCAGCAAGGTGGCTACGGTCAAAGGCCCGACCCCCCCCGGGACGGGGGTAATCCAGGCGGCCCGGGCACTGGCGCCGGCAAAGTCCACATCTCCGCTCAGGCGGCCATCGGGCAGGCGGTTGATGCCCACGTCAATGACTACCGCCCCCGGGCGGATCCACTCGCCGCGGATGAGCCCCGGCTTGCCCACGGCAGCCACGAGGAGTTGCGCCCGGCGCACGTGGGCTTCCAGGTCCTGGGTGAAGCGGTGGCAGACCGTCACCGTAGCTCCGGCCAGGAGCAGTTCCAGCGCCATGGGCCGGCCGACGATGTTGGAGGCGCCGACGATGACCGCCTCCATTCCCTTGGGAGAGATGCCCGTCTCGGCAAGGAGGGTCATGATCCCCGCGGGGGTGCAGGAGCGCAACAGGGGGGCGCGCAGGGCGAGGCGGCCGATGTTGTAGGGGTGGAAGCCATCGACGTCTTTGGTCACGCTAATGGCCTCGATGATCTGCTCGGTATCGAACTGCGGTGGCAGGGGTAACTGGATGAGGATGCCGTCCACTGCGTTGTCCTCATTGAGACGGGCGATTTGTTCCAGAAGTTCCTGGGGGGGGCAGGTTGCGGGAAGACTGGTGGAAAAAGAGCGAATGCCTACCGCAGCGCAGGCATCCCGTTTTTTTTTCACATACACGGTTGAGGCGGGGTCATCCCCCACCAATACCACCGCGAGGCCCGGAGAACGACCATGGGCCTGGAAAAATGAGGCGCTGCGCTGGCGCAGTTCGGCGTGAATCCTGGCGGCGATGGCCTTGCCATCGATGATGCTGGCACTCACCATGGCTGCTTCTGGCGGCGAAAAGAGGGAATGATGGGAAAGGCCTTATTTTGCATGGAATGATGAGCCTGTGAAGGAACGATGTGCCTTTTTTGCTTCGCCCTGCGCGATGCTGAGACCGTTATTCTTCGGGGCGCCTTTCTCCTTGTCAAGGCGGCAGCTCCGCCACGACCGCATGACCGTGGCGGAAAAGAGGATCCGGGGGGATCAATGATCCTAAAAACTGCCGAATCCAGGATCATCACCCGGTCAGACGGGCTGCCCCGTTTTCGCCCGCAAGTCTTTGGCCAAGACCATATACATGGCCGGTACCACGAACAACGAGAAGATCGCCCCGATACCCAGCCCGGCAAAGATCACCAATCCCATGTCGAAGCGGCTGACCGCCCCTGGCCCACCGGCCAGCAGGAGGGGCACCACGCCCAGCACCATGGCGCCGGTGGTCATGAGAATGGGCCGCAGACGGATGCTGGAGGCCTTTTCCACGGCAGCGCGCTTGTCCAGCCCTTCGTGCTGCTGGATCTGGTTGGCGAACTGGACGATGAGGATGCCTTGCTTGGCGATGAGGCCGATGAGGGTGATGAGGCCCACCTCGGTGTAGATGTTGATGGTGGCCAGCCCCAGACTGATGAAGATCAACGCTCCGCTGATGGACATGGGCACCGTGATGAGCACGATCAAGGGGTCGCGGAAGCTCTCGAATTGCGCCGCCAAGAGCAGATAAATGAGGAGGATGGCCAAGGCGAAGGTGACCAACAGGCCGCTTTTCTCCTGCACATACTGGCGCGACTGGCTGGCGTAGTCAATGGAAAAGCCATTGGGCATGATCTCCCGGGCCTGGGTTTTGAGGTAGTCCAGGGCCTGGCCGAGGGTCACGCCGGGAGCGGGGACCGCCTGAACGGTCGCCGAATTGAGCTGCTGGAACTGCGGCAGGAACTGCGGCTGCACTTTGGTTTCCACGGACACCAGGGTGGACAGCGGTACCATCTGCCCCGTTGCGGTGGCGACGTAGTAGGTCTTGAGCAGGCCCGGATCGGCGCGGAAGCGGTCCGGTACCTGCGGGATCACTTCATAACTCCGCCCTTCCAGGTCAAAACGATTGATGTAATTGCCGCCCAGCAGCGGCTGCAAATCCTGGGCAATATCCGCCATGGTCAAACCCAGGTTCGCCGCCATGTTGCGGTGGATACGGAGGACGATCTCCGGGTTGTCGATGCGCAGGTCCTTGGTCACATAGACGAAGAGTCCGCTTTTTTGCGCGCGGCCGATGACCTCGTTGGCCACCTGATCCAATTTATCGTAACCACCGCTCGATTGCAGCACGAACTGCACCGGCAGACCGCCGGCGGATCCCGGCAGTGACGGCGGCTGGAAGGAGGCCACCTGCAGACCGGTGATCCGGTTCATTTGTTTTTGTACCTGGGGCGCCAACTGCATGGCGGTTACCGATCGCTCATCCCAGTTTTTCAGCCGCATGCCGGCGATGAGACTGTTGGTCCCGCCACCACTCCCCACGGAAATGCCGGTGACCATGAAGGTGGCTTTGGCTTCCGGATATTTACTCAGGTCATGGACAATCTCCATGCCGTACTTGCTCAACAGTTCAGGGGTGACGTTGGGCGCGCCGGTGCCCATGTTGAAAATGATGCCTTGATCTTCCTGCGGCGCCAGTTCCTGTCTGCTCGTGGTGAAGAGGAAGTAAATGCTCACGAAAATCACGGCGGAAAAAACCAGGGTTACCGGCACGAAGTTGAGACTGCCCTGGAGCAGCCGATCGTAAAAGCGGCGCAGCCCCTCATAGCGGGTATCGATGAAGTGGGCGAATCCGTGTTCGCTGCCGGCTGTCAGGATCTTGCTGCTGAGCATGGGGGAAAGGGTCAGCGCCACCACCATGGAGACCAGCACGGTGGCCACCAGGGTGAAGGCGAACTCGCTGAAAAGACTGCCCGTCAGCCCGCTCATGAAGCCGATGGGGGCGAATACGGCGATCAAGGTGGTGGACATCACCACGATGGCGCCGCCCAGTTCCCGTCCGGTCATCAAGGCGGCCTGCATGGGGCTTTTGCCTTCATCGATGTGACGATGGACGTTTTCCACCACAATGATGGCGTCATCCACCACCAGGCCGATGGCCAGCACCACCGCCAGCAAGGTGAGCAGGTTGATGGTGAAGCCCATGGCCCACATGATGAAACCGGCACCGATGATGGACAGCGGAATGGCCACCGCCGGGATGAGCACCGAACGGAAGGAGCCCAGGAAGAGGAAGATCACCAGGACCACCACCGCCAGCGTGATGCCGATGGTCAGCAAGACCTCGTCGATGGAGGCCTTGATGTAATCCGTGGCGTCGTAGGGGATGGCCATGTGCATGCCCGGCGGAAGGGCGGTGCCGAGTTCGGCCAGGGCCTTTTTGACGCCGGCCGCCACGTCCAGCGAGTTGGCCGACGGCGCCTCCTGGATGCCAACGAAGGCCGCCGGCTTGCCGTCAAAAAAAGCGCTGGAATCATAATTTTGCGCCCCCAGATCCACCTGGGCGATGTCCTTGAGACGGATGATGGTATTGCCCACATTTTTGACCACGAGGTTGCGGAACTCCGCCGCGTCATGGAGGTTGGTGGTGGCGACGATGGAGTCCGCCGTTTCGGTCCCGCGGGTGCTCCCCACCGCGGAGATGAAGTCGTTGGCGGCCAGAACCTGGGATACCTGAGAAGCGCTGATCCCCAGCGCGGCCATCTTCCGGGGATTGAGCCAGACGCGCATGGAGTAGGTGTTGCCGTTGCCGGAGCCGGGCGGCAGGATCTGTGCCTCGCCCACCCCGCTTACGGCCGCAAGCTTGGGTTGGACCACCCGCAGCAGATAGTCCGTGATCTGCTGTTGATTGAGTTGGTTGCTGTAAAAAGCGATATACATGAGATCCGTGGTATTGCCCACCGTCACGTTGATCACCGGCAACTGGCTACCCGCCGGCAGTTCATTGGTCACTTGCTGTACCTTGGACTGTATATTGGCCACCGCCGCGTCGGGGCTGTAATTCAGTTTCATGTATACGGTGATGGTGGACATGCCCTCGGAGCTGTTGGAGGTCATGTAGTCGATGCCGGGGGCGCTGGCGATCACCCGCTCCAACCGGGTGGTGATGAAGCCCTGGATGGTGTTGGGATTGGCGCCGGGATAGGCCGTGGTCACCGTCACCACGGTGTTGGTGATGGCCGGGTATTCGCGCACCGTCATTTCCGTATAGGCGCGCAATCCGAGGAGGAGGATCACCAGGCTCAGGGCCGTGGCCAGGACCGGCCGATGAATGAAGATATCCGTAAATTTCATCGCCGCCGTCCTCAGGATTTGCCGCTGTCGCGGATTTCGACTGGACTACCCTCGTGAAGCTTGATCTGCCCCGCGGTGACTACCAGTTCTCCCGGCTGCAGCCCCGACAGGATCTGCACTTCGCTGCCTCTTTGGGTGCCCGTTTTGACGATGCGCTGGATCGCCACCTGTCCTTCCTTGCCATTGACGGCTTTTTTCTCCACCACATAGACAAAGTCGCCAAAGGTGTTGTAGGTGATGGCGCTGGCCGGGACGGTCAACACTTTCTCCTGCCGTTTCTCGATCACCGTGACATTCCCGAACATTCCCGGGCGCAGGATGGTTTTTGGATTGGGTACCGTGGCCTGGACGTCAATCTGGCGCGTGGCGGTATTGATGGCCGAACCCAGGGCAGTGATCTTGCCGCTGAAATGTTGCCCGGGGTAGCTGTCCACCTCCACCTGGACGGGCGTATCCATATGGATGCGCGCAAAATCGCTTTGGGGTACGGTAAAGTTCACATAAAGGGGATCCCAGGACTGGAGATCGACCATGGCGGTACCCGGTATGATGTATTGCCCGAGATCCACTTGGCGCACCCCCAGATAACCGCTGAAGGGTGCGCGAATGGCGAGCTTCGCCAGGGTGGCGCGGTCATTTTTTACGGTGGCCACGGCGCTTTGGTAGGTGGCCACGGCCGAGTCGAGCTGTGACTGGCTGGCAGCCTTGGTGGCAATCAGCTCCCGCGTCCGGCGGAGATTGATCTGGGCCAGCCGCTGCTGGGCCTCGTCGTTGGCCAGTTGTGCCAACTGGTTACTGTTGTCGATCTGGAGCAAGAGGGTGCCGGCCTTGACGTACTGCCCGGAGTGGAAATGAATGGCGGTAATGGCACCGCCCATTTGCGGTGTCACCTCCACTCCCTGGATGGCGGCAAAAGATCCCACGGCGGTCACTTCCGGATGCCACTCTTGTTCCGCCACCCGGCTGGTGCTGACGCTGATCACGGGCACGGGCATGTGCGCCAGGGCCTTGTGCATCATGTAATTGCCGAAGGCCTTGTAGCCAAAAATGCCGCCAAAAACCACGACGAGCGCGATGACGACGATGGCGAGACGTTTCTTCATGACGGATCTCCGCGGAATACAGGACTGGCATGGCGCCAGAGAAAGGCGTTAGGAAAGACCGGCATCAGGAGTGGCTGCCTTGGCCGGGGGCCACTTCCCGGGGGGCGGTCGTTTGTTCGGCGACCGCATGGTCTGGGGCCGGGGTATTCCACCAGCCACCCCCCAGGGCTACCAGGAGTGACGCGGTGTCCTGATAGCGCTGTGCCTCGGCCTTGATTTCGGCGATCTTGGCCGTGTTGTATTGCACCTCTGCCGTGAGCAGGGAAAGATAATCGGTGGCGCCGGCGCGGTAGCTGCTTTGGGCCAGGGTGAGGGCCTCTTGGGCGGCCTGTAGGGACTCTTGCTGGGCGGCGAGGGTCTGCGCGTCATGTTGAAGGGCCCGCAGGGCGTCGGCCACCTGCTGGAAGGCCGTCAGCACCGTGTTCCGATAGGCGTTGAAACTGGCATCATAGGCGGCATAGGCAGCGGCCTTTTGCGCCTCCAGTTTCCCGCCCTGGAAAAGCGGTTGGGCCAGGGTGCCCACCAGGCTCCACACGCTACTCATGGGATTGAAAAACATCCCGGCCGTGGAAGCCGTGTCGCCAAAGGAGGCCGTGAGGGCGACGGTGGGATAAAACTGGGCGCGCGCCACGCCGATCTGGGCATTGGCGACCTTGAGCTGGTTCAGGGCTGCCTGGATGTCGGGGCGCTGCTTTACCACCTCCGAGGGCAGGCTGACCGGGATCCGGGTGGGGAGGCTGAGGTCCTCCAGGGTGAAGGGTTTTTCCTGCCACTGGCCGGGAAAACTGCCGACGAGGATGGCCATCTCGTGCCGGTACACCGCCAGTTGCTGTTCTAACTGGGGGAGGGTGGCCATCTGCGTGGCCAGTTGGGCGCGTTGGTTCACCACGTTGAGATAGGGGACGGCACCGGCCCGGTACTGGTTTTCGGTCAGGTTCAGCAGGGTTCGCTCGTGTTCGACAATGGCGTGGGTCGCGGCGATCTGCGCCTGGGTGGCCGCCTCGCCAATGGCGGTGTTGACGATATTGCCGGTGAGGGTCAGCCGCGCCGCCTCCAGTTCATAACGCTGGTATCTTATCTGCGCCTCGCTCCCTCGGTAGATGAGGCGATTGACGCCGAAGATGTCCGGGTAATAGGTGACTCCCACGCTGCCGGTGAAGAGCGTGTACTGGAAGCCCGTCTTGTTGCCGCCAAAGGCCGCGGCGGATTGCTTGCTGCGATTGGCACCCAGATTGCCGGTGACTTGCGGATAGAAAATGCTGGCGTTGACCCGGGCGGTGGCCTCGGCCTGGCGCAACTGGGCCTGGGCCTGGGCAATGGTGGGACTGTTCTTCAGCGCCTGCTGGATGACCGCGTCGAGGGTGTGGGAATGGAAGAGCGTCCACCACTGCTGGTCGAGATCCTTGCCATAGGCCATCTCCTGTGCCGTGCCGTTCGTGCCGGCACTGGCCACCGTCTTGCCCGGTGCGGGGTGGGCCGTGAAAGGCACTTTCGCCGGAGTTTCCGGTAGCCGCAATGGGGGTTCGAAGCTGCAGGCCGTCAGGGTGCTGGCGAGGGCGGCGGAAAGGGGAAGCAACAGGGATCTACGCAAGGGCATGGTCACAAAAACTACCTCTCCGATATACCGACCGGTCGGATGTTGGCAGACGGTCTATCCATTGTCAATGGATTTGCTCTTGAATTAACCCGCATATATTCCCATATTATGAGCGAGGTTTCATTCATTAGAGAGGGAGCATCTCATGCAACGATTTATAACCGGTCTGGGAGCCCTGGGTCTGCTGCTGTTCAGTCCCATGGTCTGGGCGGCAGGGCCGAGCGTGGACCAGGTCTATCAGGCTGCCAAGGCGGGGGATCTGGCCGGGGCGCAACGGATGATGGCGGAAGTCCTCCAACAACATCCCCATTCGGCCCAGGCCCATTATGTCGAGTCGCGCCTGCTCGCCCAGCAAGGCAAGTGGCAGGATGCAGCGACGCAACTGCAGGAGGCACAGCGTCTGGCGCCGGGTCTGCCCTTCGTCAAGGTTGCCGATGCACAGGCCTTTGCCAAGCAGGTGGCGGCCCACCAGGGCCGGGCTACGCCTGCCTGGCTGCGCATGCTCGCCATCGCTCTGGGTGCGGGCCTGCTGTTCTGGCTGATCACGGCGTTTTTCCGCCGGCGCCGGCCGGTACAGAGCATGCCCTATGGCGGCAATAATCCGTCGGCCTTTGGCGGACCCATGGGGGGTGGGGGTTATGGACCCGGTAATATGGGTGGACCCCAGGCAGGTCCTGGTTTGGGCTCGGGTCTGGCTTCCGGCTTGGCGACGGGCGTAGGTATCGGCGCCGGCCTGGCTGCCGGGGAAGCCCTGGCGGGTAGCCTTTTCGGCCATAAGGACGGGGCGGCGGCAGATCCCGCTGCCAACCCGGCTGCCGACAGTGACTTTGGCATGAACAATGATTCCTGGGGCGCCAACGATCAGTTGGCCTCCAACCAGGATGATGGCTTTGGTTTTGATGGCGGGGATGACGGCTCCTGGGGCTAGCGCGGGGCTGCCTTGATCCACTGAAGCCCTGCGTTCGACTGGTAACAGCGTCCGGAACAGCCTCTTTCTCCACGGAGAAAGAGGCTGTTTTGCTAATTGGGCTTTGATTTCGCCTGGATCCGGCCGTTGGCAGATCTGTTTTTTGCTTCAGCCCAAAACCGGCCGGCCGGCCGCCGCCAGGAGGGTACAGAGGCGGATCAGGGGTAGACCGACGAGGGCCGTGGGATCGTCTCCCTCCAGCCGGGAGGCCAACGCGATCCCCAGCCCTTCGGAGCGAAAACTGCCGGCGCAGTCGAAAGGATGGTCCCGACGGATGTAGCCGGCAATTTCCTCATCGCTGAGTTCCCGCATGTGTACGGTATAGACGACGAGTTCCACCCGGGCTGCGGGCAGGGAGGGCGCCATGAGAGCCAGCCCGTTCAAAAAATCCACCCGCTTGCCGCTGACCCGGCGCAACTGCCGTGCCGCCCGCTCGGCGTTGCCTGGCTTGCCCAGAACCGCCCCCGCGCAAACAGCCATCTGATCGGCCCCGATGACGATGGCCTGGGGATGTTGGGTAAAAACCGCGCCGGCTTTGGCCTGCGCCAGGCGCTGGACCAGTTGCGCCGGCGTTTCGTCGGGAAGGGGCGTCTCCTCCACCGCAGGTGCGGCGACGGTAAAGGGGATGCCCAGACGCGCCAGCAGATCGCGCCGGTAAGGGGATGTGGAGGCAAGAATGACCGGCGTTTCTCGGTTCATGAACAGGTTCCTGGCTTATCCGGTGTTGCGTTGACCGGCCGCGATGGCGTTGATGCTCCGCAACAGGGGATCCAGCCATATTTCCCGATATTCCGGTGCGGTGTCCTCATTGCGGTAGCGGCGCAAGAGTGCAAGCTGAATATGATTGAGGGGCTCCATATAGACGTTGCGCCGCTGCAGGGAAAAGGCCAGGGTCGGGTTGTCCTCCAGTAATTGCTCCGCGTCGGCGACGGCGAGGATCTCGTGCAGGCTGCGTTGGAATTCCGCACGAATGGTCTGAAAGATCTCCATGGCCTGGGTATGGTCGTGCGCCAGACCGGCATACTCCTCCGCAATGGCCATGTCGGCCTTGGCCATGGCCATGGCGATATTACCCAGCAGCGCCCGGAAAAAGGGCCAGTGCCGGTACATCTCCCGCAGCTTTTGCAGGCGCTGCGGGTCCTCGCCGCGCCATTGCTGCAGGGCAGAGCCCAGGCCATACCAGGCTGGCAGCACATGCCGCGATTGCGCCCAGGCAAAGACCCAGGGGATGGCGCGAATGGAGGACATGGAGCGGTCGCTGCGGCTGCGGTGGGAGGGCCGCGAGCCGATGTTCATGTGGGCGATTTCGTTGAGGGGCGTGGCTTCGTAGAAATAATCCATGAAGCCCGGCGTGCCCTCGGTGAGGGCGCGGTACACCTGCTCGCCGGTATCGGCCAGTTCGGTCATGATGCTGAGATGGTCCGGTTGATCGGCGGGGACCGGCCGTACCAGGCCGATGCTGGCCTTCATCAGGCCAGCCGCCCCCACGGTCAGCTCGTAGACCGCCGTTTCGAGGTTGGCATATTTGAAGGACAGGACCTCCCCCTGTTCGGTCACCTTGATCTGTCCGCGCACCGTGTCGGGGGGCTGCGCCAGGATGGCCTCGTAGGTCGGGCCGCCGCCCCGGCCGACACTGCCGCCCCGGCCATGGAAGATGCGGATGTGGATGCGCCGTTTTTCCGCCAGGGCCGCCAGACGCAACTGCGCCTGGTAGAGGGACCAACTGGAAGCGAGGATGCCGCCATCCTTGCAGGAGTCGGAGTAGCCCAGCATGACTTCCTGGGTATCCCCCTGACTACGCAGGATCTCCCCATATATGGGGTTGTCCAGAAGCGTGGACATGACCGTTTCCATGCGCTCCAGGTCATGGATCGTTTCAAAGAGCGGCGTGATGGCTATTTCACTATACAAGCCTTCCCGCGACCAGCCGGCAAGGCCGAACTCCTTGGCCAGCAGCATCACCTCCAGGACATGGCTGGCCTCATGGGTCATGGAGATGACGTAGTTGCCAAAACCATCGGGGCTGACCTCCCGGCGCAACTGGGCGATGCAGCGGAACATGGCGCAGGTCTCGGCGGCCAGCGGGGAAAGGTCCGGCGTGCCCGCCATTGGGCCGGGACGGCGCAAGGCATCGGCCAGCACCAGAAGGCGTGCCTCCTCCCCAAGCCGCAGATAATCCTCAAAACCGGCGACCCCGGCAAAGAGTTCGGCCACGGTTTGGGTATGCACCGTCGACTCCTGGCGGATATCGAGTTTGGCGAGATAAAAGCCAAAGGTCTCGGTCAGCCAGATCAGATCCTGCAACTCGGTATCGGCAATATAGAGATCGTTATGGCCGCGCAAGGATTCCCGCACCAGTTGCAGATCGGCGAGGAATTCCTGGGCGTCGCGGTAGGCGGGCCCCAGTGACTCGTTGATGGTCTGCCCGTTTTCCAGTTGCCGCAGGCGCAGATCCAGGCGCGTGAGCGTGTAGCGCAGCTTGCGGCGATAGGGCTCGCTGGGGAAGCGCTGATCCACCCATTCGGCGAGTTCCGGAAAATCATCGGCATCGCGCTCCAGGGAGGCGAGCAAGGTGGGAGAGATATGGCAAAAGCGGCTGGAATGCCCCAAAAGCTGGTACAGCTCCCCCAGGCGCCGCTGGTACTCGCGCAGGACCTCGATGCTCTGGGTACGCAGGGCCCAGCCGGTGATGGCCGCCGTGACATTGGGGTTGCCGTCACGATCGCCGCCGATCCAGGAGCCGAAGCGGATGAAGGCCGGTATCTCGATGTCGGTATTGGCAAAGACCTTGCGGGCATCGCGGCGCGCCGCGCGATAAGTATGGGGCACCGCCTCAAAGAGGCTGTCACGGAAATAAAAGAGGCCGTTTTCCACCTCATCCTGCACCTGCGGACGATTGGCGCGGACTTCTTCGGTTTCCCAGAGCACCTGGATCTGTGCCTTCAGCCGCGCAATGACCTCCAGCTCTTCTTCATCGCCCAGATTGGGATCGTCCAGGGCCTTGCTGGTCAGGAAAATACGGCGCAGGCCATGGAGTACCGTCCGCCGCTTGGCTTCGGTGGGGTGGGCGGTAAAGACCGGAATGTAGCGGAGCTGGTCGAGCAGGAACTGCAGTTGACCGGGATGCACCCCCTGATCCTGCAATTCGCGCAGGGTATGTTCAAAGGATCCCGGCCAGCGTCCCTCACCTTTCTGTAAAAAGCGCCGCCGCTGGATATGCTGGAATTCTTCCTCGGCAATATTGGCCAGACTGAAATAGGTATTGAAGGCGCGGATCACCAGCACCAGGTCATCCTGGGGGAGGGTGTCGATGAATCGGGCCAGACGCAGGCGCAGACGCGGATCCTCCCGTTTGTGCAAGCGGATATATCCCTGGCGGAGCTGCTCAACGGCATTAAAGACCCGAGTGCCGGCCTGCTCCCGGAGAATGTCGCCGAGCAGATTGCCCAGTAACTTGACGCGCGCCCGCAATGCCTTGTCTTTGACTGCCGTGTTATCCAAATTGAAGATCTCCCGCCCGCTGTGTCCGCTGTACGATATTCTGTCAGTCCGGTCCCGGGCCATGCATTATTGGTCCATACGGAATACGGAGCGCGTCCCGGGATCGTCTGCGCGGGGTTCTGCGCACACACTGCCCCCGTTAATCCGCTCAATGGCCTTAGTCTAATGCAGAAAAGCCGGGCTTGTCGCCTCCCGGCGTCGCCGGCCCGGGTCTAACGAGCGGAGATCCACCGGATTCCCCCGTCATCAGCAAACGGGCCGCCCAACCGGTAGAAGCGGCCCATGGCCGCGATCTGTCCGGGGCGCCACCACTGGTGGTCGCGGGCATGGCCCGCTCCTACGCTCTGTTATCGTGGACAACAGGTTCGTTGTTTCAGGTTAAGATGCTGGGTCGATACGGACTCTTTACTTCCCTGCACGCCGTCGCTAATATGCCGCGCTTATGTTTTCCGCCAAATCTGCTACCTTATTGATTTCCCGCGTTTCGCTCGAGGGCGACGCAGTAGTGGGCGAAGTGGATCTGCGCGTCTGGGGTCGTCTGCGGAGCGCGTTGCTGGAATTGAGGGACGTGAAGCTAAGGCTTACACTGAGCAGGCGCGGGCAGGTGGTGCTGGCGGAGGGGGAGTTGCAGGTCCTCGGCAGTGTGCTCTGTGAGCGCTGCCTGGGTGCCATGCCCCTATCCCTGCGGGTGCCTCTACGGGTGGGGATTGGCGAGAGCGAGGCCGCGGTTGAGGCCTTGGATCCGGAGCTCGATGCCGTTGTCGCCGCCAACGGGATCCTTGATCTGCAGACCTGGCTCGAAGATGAAACGTTGCTGGCCTTGCCCATGGTCCCGCGCTGTGAGATATGGGTAGAAGGTCCCTGTAGCGTTTCCAACATGGTGCCGCCGCAGGTAACAAACTGATTTTTTATTTGTTTTTTGGGAGAGATGAGCGATGGCCGTTCCACAGAGTAAGACCTCCACTTCCCGGCGTGACATGCGGCGCGCCCATGATTTTCTGCTGGTGCCGAACCGTTCGGTTTGCGCCAACTGCGGTGCAGCCAAGCTGCCCCATCACGTTTGCCCGGAATGCGGCTTCTACCGCGGTCGCGAGATGATCAAGAAGGCCGTCGAGGCCTAAGACCTAGCGCGAGACATATTCGGTGGAGGTGGCCAGGATGCCGCATATTGCGGTCGATGCCATGAGCGGAGACTTTGGCGCCTCCACGATCATCCGGGCCATTGCCTCACTGGTGAAAACCTATCCCGATGTGGTTTTCCACTTGGTCGGGGCCCTGGACGTGCTGCAGGATGGCGTGGCCCGTGCCCGTTTGCGGGGTTCCCCGCAGATCGTGCTGCATCACGCCAGTCAGGTCGTGGCCATGGATGAGGCGCCCTCCCAGGCCCTGCGCGGCAAACGCGATTCATCCATGCACCTGGCCATTGCGCTCCTGCGCGACGGCCAGGTGGATGCAGTGGTCAGCGCCGGCAATACCGGTGCGTTGATGGCCATGGGCAAGGTCTTCCTGCGCACCATCTCCGGCATCGATCGACCGGCTATTGCCGCCTTCCTGCCGACCATGACCGGCCGCGTGCTCGTCCTCGACCTGGGCGCCAATGTGGATTGTCACCCCGAACACCTCCTGCAGTTTGCCGTCATGGGCTCGGTGCTCATGGAGCAGGTGCATGGCCTGGCGCGGCCGCGGATCGGGCTGCTCAACATCGGTTCCGAAGAGATCAAGGGTAACGAGCAGGTCAAGGAGGCGGCCCGCCTGCTGCGGACGAGTCCGCTGCATTTCATCGGTAATGTGGAAGGCTCCGATCTCTATCGCGGCACCGCCGATGTGGTGGTCTGCGACGGCTTTGTGGGCAACGTCGCCCTCAAGACCTCCGAGGGGCTGGCCGCCATGATCCGCCATGAATTGCGTGCCGGTTATACCCATAGCTGGTATGGGCGCATCGCCTATCTCATCAATCGCCCCATTCTGCAGCGTCTGCGCCATCGCCTCGATTCGCGCCGTTATAACGGGGCAACGCTGCTCGGATTGAACGGGATCGTGGTCAAAAGTCATGGCAATGCCGATCGTTTCGCCTTTGCGCGGGCGGTGGAGGTGGCCATCGAGGAGGCGACCCATCGCCTCACCTTGCGCATTGCCGAAGCAATCCGGGAAAATCTCGCCCAGACGGTCAGGGACAGCGCCTGATGCCCAGATATAGCCGTATCATTGCCACGGGTGGCTATCTCCCGGAGCGGGTGCTGAGCAACCGCGATCTGGAGCAGATGGTCGACACCAGCGATGAATGGATTCAGGCCCGTACCGGCATTCGCTCCCGCCATGTGGTCAGCGCCGGTGAAAAGACCGTCGATCTGGCCGAAGCGGCTGCCCGGCAGGCCCTGGCCGATGCCGGGCTGGGCCCCCAGGACCTTGACCTCATCATCGTCGCCACCACCACGCCTGACCAGATCTTCCCCAGCACGGCCTGTCTGCTGCAGGCCCGCCTGGGCAATCGCGGTAGCCCGGCCTTTGACGTGCAGGCGGTTTGCACGGGCTTTATCTATGCCTTGGCCTGCGCCGATCAATTCATTCGCAGCGGTACGGTGCGGCGCGCGCTGGTGGTGGGCGCCGAGAGTATGTCGCGCATCACCGACTGGACGGACCGGGGCACCTGCATCCTCTTTGGTGATGGCGCCGGAGCGGTGATCCTGGAGGCTGCGGATCAACCCGGCCTGATTTCCACCCACATCCACGCCGATGGGGCCTACGCCGACCTTTTGCAGGTGCCGGGCGGGCTGGCCGAGCCCGCAGGCAAGGCGGTCATGGAAATGCAGGGGAACGCGGTTTTCCGGGTGGCGGTGCGGACCCTGGAAGAAATCGTTCATGAAACGCTGGGGGCGAACGATCTGGCACCCAGCGATATTGACTGGCTGGTGCCGCATCAGGCCAATATTCGCATTATTCGGGCTACGGCCGATAAATTGAATCTGCCCATGGAGCGCGTCGTGGTGACGGTGGATCACCACGGCAATACCTCGGCGGCATCGGTACCTCTGGCCCTGGATGACGCGGCCAGGCGGGGTTGCTTCCGGCCAGGGCAGTTGCTGTTGCTGGAGGCGTTCGGGGGTGGTTTTACATGGGGATCGGCGTTGTTGCGCTGGGGCTGAGCCCGGGCACGACGGGCGAATTCAGGTCATCAGGAGGTTACGTTGCTCGGTTCTATTGCCTTCGTTTTTCCGGGTCAGGGATCCCAGTCGCTGGGTATGTTGGCGGATTTGGCCAGTATCCATCCCCTGGTGCAGGAAGTATTCACCGACGCATCCGCGGCGCTGGGAGTGGATCTCTGGCAACTGGTCCAGGAGGGCCCGGTGGAGCGCCTGAACCAGACGCGTCTTACCCAGCCGGCCATGTTGGCGGCGGGCTATGCCGTCTACCGGGTGTGGGAAGAGGAGGGGGGCAGCGCGCCGGATTTCGTCGCCGGGCACTCCCTGGGGGAGTATACCGCCCTGGTCGTGGCCGAGGCCCTGGACTTCGCCGATGCCGTGCGCCTGGTGGCCGAACGTGGCCGCCTCATGCAGGAAGCCGTCCCCGAAGGGATGGGGGGCATGGCAGCCGTAATCGGCCTTGGCGATGACGAACTCCGCCAACTCTGCCAACAGGAGGCCCAGGGCGATGTGCTGGCGCCCGCCAATTTCAATGCGCCGGGACAGGTGGTGGTGGCTGGCACCCAGGCGGCCCTGGAGCGTCTCATGGAGGCGGCGCGTGCCGCGGGGGCCAAGCGGGTGGTCCTCTTGCCCGTCAGCGTTCCCAGTCACTGTGCCTTGATGCAGGGCGCCGCCGAAGCCTTCCGCGCCCTTCTCGCCGCCACGACCTTGCACAGCCCCAAGGTGATGGTGGTGCACAACGTCGATGTTCAGAGCCACAACGACGGTGCCGCCATCCGCGAGGCCCTGGTACGGCAGATTTACTCGCCGGTGCGCTGGACCGAAAGCATCCGTTATCTGGCCCGGCAGGGGGCCACAACCTTCCTGGAGCTCGGCCCCGGCCGGGTCCTATCGGGGCTGGGCAAACGGATTGAGCCGTCCCTGACCATGTTGCATGTGGAGGATGGCAAAAGCCTCAAGACGGCTTTGGAGGCGGTTTGAATGGACGGATCATTGCGTGGACAAGTGGCCCTGGTCACCGGCGGCAGTCGTGGCATCGGCCGTGAGATCGCGTTGTTTCTGGGGCGGATGGGGGCCAAGATCGCAGCGACGGCCACAACGGAGAGCGGGGCGGCGGCCATTGGCGCATTACTGACCGAGCAGGGGATCTCCGGCAGCGGTTATCGGCTGGATGTGACGGATCATGGGGCCCTCCCCGGTTTTCTGGAGCAAGTGGGCCAGGACTGGGGCGCACCCACGATCCTGGTCAACAACGCCGGCATTACTCGCGATCAGTTGCTGTTGCGCATGAAGGACGAGGACTGGGATGCGGTCCTGCAGACCAACCTCAATGCCGTCTACCGCTTGAGCAAAGCCTGTTTGCGGGATATGCTCAAGGCCCGTTATGGGCGGATCATCAATATTACCTCCGTGGTCGGTACCATGGGCAATGCCGGACAGTGCAACTATGCCGCCGCCAAGGCGGGTGTGACCGGTTTCAGCCACGCCCTGGCCCGAGAGGTCGCAGGCAGGAACGTGACGGTCAATTGCGTGGCGCCGGGCTTTGTGGTCACGGATATGACGGAGGGCCTGACGGACGCGCATCGTCACGCCCTGCTGCAACAGATACCCGCAGGTCGTTTGGGTACCCCAGCCGATGTGGCGGGGGCGGTGGCTTTTCTTGCCGGTTCCCAGGCAAGTTATATCACTGGACAGGTTCTACATGTGAACGGCGGCATGTGGATGGGCTAAGGCGCGCAACTTTACTTTTCGCCCGCGCATGTGGTCCAATCTCGCCGACAATAATTTTCTTACCAGCAGAGGAGTCTCTCGCATGGACAATTTGGCAGAACGCGTTAAAAAAGTGGTGGTAGAGCAACTGGGCGTCAACGAGGATGAAGTCACCAACGAGGCCTCCTTCGTGGATGACCTGGGCGCAGACTCCCTGGACACCGTAGAACTCGTCATGGCACTGGAAGAGGAGTTCGACTGCGAAATCCCCGACGAAGAGGCGGAGAAGATCGCAACGGTGCAGCAGGCCATCGATTACATTGGCGCCCATCTTCCTGCCAAGGGTGAATAGTGAGCGGCTGGTAAAGGGAATGAGGAGAGGCGGCTTTTGAAACGGCGTGTCGTGGTTACCGGTCTTGGGGTCGTTTCCCCTGTGGGAGTGGGTGTTCCCAGCGCCTGGGATAGCATCATCCAGGGGAGGAGTGGGATTACGCGGGTCACCCGTTTTGATTCCGCTTCTTATGCTTCGCAGATTGCCGGCGAGGTAAAAGGCTTCGACATGGGTCAGTACATTGCGCCCAAGGAAGCACGCAAGATGGATCTGTTCATCCATTACGGTCTTGCTGCGGCCATGGAGGCCGTTGCCGACTCGGGCTTGAAGGTCACGCCGGAGATCGCCGAGCAGGTGGGGGTTTCCATCGGCAGCGGTATTGGCGGCCTGCCCGGCATCGAGACCGAGCACGATGTGGTCACCCAGGGCGGCCCGCGCCGTATATCTCCGTTTTTCATTCCGCGCTGCATCGTGAACATGGTTTCCGGGCACGTATCCATCATGTATGGGGCCAAGGGCCCCAACATTGCCATGGCGACGGCGTGCTCCACGGGAACGCATTCCATTGGGGATGCCGCTCGCCTCATCGAATACGGTGACGCCGACGTCATGATCGCCGGCGGTGCCGAGGGCGCATTGAGCCCCCTGGGCTTGGGGGGATTCTCGGCCTCCCGCGCCCTGTCCACGCGCAACGACGCCCCGGAAAAGGCCAGCCGGCCCTGGGACAAGGATCGCGATGGTTTTGTCCTGGGCGAGGGCGCCGGCGTCCTTGTTCTGGAAGAACGGGACTTTGCCCTGCGCCGGGGCGCGCGCATTTATGCGGAACTCTCCGGCTACGGCATGAGCGCCGATGCCTATCACATGACCCAGCCTGCGCCGGGCGGTGAGGGTGCGGCGCGTTGTATGCGGGCGGCCTTGCGCAACGCCGGCGCGACCCCCCAAGAGGTTGGCTATATCAATGCCCATGGGACGTCCACGCCCCTGGGCGATCGCACCGAAACGGAGGCGGTGCGCGAGGTCTTCGGCGAGCATGCCTATCGCCTGGCCATGAGTTCCACCAAATCCATGACCGGGCATCTGCTGGGTGCGGCGGGAGGGGTGGAAGCGGTCTTTACCGTGCTGGCGCTGTACCATGGCATGCTTCCGCCTACCATCAACCTGGATGAGCCGGACGTGGGTTGTGATCTGGATTATGTGCCCCATCATGCCCGCCATGCCCAGGTGGAAGTGGCCCTCAGCAATTCCTTCGGTTTTGGGGGTACCAATAGCACCCTGGTTTTTCGCCGTTTTCATCCCTGAACGTTAATTTTATGCCAGCCCGGGCGGTCTTGGTGGATGGTGAGGCCATCGCTGCCGGGGCCGCCCTGTTTTTTGCCGAACGCGGGCTGCATTATGGCGACGGGCTTTTTGAAACCATTGCGCTGGTGAATGGCCGGCCCCTGTTCTGGGAAGCGCATCTGCGCCGGCTGGCCCAGGGGGCTTCCATCCTGGGTATCCCCATGCCCGCCGCCGGGGATTGGGAAGCGGATTTGTCCCGTCTACAGGCGTTATCAGAGCCGTTATCCCATGGCGTACTGAAGCTCATGCTGACCCGCGGACCGGGCTGGGGTTATGCGCCGCCTGCAATGCCCACACCGCGCCGTTACGCGGTGATCCTGCCATGGCCGGATCGTCCCGGCGCCAATTGGCGTCCGGGCATCCGCACGGCCATCTGTCCTACGCCCCTGGCCACCGGCGCGCCGTACCTGACGGTCAAGTCCCTGAACCGTCTGAATCAGATTCAAGCGCGCCGCGAACTGTCGCCGGAGTATCCTGAGGGTATACTGCTGGATGGCAAGGGCGTTTTGCGCGAGGGCATCATGTCCAATCTTTTTTGGGTAGAAGGGGGGCGATTGTGTACACCCCGCCTCGACGATGGGGGCATCGCCGGCATTCAACGTGCCGCCATCATGGACCAGGGGCGGTCATGGGGGCTGGAAGTCCGCGAAGAGCAGCGCGGCCCGGAGGCCCTGGAAACGGCCGATGAGCTCTTTTTTTGTAACAGCCTCATGGGGATCTGGCCCGTGCGGCAGTTCGCCGCCCGCTCCTGGCCGGGTAGCGCCGGAGCGGTGGCGGCGGCTTTGTTGACGTGGGGCGAGGGCTTGGGCCTGGGGGCTCGCCCATGAGCAGGCGACTTGCCCTCTGGGCTATCCTGTTGCTCGCGCTGCTGCTGCCACCGGGATACTATGCTTGGTGCATGTACTGGCCCCAGACCCTGCCGGCGGCAGGAGTCACATTGCCGCTGCGGCTCGGGTCGTCCACGGCACAGGCCGTTACCGATCTGGAGCATTCCGGACTGCTGCCGTATCCCCAAGTCTTCCGGCTGGCCCTGCTCCTGGCGGGCAAGCCTTCCCTGCAGGCGGGACTGTATCAGTTTCATGGTCTGCTTTCCCAGGCGGAACTTTTGCGCCGCTTGATCCACGGTCAATCAACGCCCCTTTTCCTGCGGGTCATTCCCGGTTGGCGCCTGCAGGACGTGTATGCGGAAATGGCGAAGGACGCCCCATATCTGGATCTCCATGGCCTGCCGCCAGCGGCGCTCGCGGCAAGGCAGTTGCCCTCCCTGGGGGTGGGGTCGGTAAGTGCCGAGGGTTGCTTGTATCCCGACAGCTATCGTTATGTACCGGGTGAAAGCGCCTTGAGTGTCCTGCACCGGGCGGCGGTCCGGATGCAGCGGCAGCTCGCCCGCCTGTGGTCGGATCGCGCCCCCGGGCTTCCCCTGCAGAACCCGTATCAGGCCTTGATTCTGGCATCGGTGGTGGAGAAGGAGGGGGCATCTGCCGATCAGCAGGCGCGCATCGCCGCGGTTTTCCTCAATCGCCTGCGTCTGGGCATGCCGTTGCAGTCCGACCCCACGGTGATCTACGCCATGGGGGATCGCTACCAAGGCGCGCTCACGGCCGCGGACATGCGTTTCCCGAGCCCCTATAATACCTACCTGCACAAAGGATTGCCGCCCACCCCCATCGCCATGCCCGGATACAGCAGCATTGCGGCCGTTTTGCATCCCGCTCGCAGCGATGATCTCTATTTCATCGCCAAGGGCAAGCAGTATTTCTATACTCAGCATTATACCGTGCATCTGCAGCAGATCCGCCGCTATTTGCAGGGCAAACCCGGAGCAAGCCATGCCGCCACGCCCTAATCGCGCTTTCTTCCTCACCCTGGAGGGTATCGAGGGCGCGGGCAAGAGCACAGCCGTTGCCTTTATCGCCAACTGGCTGGAGGAGCGCGGTTATCCCGTCGAAGTGACACGGGAACCCGGCGGTTCCCCATTGGGAGAGGCCCTGCGCCCGATCTTCCTGAACCCCGACCTGGCCATTGCCGCCGATAGCGAATTGCTGCTGCTCTATGCGGCCCGGCGGGAACACCTCTATGAAAAAATTCTGCCCGCCCTGGCCCGGGGTCGGGTGCTGCTTTGTGACCGCTTTGAAGATTCCACCTATGCCTACCAGGGGGGCGGGCGGGGAGTGCCCTTGGCGCGTATCCATGCCTTGTCCGCGTGGGCGGGCATCCAGCGTCAGCCCGATTTGACCTTCTGGCTGGATATCAGCCCGGATCTGGGCCGGCAAAGGACCCTTTCCCGGCACCCCGATCGCGTCGAAAGGGAGGATTCTGCCTTTTTCCATCGCGCCCGCGCGGTCTTTGCCCAGCGCTGGCAGGAGGAACCTGCACGCATCATCCGGATCGACGCCGAATTGCCCCTGGACCTGGTCCATGGGCAAATAGCCCAGTGCCTCGCAGAGGCCCTGGGGTGCGGGTGATCTCCGCCATTCCCCAAGCCGCAGAGGCCTGGCCGCCCCTGGCCGCGCTCTTGGCGGGGGGATTGCCGCAATCCATGCTCTGTGTTGGCCCTTGGGGCAGTGGCGTGGTGGAACTGACGGATCTTTTCCTCGACGCCATGCTGTGCCTCGCGCCCCGGAGTGATCAGACTGCCTGCGGCCAATGTCGTTCCTGTATCCTGCAGAGGCAGGGGGTGCATCCGGATCTGCTGCGCCTGCAGGCCGAGGAAGAGGGGAAGCTGATCAGCATCGACCAGGTTCGCGCCGCCGCCGATTTTTTATCCTATACGCCGCAGATCGCCGCGCGGCGGGTATTGCGCGTGGAACCGGCGGAAGCCCTGGCACCCGCCGCCGCCAACGCCTTTCTGAAAACCCTGGAGGAGCCGCCGCCGCGCGCCCACATAGTCTTGCTGAGCGCGGCACCTTCACGCCTCTTGCCCACCATCCGTTCGCGTCTGCAACGCCTGCCCATGCGTCTGGCCGGGCGCGCGGAAACGCAGCAGTGGCTGCGCGAAAAAGGCGTGCCGGAGAGCGCTGCCGCGCGTCTGGCGCGTTGGGCCGGAGACCGTCCTCTGTGGGCGTGGCAAGCCTGGCAGGACGGTGTCCTTCGGGAACGGGAGCAATGGATCCCGCAGCTTCTGGCCTTGCCGCATGAGGGTATCGGCGCTGCACTGGCCCTTGCCGAAAGCTGGAGCAAGGCAGCGACACTGCCGGTGTTGCGGGAGATCGCCCTGAGCATTCTCGAAGATTTGCTGCGTCTGCGCCTGGGTCTTGTGGAAACTCTGGTCAATGACGACTATATAACGAAGCTGCAGTCCCTGGCCGGCAGCGCCAGTCCGGGGGCATTATGGAGCTGTGAAGCCTTATGGAGAAAATTACCTGTTACTTTAAAACAAAATCGTAATCAACTGATCCTATTGGAAGATATGATTTTTGCCTGGTATGCCATCTGGGCAGGGAGGGCGGAGGAACATGGACGATCGGCCTGAGAGCATGGCGGCGCGCGCCCTGTCGGTGGTGCTGCGGGATCTGGATGCGGTGCAACGCTACTTCATGCCGCGCATCAAAGGTGGCGCGGTGTTGGTGGAGACGCCCCACCACTTTAAGATTGGCGCCGATGTCTTGCTGATGATCACTTTGCCGGACGGGCAACCGCGGGCGCCGGTAATGGGGAAGGTGGTGTGGGTGACCCCGCCGGATAATCGTGAGGGACGCCCGCCCGGCATTGGCGTGCAATTCACCAACGACCGCTCCGGCGTTCTGATCCGTATTCAGAATCTACTGCTGAATGCGCCAGCGGCGCCACGGGAAGTCCTCACCTTCTGAGCAAACAAGGGACCTTCAACAAGGCGTTGCCGGACTTGTAGGAGTTGGATAGGCAAGGGATGATTGCCGAAGCAGCGGCACTGGGGTACACTGCGCCGCCTAAGGAGAGGTGACCGAGCGGCCGATGGTGCAGCACTGGAAATGCTGTGTACTCCAAAAGGGTACCGTGGGTTCGAATCCCACCCTCTCCGCCAATTTGTACTAATATACTGAATACCAAGTGTAGCAAGGCATTCAGGAGGCTCAGTGGTACAAAAAGCCGGTACAAAACGGAGCAAGGTGGACGAGGAGAAAGCGATGCCCGCCCTGCCCAGCAACTGCTACAAGACCCCCCACGGATTTGTCTTCCGCATTGTTGTCCCCGAACCCCTGCGCCCGACCGTTGGCAAGCGCGAGATCAAGAAATCACTCGGTAGAGACTACCGCCAGGCGGTCAGCCAGGCCCGTTTTTTGTCCCTGCAGACCGACCAGCAATTCAACGCTCTGCGGCAGCAGATCACCCCGCAGATGGAATACGCCGAAGCCTTCCAGCGCTATATTGCCCGTCCACCAGACCAACGCCTGCAATCCATCACCGCGGTCACGCCGGAACTCGCAGCGGGGCTCCGCGCCCTGTGGCTATCCAGTCTGGATGCCGACCTGACTTGGCGCCGCGAAGGGATCGATGATGAGGAATACCAGGAACTCCAGAAAAACATCGCCGAGGTCCAGGCCGAGATCGCCAAAGCACTGGCGTGTGGACGACCTGAACCCTTTCTCCCGGTGGTACACGGCCTTTTAGTGGGCAAGGGATATCAACTGACCGTATCCCCCGAAGAAGAATGCCGCCTCGTGCTCGACGTCCTGCCCGCCCTGCAGGAAGGCTACGACATTCTCGCCCAGCGGCAAGCCGGGCGGCTGGTTCAGCCCGCACTTTCCCCTACGGAAAACATCCCGTTACCCGCCGTCTGGGAGCCCACCCCAGCCCCAGCCGACACTGGCCTGAACTGGGAAGCCTTGCTCAAGCACTGGCGGCAGGATTGCGAACGCAAGCCGCGCACTGACCATGAAATTCAAAGACTGGTGCAGTCTCTTTCCGCTTTCGTCCCCAAAGCTATTCCCAGCACCCTGACCCGCGCCCAGGTCACCGAGTGGTTGCGCCATGAACGAGACCAGCGCGGCAATAGCGCCAAGACGCTGGAAAAGAAAGGCACTTTGGTAGGGGCGATCTTCTCCGTCGCCGTCAAAGATGAACTGCTCCCCAAGAACCCCTTCTCCGGCTTTGATTATCGCCGCTTTGCCGCCAAAGAAGGGATCGCCCCTGAGGAGGAGCGTCGCCCCTTTTCCATGGAGGAATTGACCCGGATTTTCTCCCCCGAAGGGCTTTTTGGCGTCACCAATGGCAAAGGTGGGGGAGGCTACCATGCCCGCGTCTGGATGCCGCTGGTGGGTCTGTATTCCGGCGCCAGGCTGAACGAAATCGGCCAACTCACCCTATCCCATATATCACTCGATCCCGTGCCCCATTTCCGTATTCTGCACGCGAAAAATCAGTCCAGTATCCGGGACGTGCCGATACATCCCAAACTGATTGAACTAGGTTTTCTAGACTATGTCGAGGCCATCCGAAACGCTGGACATATCACCCTTTGGCCCTTCCTGCGTAGCCGGGGAAAGATCAACGAAGACAGTGAGCTGCTGGGCAAATGGTTTAGTTGGTTTATTCATGGCAAATTGGCGATGCCTGAAACAGTGGTTTTCCATTCACTCCGCCATAGCTTTAAGGACCTCTGTCGCAATGCCTTGATCCCCCGTGATCTACACCACGCCCTGACCGGCCACTCCAATCTTGGCGAGGCCAGCAACGTGGGAGACGATTACGGCGACGGCTATTCGCTGGAGGTGAAGCTCGAGCAGATGGCGAAGATCACGCTTCCACTGGAGATTCCCCGACCGCTGCCTTTTACGGGAAGCCTTTCGGTCTCTGATCCCCTACGCGCAAAACGCTTGCAGAAGGGCACACCCCATGGTGTGCCCTGAAGGCTGTGCCGACGCCGGGCAAGTGGTTGGATTCAGCTCTCCTTAATCCGTGACCATGTACGCATGGAACTGCGATTGAAGCCGATCTAGCGGGGTACAGGGTTTTTACCATAACGTGACACTCACGCTATATCTTATCGTGAGTGTCACGTATCCAGCCATAACGCCGTCCAAAGGCCTCCCAGGCGATCTGGGCGCGCTCAGACCACTCTGGCTTGTCCACCTTGCCCATGAGGCTCAAGAGTGCCTTGTTGGGCGCTGTAGCCTCATTGCCGATAGCTTCTGTCACCGCCCGCTGGTCGCGTTGGTACTGCTCCCGTTTGCGCTCCCGTGCGGTCATTGGCTGCTGGTGTATGGGTGGGCGGGGCATGAGTGAAACTCCTGCATAATGTGATAGTCACATTATAGCATGCCGTGAGTATCACACAACAATATTTCAGTTGGGGGAGCCGCGCTACCGATACTGGGGAGAAAGTGCGGGGTGCAGCGGGCGGCGTAGCCGACCTGCGGAACCCCTCTGAACGGTTCGCGCGTGCAGCGCGGAACGGGCAGAGGCCGGGGGGCGCCGATCAAAAGGCCGCAACGAAGCGACGCGCGTTCAGCGCGGAGCCGTGTGGCCAGGCACCCCCAGGTGCCGGTTTTGAGTCGGGGGGCGGAGCCCCGTCCCCCGGGCCGAAGGCCGGGGGCAACTTGCTCAGGTGTAGGCGCACAGCGCCGGAACCCGAGGAGCCGGAGGCGACGAAGCCGGTGGCGCGTTCAGCGGCACCGTGTGAGCGGGTTGCCGCCGGGCGCGCAGTGCCCGGGGGACCGCTGTAAAGGGGGCAGGCAAGCGCGTGCAGCGCTTGGCCTGGAAATAGGGGCGTTCAGCCCCGTATTTCCTGGCTTCCTGCCCCTAGTCATGGCCACCGAAGGTGGTCATACCCAATGGGTGTAGAGCGCGGGAGCGGTCGGAACCCACAGGCGCCAGGGTCGGTACATAGCCCCCACCTGGCGCACAAGGTGCAAACACGCGCGACGCCGACTTATGGCCACACTCTGCGGGCGGGGTCGCTATACTGCGCATGGATACTTTACAAAAGCATCAAGAAAACCTGTTGGACGGCCTGGAAGCGGTCAGTCGCTTCGGCTGGCTCACTCGTGACCAGATCACCCGACTGCTGTGGCCGTGCAGCTCATCAGGCACCCGTGGAAAGCTTGGCAACCGGCTGCTCGGCAAAGCCCAGGAAAAGGGCCTCCTGCTACGCCGGGTCATCGATGGCGGTGGGTCTGCTTACGTGCTGCGTCCTTCTGGTGCCGCCTTCCTGAATGGGCTCAGGCCCCAGGTCGTCGCCAAGTCGGGGCTGGATTTGCGCCTCGGAAACGTTCGGCACCGGAGCCTCACCAACAATGTTCTTATCACCCAGATGCTACAGGGCGCACAGGTTTGGACGGAGTTCGAGATCCTGACCCGGCGCATGCCCGCGCTGACTATTGCCGGAAAGATGCCGGATGGGGCGGTCCTCCACGTTGATGATGAAGGCGCGGAACTGCAATGGATCGAGGTCGAAGCGCACAGCCGGAAAACGGCCGATTTCGAGGCGCTGTTGCAGTTCATCCGGGGGTCTCTGGCGGCGGCGTGCCAGGGCCCGTATCAGATCAGCGAAAAAACTTATCTTACCGGCCTCGGCCTCTACTTTGCCGAAGACCATCTGGGGGCCACGCTGACGCAAAGGCTGTCAAGAGTGGCCGATGAAGAACGCTGGCCGGACACTCTGCAGGATGCCATTGAGCTTTACAGCGCGCATCAGACCGCAAGGGGCCGCTGGGATGGTTTGGAACAGGTCGGGACATTGCTGTTTCCACCCGAGAACTGGAGAGGAAGACGGCTTTCCGCTACGGAATCTGCTCTGACAGAGCGCGTGCGCCGTATGGGCGCCGAGCTGGAACAGATCAAGTCGCGCGCGAGCAAGGTCGAAGCACCACCTGACTGAGGCCCTGCGCCGGATATCTAGTTGGCGCGGGGGCAGATGGCCAGCAACGGCTTCTTGGCCAAGATTTTCTGAACGTTGAAATTTGGATGGGTAAACGAACACTTTGGTCCACCGAAACGAGCCGAAAAGTGTCCAGGAACATGGTGTTCAGGAAACCTTCATTTATTTACATTTTGTTTTACTGTTTCTTCAACTTATATAAATGTATTTTTCCTAAAATATTTTGTTTCGGAACGCAACCCCAAAACCTACTATCATTAACGTTATCTCTATTGTCACCCATAACAAAATAACAATCATTTGGTACTTTGTATGGCCCGAAGTTCATCTGCGCTTCCGGGGTATCAAACTCAATAATGTGAAAATGATGACCACCCAGTTCCTGTTCATATTCTTTGGTGGGGATAACCATCCCCTCGGCACCCTGCCCCTCCGGGCGATAGTTAAAGGTGCCGATATATTTTTGCGGGATTAAATTTCCATTTATGTATAGAGTATTACCATTTATCTTGATAACCTCTCCTGGGGTAGCAACAACCCTATCAATGAATGTTTCTTTTATGTTTTTTGGATAAAAAAAGGCTAACATATCGCCAGAAGATATTTTTGAGTATCGCCCAGGATGACCTATGACAAACATGCTTCCTTGCTTTATTGTAGGTAACATGGACCCAGATTTTTTTGATACGAAGACAGGGTCCCAGCCGTAAGAGTAACTAGCTTGTAAAAGTAGCAGCGATGCTGCTGCCATTATGACCGCAGATTTGAGGTTTATTGTTTTTGTGGTTGCGCTTGTACTCATTCGACGGTTACTCGCTGTTTCATTATCAATCCTGGTAATGCCGAGCTATTAAATTTAGTGGGTAGCGCACTAGGCTTGCGATTCGTGGATGATATAGTAACCAATTTGCAATAGGTGGAGAAAAACGATAGTAGTACCAGACTGCAAATTTCCCCAACCTATAAGGCATAAGGAATTCATCGCGAAACCTACGCAATGCAAATACCTCTGGTGCTAATGAGTCACCATAAACGACAGTAGCTATGAAGCACGGAGAATTTCTATTACGACGCCCTCTTTTTCGCTTTAATACACTTGGAGGATCTCCTCGAGGATTTAGTATGGTTTTTGACGTCTTCTTTCTTCCTCTTTTAGCCATTGAAATTTCCAGATGCTAAATTATTATGACTCAATAGTCGCACCCCGATACTTCTGGCCATATCTTTGGCGGCTGGTGTGTATTTTGTTGTTGCAACTACTGCAACAATGCTTGCATTGTAGTATGCCCCTGCCGAATGCGCCTCCTGGACAGCTTTAATCCCTACAGATTTAGACCACTGTTTACATTGAATAACCATGCGTTGATTGCCATTGCTGGCTATGATGTCTGCGCCATAATCCCCGGACTTTTTTGTCAGTTCCGTCCGCCATCCATGGTTTTCCAGCAGTACAGCACAGAATCTTTCATACTCCTCTGGTGTCAGTTGCATCGGGTTTGTGGTTCCAGCAGTTAGTAAAGCGGCCCTTATCTGGCTTTTTTGACGGCATCTCCAGTACCAACGTGCGATGAATAAAGAAATTATCATTATTACAAAGATGACAACCAATGATAAAAATGATCTAGATTTTGTGAGTAAAAAAACCACAAGCAAAAATAACAGGACACCTAGAAAAGACAACGGTTCTGTTTTTGGCTTGCGCCTTTTGCGGTTTGTCGTCATTTTACACCTTATATATCGTGATGTAGTAATCACTGGTTAACATAAAGGTATTTTATGATATTTCTAATGCGGCTGTCTCAAGCTTGAAGATCAATCAATAATACACAAGACATCATGTATCTAAAGAGTCTCATGTGCTCTTTGCCCGCCTGCCGTGCTCCATGATCTGTCAGGTTTCATGGTTACTCCTTCACAGCGGCATCACCGTCCAATGATACAACATGGGGAATGTGGTGGCGAGCAGGGCATTTTCGCCCTGCTCGGTCCAAGGTCTTAGCACAGAGGTCTTAGCACAGAGGTTGAAATGGTTGCCATAAGGGCACTATACTCCGTTTCGGTGTTGGACCGGATTTCTGGTACAACGAGGTGGTACAAAAAGCTAAAACGGGTTCTTTGTAAGTTGTTGTTAAACAAGGAACATATATTAGTCGTGGAGTGTCCCACCCTCTCCGCCATACATTCAGAAGTTTCTGATTTTCCATAAAAGAAACTATATTTCAATGGGTTGAGACTAGACACTGTGGCTAGGAATGTAGCTAAAAGTGAGGTCAAGGAACCCATGTATCTTCTTCGCCGGGGAGCGGTCTTCCATTTTTCCCGCAAGCTCCCGGATTCTCTGAAAGGTGTTGAACTGGTGCTGGCCTCTGGCTCCCTGAAGGTTGGGGCTAATGGCTATCTGCGTTTTTCCCTGGGTACCGGAAACCGCCGGGAGGCGGGGCGCCTGGCCCGTCGCTTTGCGGTGGAAGTGGACGAAACCCTGCAGGCTCTGCCTCCCCTTTCAGTGCCGGAGATTCCCTCGGCATGGGATGGCCTGGGCTTCTGGCTCTTGTACCGCCGTCTGGATCAGGGGCGACTGCACTGGCCCAGAGCCGATACCGGCGCCGTGGAACTCTCCACAGCACAGTGGGCGATGCTGGTGGAGGGGCGCCCGTGGACACCGTTGCCGGCCCTTGAAAAATGCACGCCTACACTGATGTAAGTGACTGGATTTTATTGTATAAAGCCCAAATTGGGTAAGTAAATCCTGTGATGGATCCCCCCCTACAGCAGCCCATCCTCAGCGAGCTTCAGCAAAGTGGATATGCCCACGTACTCGCTGGGTTCACCGAAATCCTCGGATGTTCTCGAAAAAAGAAAAATCGTCTGTCAAGCGGCTCAGTGTTCTGATCTGTCGTCGTTCGGGTCATCATGCAGGATCGTTTCATAGCCCTGCCCGCCGTAGAAGACACCGATAATGGAAACCGTCTCGGCGTCCACGTCGAAGGCGATCACTGCCCGCCCCTTGTAGTTGGTGATGCGCAAACCGGGCCTCACGTCATCGCGCATGGTGCCGCGAAGGGGGAACGTGCACAGACTTTCGCAGTAGCTCACGATGGCTTCGGTGCATTGCGCAGCAATATCTGGCGACGCCGTATCAGCGATATAGCGGTAAAGCTCAGCAAGTTGTTCTTGGGCTTCCGGGCTGAATACGACGCGATAACTCATCGCGTCTTGGCGTGTTCGGCGGCCAGTCGGGCACGCACCTGGTCAACACTGACGGCGCGGGATGGATCCGCCTTTAAGGCGTCATAAGCGGGACCAACCTGGTTGTATAGCCAGTTTTCCACGGCGCGATCCCGCGCCATCAGCGCCCGCAGTCCGTCCCGGATCACTTCACTCTCGCTGGCGTACTCGCCAGAGCGTACCTTGGCCTTCACCGCATCTGCCATGTCGTTGGGCAGGGTAATGCTCATTTGCTGGGTGGTTCGCATGGCTGGCTCCCATTCGTCATGATAGGATTAAATCCTACTCTTTGGGAGAACAGTAGTCCAGGATCTGGGCGCCGTCGGCAAGCGCGAAATCAAAAAATCGCTCGGTAGAGACTACCGCCAAGCCGTCAGTCGGGCGCGCGTCCTGTCTTTGCTCGACGAAGATCTTATCCCGGGCAATATGGGTCCCTGCCTACCGTGTTTGAGGGAACGCTGCCAAGCCTGGAACCCGGTATAGTGCGCTGCTAGCTAGGCGTACTGGCCCCTGGCCAGCGCCGGACCCTCTCATGGCGGTTGCCGGGTCGCGTCCTTGGGGGCAACCCTTGCTGGATGCGGGGGATTGGATCCGGCGGAATCGGGCGCGACAAAGGTTACCGAATATTGCCAGAGGCTGGATCTGAGCCCTCGGCTGTGTTGAACTAGGAACAACAGGAGCCGATCTGGCGGCGTATTGTCTGGCAAAGGGCGTGTATGGGCAAGCTGCGATCCATTTTCTGGATTCCTTTACTCGCCGTGTTTTTCGCCGCGCCGGCTTGGGGATCGGGGACGGAGCATGTTGTGCCCATCCTGCTCTATCATCGTTTTGGCCCCGTGGCGCGGGATGCCATGACCGTTCGGACGACGGTCTTCGCGGCTCAGCTTGAGTACCTGAGAAGCCATGGTTACCGGGTCGTCCCCCTCAAGGAGGTCGTGGCCTATATTCGCGGCATTGGACCCCCGCCCCCTCCCCATTCCGTGGTGATCACCGCGGATGACGGGCACCAGTCGGTGTACACGGACCTCTTTCCCCTGGTGCGGCGATACCATATCCCGGTGACGCTGTTCATCTATCCCTCCGCCATATCCCGGGCATCCTACGCCCTGACTTGGGATGAACTGAGGACCATGCACGACTCGGGGCTCGTGGACATTCAATCCCATACCTACTGGCATCCGAACTTCAGGACGGAAAAAAAACGTCTTGCCCCTCAGGCGTATGCGAAGTTCGTGGCCATGCAGTTGGAAAGGTCCAAGGCAACGCTCGACAAGGAATTGGGGATCAAGGTGGACATGCTCGCGTGGCCCTACGGGATCTATGATGAGGGCTTGATGAGGGACGCCGCGGGGGCGGGGTATGTGGCCGCCTTCACCATGGTAAGGGCGCCGGCGGGTCCGGCGGATGATGTGATGGCGCTCCCGCGCTATCTGGTCACGGACCAGGATGCGGGCAAGGCCTTCGGGAGGCTGCTGAAAACGAATTCCAGATGAACGAGGTGAGTTGTGGGGGGCTATCAAAAGTTCAGGAACATATGCGCTTCATTACTTGCGGTCCTGTTGCTTGTCCCTGGGAGCGCCGCCGCCTACGACGGGACGGTAGTGGACGCCTTGACATGCAAACCGATCCCGGGAGCCTTCGTGACCTTGGGGGATACGGTTGTGCGCACCAGCCAGGATGGTCATTTCCAGATTGGCGGGGAAGGGGCGGTGCTGGGCCTCAGGGCTTACGGCTACGGGAGAAGCGAAATTCCCGTGGGAGATCTCAAGACGGGCGAAACCCTATCCCTTGCGCCGTTCCGGCCCAAGGCCCTTTATTTGTCTTCCTACGGAGCGGGCAACATGCACCTGCGGGAATCGGCCCTGGATCTCATCGGAAAGACGGACCTCAATGCCGTGGTGATCGATGTGAAAAGCGACCGGGGGATGATAGCGTACCGGACCGACATTCCTCTGGCGGCGGAAATCGGGGCACAAAAGGGCATCACCATCAAACATATCAGGCGGCTGATAGACGATTTGCACAAGAAGGGCATCTATGCCATTGCCAGGATCGTCGTTTTCAAGGACAACCTCCTCGCGCTGGCGAGACCGGATTGGGCGGTGCGGACCGCAAGTGGTGCCATCTGGAGGGATCGGGAAGGCATCGGCTGGACCGATCCCTTCGCCAGGCAGGTATGGGACTACAACATCGACATTGCCGTTGAGGCCGCCAGGGATGGATTCGATGAGATCCAGTTCGACTACGTTCGCTTTCCCGATGCCAAGGGTCTGGTATTTTCGGAGCCGAACACCGAGAAGAACAGAATTGCGGCAATTTCGGGATTTCTCGCGGCAGCCCGCAAGCGGCTGGTGCCCTACAACGTCTTTCTTTCCGCAGATATTTTTGGTTACGTGATCTGGAACCGCAACGACACGGGGATCGGTCAGAGACTGAACGATCTGGCGCAGCAGGTCGATTATATCTCTCCCATGCTCTATCCTTCTGGTTTTCAGTACGGTATCCCCGGCTACCCCGATCCCGTCCGCCATCCGCGCCAGATCGTTTACCTCTCGCTTCGCAAGGCCGAGGAGAGAACGGGGTTGCCTGCGGTCCGCTTTCGCCCCTGGCTGCAGGCATTTCGTGACTACGCCTTTGGTGGGCAACCCTTCGGGAGCGAAGAGATCGCGGCGCAGATCGATGCGGCGCAGAGCATCGGAGCGGATGGCTGGATGCTATGGAACCCCCGTAATGTCTATACTGCAGCAGGGCTCCCCCCAAAGCCGGGAATGGAGATGAATAGCCATGGTGGGGCTCCGGGAAACCTGGGACGGATCGGGACGGGAACATGTTCACGCAATATTGCGGAAGATGCGCCGCGGCTTGGGCGCTAATCGGGAAAGGGACGGCATGGGCGTTGCTGCTATCCGCCCTGCTGGGCACGGGCATTTTGTCCGCCCGGGCGGATGGTGGCCCCGAAAGTCTCCAGCGGGCGGATCTGTCCGGTATCGCGCAGATCGTTCAAAAGGAAATCCGGGCCGGCAGGATCCCGGGGGCTGTCGTACTCGTGGGCAACGAAGGCCGGATCGTCTACCGCAAGGCCTTCGGCTACGCCGTGCCGGGGCCAGAAAAGATTCCCATGACCGTCGGGACGCTTTTCGATCTGGCTTCCCTCACCAAGGTCGTCGCCACCACCACGGCGGTGATGCAACTCGTGGAACAGGGAAAGCTGGCGCTTGACGTCCCTGCGGCCAGATACTGGCCGGCCTTTGGGGAGAACGGCAAGGGAGCCATCACCGTGCGGGAGCTGCTCACCCATTATTCGGGTCTAGCCCCCGACCTCAACCTGGAAACGCCATGGAGCGGTACCCAGGGGGCGCTGCGGGCGATCATCGCGGAAAAGCCGGTGGCTGCGCCCGGCACCCGTTATGTGTACAGCGATATCAATTTCGAGGCCCTCGGCGAAATCGTTCAGCGGGTTTCCGGCGAACCTCTCGATGTCTACTGCGCAAAGCACATCTTCGGGCCGCTGGGCATGGGGAAAACCACCTTTCATCCGCCCGCCTGGGAGCGATATCGCATCGCCCCCACGGAATACCTGGATGGCAAGCTGCGCTGGGGCGAGGTGCATGATCCCACGGCCTACCGCATGGGAGGGGTTTCGGGCCATGCCGGGCTCTTTTCCACCGCCGGCGATCTCGCCGTTTTTGCCCAAGCACTTCTCGACGGGGGAAGCTATCACGGCGTGCGGATATTGGACCGCCCCATCGTGGAGCGGATGACCATCCCACAATCCCCGCCCGGAAAAGTGCGGTTGCGCGGGCTGGGCTGGGATCTGGCCGCACCTTTTGCCCCCAACCGGAAAGACCTCCTGCCGGTGGGCGCCTATGATCACACCGGGTTTACCGGGACGCTCCTGTGGATCGACCCGGTATCCGGGACCTATGTGATCATCCTGACGAACCGGGTCTATCCCTTCGGCAAGGGCAACGCCGGCCCTCTCAGGGAAGCGGTGATCAATCTGGTATCTTCCCATCTCGCGCCCTTGACCGACGCTGAAGTGGTATCAAGCCGCCCCCTCCTTGGGCGCTATTATGCGGGGCTGAACGAGGCATACGCGGCGGGCAAGGTGCAAGTGGGCGTGGATGTCCTGGAGGCGGAACGCTTCGCTCCCCTGAAGGGCCTGCGCGTGGGCCTGATCACGAACCAGACCGGGGTTGACGCCCATGGCAACCGCACGGTCGACCTGCTGTCCAGGGCCCCGGGCGTGAGACTCGTGGCCATATTCAGTCCCGAACACGGCTTGTATGGGGATTTGGACGAAAAGGTCGCCTCCGGCATGGAGCCATCCCTGGGCTTGCCCGTCTACAGCCTCTACGGAAACGTCAGACGGCCCACGGGCGAAATGCTCCAGGGGATCGACGCGCTGGTCTTCGACGTACAGGATGCAGGGGCCCGCTTTTACACCTATATCACCACCATGGCCTATGCCATGCAGGCGGCGGCGAAATACGGCATCCCTTTCTACATCCTTGACCGCCCGGATCCCATCGGTGCGAATGTCGTGCAGGGTCCCATCCTGGATGCCGACCTGGAGTCCTTCACTGGTTATTTCCCCCTTCCCGTGCGCTATGGCATGACCGTCGGGGAGCTCGCCGAGATGTTCAATGCCGAAGACCACCTGGGGGCCAATCTCCATGTGATCCGCATGCGGGGCTACCAGCGCAGAGACTGGTATGACGACACGGGGCTCCGCTGGGTTGCGCCGTCGCCGAATTTGCGCACGCTCGCGGAAACCGCCCTTTATCCCGGCGTGGGTCTGGTCGAAGGTGCCAATGTGAGCGTGGGGCGGGGGACGGACACACCCTTTGAATTGGTCGGGGCGCCGTGGATCGACGCCGGACAGCTTGCGCAGTATCTGAATGACAGGGACATACCAGGGGTGCGGTTCGTGCCGGCGGCCTTTACGCCCCGTTCGAGCCGCTACCAGGGGCGGCTGTGTCACGGTGTGCGCGTTGCCCTTGCCGACCGCCAAGCCCTCGACGCGCCGGCCCTCGGCGTGGAAATCGCCAGCGCTCTCACCCGCTTATACCCGGAAAAATTCCAGACGCGGCGTATCCTGGGCATGGTCGGCGCGCGGTGGGTCGTGGCGGCTATCCAGAGGGGAGAAGACCCCAGGCTCATCGCGGCGCGGTGGCGCAGGGCGGTGCAGGACTTCGAAGGGCTTCGCCGCCGCTACCTGCTCTATTAACCTGAGGATAGCGGGTTGCCGTCTTCTGCTTTACTCTTCCAGAACGCCTCTATGATGGCCTGTTCCAATGCCTTCTCCGCTCGCTCTGCGGCGCTCCAGTCGTCATTGGCTGGAGAGGAAATCAGCAGGGCATCCATGACCGCGATGGCTCGGTGGTACTCCTGATGGAGTCGATCCAGGGGGCCACCGTCATCGACTCCCAGGCGGCGCATATCATCATGGATGGGACAGGTCGTGGCATCCACCAGCGTCATGTAGTCCACCAGGCGGGGGTTCTGGCGAATCGCTTTTTTCAGGGCGCTGTGGTTGGCGAGTTGCGCCGCATAGAGCCCGAGCAAGCCGGTCGGATGCCGCCGATGATGGGAGGGGGTGTGCTGGAGAAATTCCTGCAATTCTGCCAGCGGTAAGGGTTTGGCGATGGCGTAGCCCTGCAGGAGGGGCGCACCCATGACCGTTACCGCATCAAATATGTCATCGGTTTCCACGCCTTCCACCACCAGATTCACGCCCATGCCGGAGGCGAGGTCCTGGGTAGCTCCCACAAAATGCAGATCCTGGGGCCGCTTTTCCAGGGTGCGGACAAAGGCCTGGTCCAGCTTGATCTCATCGATGGGGAGATCCTTCAGGCGCAGCAGCGAGGCATAGGCGCTCCCCACGTCATCCAGGGCCAGACGGACGCCCAACGTTTTCATTTCCAGGAGGTGTTCCAAGGCCGCCTGCTGTTCCAGGAAGTCACTCCCCTCCAGAATCTCCAAGGTGATGCGCGACGGATCCACCGCACCCAGGGTGATCATCTCCCGCAGACACGTTATGCAGGACTCCGAGACCGAACGCGGATCGACATTCACGGATACCCATAAGGACCAGCCTTGGGCGTCCAGGATAGGCAGATCGGCCAATGCCTGCGCAAAGACTTTCTTGCTGAGGTCGAAAAAATCCGCATCCCGCAATTGCGGCAGGAACTCCGCCGGCGGCCAGATTTTCCCCTCCGCATCCCGCAACCGCGCCAGGGCCTCCACGCCCACCACCTTGCGGGCGCGGTTGTCCAGGATCGGTTGATACCAGACCTCCAAGGCCCCGGCATCCAGCAGATGTTGCGCGGGTGTGCGCTGTGCTTTGCGGACCTCCTCGCCAAAAAGCACCCAGGGGTGCTCCCGGTCGGCCTTATGGGCCTTGCTCTCGTAAAGGGCCTGATCGGACCAGCGCAGGAGCTGGTCAGCCGTTTCCCCATCGCCAAAGGGATAAAGAAAGATGCCCATGCTCGCCCCAATCCGGATGGTTTCGCCGTTGCTCAGCCGGATGGGGGCGGCTATGGTGTCCTCCACCTTTTTCAGGGTTTGGGTGAGATCGCCGAGATCGGCAAGATCTTCCACCAGCAGCACGAATTCATCCCCTCCCAGGCGGGCGACGAAATCGGATTTGCGCAAGGCTTCGGGCAATCGTTTTCCCAATGCCACCAGCACTTCGTCTCCGGCCTCATGGCCATAGGTATCGTTGACAGGCTTGAAGCCATCCAGATCCAGCATGCAGACCGCCAGGAGCCGGTTGTGCCGTTCGGCGCGGGCCATGTCCTGTTCCATCTGGATCTCCAGGAAACGCCGGTTGGGGAGGGCGGTCAGGTCGTCGTAAAACGCCATTTGCTGAATTTCGGCATCCTTTTCTATGAGTTCCCGATGATGCCGCCACTGCGTCAGCGCCAGGCCGAGGGTGACGGCCAACTGGCCGAGCAATCGTTGCAGGGATTGGGTGAAATGCCTGGAAGAGTCGCTCTCGATCACCAGCACGGCCGTTGGCTCCCGCTCCTCGCACAGGAACACCGGATAGGCCATGACACTCCGGATGCGCGACAGGGGAGCTTGCTGCCGCTGTACAGCCGTCATCGCAGGGGATTGTCCGGGACTGACGGGTCCCTGTGGGGTTTTTTCGCGGAAGGCCAGGCTGGGGACCATATTGCCATAGGGAAAGTGCGCCGGATCCTTGGAGGGAGTGAGTTGTTCCATGGCCTGCCGCAAATCCGGTGTGTCCGCGCTGGCGGCCGCGACCCGCAACCACTCGCTGCCCGCTTCGGGAACGGCGATATAGGCCCCAATGGCTTCCGTCTGTTCCACCACGACCTCCACCAGCCGCTGATACATGACCTTGGGGTCGTTTTGGCGCAGAAGATCCTGCTGGGCCAGTACCGCTGCCGCTTGATACTGGCGCAAGCGCAGCAGGCGGCGGAGCAGTCGTCGGGTCAACGTGCCCATGCCCGCGATAAAGAACAGGCCCATCAGAAAGATTGGCAGCCTCGTCCGTTCCACCTGCCAAAAGGCGTGATTCAGGGCCGCGGCCGTCCACTGCACATGCAGATCCCAGGGATAACCGGGGACAGGAACCACCACTTCACCATCGACCGGGGCCAACGGCGTATCCGGTGGCATCCACCGACCGTCCTTCCAGACTGATACGACCTGCCCATGGGGACGCATGACGACCACGGATTGTAGCTCCGGAGGCGTATGAATCATGCCCAGATTGGCGAGAAGAAAAGGGGAACCGATGAATCCCAGCACATGTCCTTCGTTGTCCCGGATGCGTTGGCGCATGGTGAGCACCCAGGCTTGGGTCCGCTGGGCATGGGCAACCCTGCCTAGGAAGCGATCCGGATATCCCGGCAGGGGGGAGAAATCCTTGTCCGGAGTGATGGGCCTTGCCGGCTGCTTCACGCTCGACCAGACGATCCGGTCGCCGGATGGGTCCTGGATATTGATGGCCGAAACGGCCGGATGGGTGTGCTGAAAGGCGGCAAAGGCGGAGAGAACTTGGGCACTCGGCAACAAATGGCCTGTGCCCTCGGCAAAAAAGGCATTCTTGAGGAATGCCAGGTCATGGAAACGGGCATTGATGTTGACTGCCACCGCATCGGCGGTTCGCGTAGCGACAATTTCCGCCTGGTCGCGGAAATTGGCTTTTGTGGATTGTTGAAGGTTGATGGCGCGCCAAAGGACAAGGCTGGCAAACAGGAGTGCCAAAGCGACGAAAATGGTAGTGGCGCCCCAAAGGATCCCGCGGTCGCTGCGGAAAAAGGCCATGGATTTCCTCATGCCCATGCCCCCATGAAGCGGTCGAGCGGCAAGTGCGGAAAGGACGGCCGGGCTTTGGCGGGAGATGACATTCGGGCGGAATTTCCTGCTACTTTTGATAAAGTATATCAGATCTGAAGATGCCGTCATCATGATATACCATTTTCCCGCATTGAAGGTGACGGGTAACTGACGGGAGGGACCTTGGTGGGCGCAAAGGCCGAATGACTGGTCCATATCCCTGAGAATACTCCGGCATTCCGATCCCCCTGGGACATGGGCGGGCTCTTCCGCCACCGTGCCGCTACGCCATCAGTGAATGGCTTTATTTCCTTTGCAATTATCATATCGATTATATGATAAAATTGATAATATTTAGCTCTTAGGCATAATGCGGGTAGTTTCCTAGCATTCCTGGTAGGACATTCAAAAATCCCGCTCCACCTGGAAGGCATTCATAATGGCATCCGCCATCTGGTTGCGGGCGCCATGCCCCACGGCATCCAGAAAATCTGGTAGGCTAAACCGTTCTGCGGGCTCGACCGGTTCGCCTGCCGGGCGGGCTTTCGCCTAAGACGATGACGGCTTTGGCCAGGGTTGCGGCAAAACATCCATGCCAACTGTCGCCTCTGGGGATTATGAACGGTGCTCGCCGGGCAAGGGGTAAAGGTGATTCATGAATTGGGGATACTGGCTTTTTTTACTGAGCGGTTTGGCTTTGGGCGCGGTGCTGGGTTGGATGGTCCACAAGGCCCGTTCCGGGGCCCGCATTGCCCAGGGGGAGATGGCTTGGCAGGCGGAGCAATCCACCCTGCAGGAGCGACTGCGTGGCCTGGAACTCCATCAGGAGCAACTGCAGCAGGAGATTGCCAGTCTGCGGCAGGAGCGGGAACTTTTGCAGAGCGCTTTGCGCGCTGAAGGGGCGGCCCGGGCTGCGGCGGCTGCGGAGGCGGCCCGTCTACCTGCCATGGAGGCCGCATCGGCGGAGCGCTCGGCGGCGTTGGCCGATCTGCAGCGCCGCCATGCGGAGTTGGCGGAGCGACTGGAGCAGGAGCGGCGCAGCAGCGCCGATAAGCTGGCCTTGCTGGATGAGGCGCGGCAAAAGCTGGCCGATGCCTTTCAGACCCTTTCGGCGGATGCCTTGCGGCAAAACAATCAATCCTTTTTGGCCCTCGCCGGCGAGAACCTCAAGCGCTTTCAGGAGGGTGCAAGCAGCGAACTGGAACAGCGCCGCCTCGCGGTGGACCAACTGGTGCAGCCTATCCGCGAGTCCCTGGCCAAAGTGGACGGCAAGCTGGCCGACCTGGAGAGGGAAAGACTGTCCGCCTACAGCGGCCTCAAACAGCAACTCACGGACCTCGCGCAAGTGCAGATCCCGCAACTGCGTGCCGAGACCCAGAGCCTCGTCAAGGCCCTCCGTCAGCCGGCGGCGCGGGGGCGCTGGGGCGAGATGCAGCTCAAGCGGGTAGTGGAAATGGCGGGGATGCTGGAACATTGCGATTTCGTCGAGCAGGAGAGCAGCACGGATGGGGAGCGTCGCCAGCGCCCTGATCTGGTGGTGCGTCTCCCCGGCGGGAAACAGATCGTGGTGGATGCCAAGGTACCCCTGGATGCCTATCTCGAAGCCAGCGAACTGGATGATGAACAGCAGCGCAAGGCGCTCTTGCGCAAGCATGCCCAGCAGTTGCGCAATCATCTGGGTCAGTTGGGGCGCAAGGCCTATTGGGAGCAATTCCAGCCGAGCCCCGAGTTTGTGGTGCTCTTCGTGCCCGGGGAGGTCTTTTTCAGCGCGGCCTTGCAGGAAGACCCCAGCCTCATCGAGTACGGCGTCGACCAAAAGGTGATCACCGCCACCCCCACCACCCTCATCGCCCTCCTGCGCGCCGCTTCCTACGGCTGGCGCCAGGAAGCCTTGGCCCGCAACGCCGCCGAGGTGGCGGATCTGGGCAGGCTTTTGTACGAGCGCATTGCCACCCTGGCGGAGCACTGGGCCCGAGTGGGCAAATCCCTGGGACAGACGGTGGAGGCCTACAATAAGTCGGTGGGGGCGCTGGAGGGTCGGGTGCTGGTCACGGCCCGCCGTTTCCGCGATCTGCGCGCCGCCCCCGCCGATGCCGAATTGAGCGAGGCCGTACCCGTGGAGCGTAGTCCGCGCATCCTCAGCGCGCCGGAACTGCTGGCGGGGGAGGCCGGCGCATCACCTTCCTTGCCCGATTGATGGCTTTGCGGGCTACGCCTTACTCCCGGATCAGCGGTTGACGCTCGAAGGAGGGCCATCGACTCCGTACGCGAGCGGGAGGGGCGCACGGTCCGCCGCTTTTACTGGGCAATCCCGCTGGGGTGCCGCGTTTTCGCTGCGGCCAAGCAGAAGGTCCAGGAATTGTTTGGGGAACTGTTCCATGAGCCGTGACCTACCGAGGAGGACGGCATCGGCCGAGCCGGATCGGGTTTCTGGCCGGGCTACGCCGCGCCGCCTGGGTCGGCTTCACCGTGCCCTCCGCGTTTCTTATCAGCGCCCCGGGGCGGGCGTCATTGGGATTCGTCGCAGGGGGTCTTCGGCGGCCTTGAAATGCACGCTATGCTTGGCGGGTATCCGGACGGTTTCCGCGGTTGCTGGATTACGCCCGGAGCGGGCTCCCCGTTGACGGACAAATCGCATGTGTTCACCTTCCACCAGCCGGGAATGGATGGGCAGATTCCGGTGCCGCCGGTGTCGTCTTGATGCCGCTGAATCCCTAGCTATGACGACAAGCCTGCCTAGTGCCACTCTGGAAGAGGGCGACGCTCATGCCGGATTTGCAGTACATCATCCATGAAGTCGGCAGTGGCATGGTGGGTTACAACATTGTGCGATGATATCGATGAAAGCTTGCCATACTGACATCAATTGGTAATAATAATGATTCGTATTAACGACGAAGAGGAGAGAATATATGCGAATCAATATGTTGGGCCGGACGGGATGGGTTGTGGGTTTGGGGATTGTTGGTATCAGCGCCGCGTCAGCGCAGCCTTGCGATGTGGACGACTACATCACCAAGGCCATCGGCATTGAAGAACCGTGGCTTGAAAACGCCGCCTACCTGTTTGCCCAGGTGGACAACAACGGCAGCCCTCAATCCATCACGCTAGCGCCCGAGATCGAGGCCCGGTTCAGCGACCGCGTGGGAATGGAACTGGATCTGCCGACGTTCACCGCAGTGGAACCACTCGGCAGCGGGCCGAGCGCATTCGGACCTGTTGCAGCTGGCATCAAGGTGGCCGCCTTGCATTCGTGCGACATGAGCAACGGCCGCGCCACGCTACTGACAGGCGAAGTGGAAGGGCAGTACTGGGCGAACCCGCGCCCCGCGGTTTTGCCCGGACAAGGTAACTCTGTGACGGCGCAGGTCATGTGGGCGCAACTCTGGTATCCCTGGTTCACCGAGGGGGAGGCAGGGTACACCCAACGAGTCGGCTCCGGGGTCACCAGCGGTTGGTTTGTGAACACCAGCCTGGGCAGGGCGTTGAACATCGCCTTTGCCGTGCAGCTTGAAGTGGAGGCGGATAACCAGTTGGTGCTCGACAACGGGCGCCGCGGCATCGAGGGCAGCGTGCTGCCGCAGGTCGGCTACCACTTGTCGCAGCAATGGCTGCTCGCCGTAGGTGAGCAGGCTGCATTCCAACAAGATACTGCCCAGCCGCAATGGTCAACGTGGATGATGGTCGAGCGGGATTTTGCATAACCATGTTTTACGAACAATCGCTTAACGGGGTATCCGGCCGGGGCAATGGGATGCTGCAAGTGTGCTGGCTCGCATCCCGATATCTGCGCCACCGGGGTGTTGCCATGCCCAAGAACTTTTTCAAGGAGCGGCGCGGCTTAGGAGCCCATGAGCGGACTTTTCGCTGGTATATCGAGCGCTAGGAGGATGGGGGTCTGGATGGTCTGGTAGACCGGCGTCTGCCCCAGGGTTCGCAGCGGAGTACGCGTGTGCGGCCGGCACGCCGGGGCGGCACAGCCCTTCTTTCCGGTTCATCTCACGAATGCCTTTCTCAACTCCGCCGGGGCGACCAGCAGCAGGGCCAGTGTTACGGATACAATGAGATCGGCAGGCGCTACCGGCGCAAAGCGCAGCGCCTCGCGCAATGGCGGCAGGTAAATGGTGAGCAGCAGGAAGCCGATCGCCGCCACCGCCCACAGGTTCATCACCGGGTTGGTGAACAGGCCATGGCGGACGATCCAGTGGCGGTCGCTGCGCGAGATGAAGGCGAGCGCCACATGCCCCACCATCCAGGCGGCGAAGGCGCAGCCTTGCACGGCCACAGGCGGCAGTTCACGCCAGCTTGCCCAGCCGTAGGCCGCCATCACTGCGGCGAACAGCAGCCCGCCCTTGAACAGGATGATGCGTACGGCGGAGGTATCGATCAACACCGCAGCGGCGCTGCGCGGCTGACGACTGGCGATGTCGGCTTCGGCCGGCTCGGCCACGAAGCCCGCCGACGCGGCCAGATCCATGAACAACTCCAGCAGGATGATCTGGATCGGCGAGAACGGCAGCGGCAGCCCGGCCAGCACCGGCAGCAGGAAAATCGCGATCAGGCCGACCTTGACCGCAAGGTAATAGTTGACGCCCTTGCGCAGGTTGTCGAAAAAATGCCGGCCCTCGAACACGCCGCGAGCCAGCGTCGCGTAGTTGTCGTCGGCGAGCACCGCCTGCGCCGCCTCCTTGGCCACATCGGTGCCCTTGATCCCCATGGCGACGCCGACATCGGCGGCCTTGAGCGCCAGCGCGTCATTGACTCCGTCGCCGGTTACCACCACCACCTCGCCGTTCCTTTGCAGCGCCACGACCAGCCGGTACTTGTGCTGTGGCGTCGCGCGGGCGTAGACCGAAACCTCGCGCACCGCCTGGGCGAGCGCCGTATCGTCGAGGCAATCCAGTTCTTCGCCGGTGAGCACCCGATCAGCCGCGATGCCGACCTCGCGGGCAATGGCGGCGGCTGTGGCGGGATAGTCGCCGCTCACCATCAGCGTGCGGATACCGGCGCCGGCCACCTGCGCAAGCGTCTCCCTGACGTCGGCGCGCGGCGGATCGGCGAAGCTGATGAGACCCACGAGTTCGAGGTCCCGCTCAAGTTCATCGAGCGGTCGTCCGGCCTCCCGTGCGTCCAGCGCGCGGGTGGCCGCCGCGACGCAGCGGCGGCCCTGCCCGGCTTCGCTTTCCAGTTGCTCGCGCAGCACCGGGGGCACCTCGCGGCAGCGGGCAAAGATTTCCTCCGGCGCACCGGTCAGGTGGAGGCGCAGCCCGTCCTGGTGCCGCCACAGCACGGCCTTGCTGCGCCGACCGTCACCGGGATGGCGCAGACCCAGGATGTCGCCCTGGGGCGCGGCGGCGCCGAGGGCGCGGGCGCGCTCCAGCACGGCCTGCTCCAATGCGTCCGGCACTTCGGGCGAAACCGTGCCGAGCGCGGCGGCGAGCACCGCCCGTTCCTGTTCCCGTGGGTATACCGCCACTACCCGCATGCGGCTCTCGGTCAGTGTGCCGGTCTTGTCGGTGAGGATGACCGTGGCATCGCCGAGTGTCTCCGCGGCGCGCAGGCGCTTGACCAGGAACTTCTGCCGCGACAGGCGAAAGGAACCGAGCCCCAGCACCATGGTGATGATGATGGGCAGTTCCTCGGGAATGGTGGCAAAGGCCAGCGACAGGCCGGTGAGGATCATTTCGCGGAAGTCGCCGCCGCGAGCGATGCCGATCAGCGGAATGGCGACCGAGAAAAACACCGCCACCCACACCAGCTTGCCGGCCAGCGCCTTCATCGCCAGTTGCAGCGGCGTCTTGGGCGGTTTCACTGCCCCAAGCTGCGCGGCCATCTGGCCGAGCCGGGTTGCTCCGCCGGTGGCGGTCGCCTCGGCCTCGCCTTCGCCCGTCGCCACCACGGTGCCGGCATAGACCGCATCGCCCGCGACCTTTTCCGCCGCCAGCGATTCGCCGCTGAGCGCCGCCTCATCGACGCCGAGATTGACGGTGGAAATGAGATTGGCATCGGCCGCCAGCCGCGTGCCGGGCAGCAAGAGCAGCACGTCGCCCGGCACCACCGTCTGGGTATCGACCGTCACCGCCTGGCCGGCGCGCCGCACCCGCGCCTTGGGCGCGGCGATGCGCTCCAGCGCGGCGATGGCACGCTTGGCGCGGAACTCGTTGCCCACCTCGGCGGCCACCAGCAGCAGGATCACCACGAAGATGGTCAGCGCATCGCCGAGCCCGCCCCACAGGCTGTAGAAGACGCCCACCACCAGCAAGAGCAGGATCATCGGCTCGCGGATTTCCTCGGCGGCGATCGCCCAGAAGCGCACCGGGGCCGGCGTGAACAGGCGGTTCGGCCCGAAGCGGGCGAGGCGGGCTTGGGCTTCTTCGGGGGTGAGTCCTCGGGCTCCAGTCGGGTTCATGACCTTTTCCTCAATGGTTTTGGTTCAGGCCATAGCCCATACCGAAGAAATGCTTGTTCAACGATCTGCACTGATTAGGTACAGGTGATGGCGATCTGATCAGCCGGTGGGCGATATCGCTCATGTACCAGGTACCGGAGTTTATGACAAGCCGATCCACAAAGGTGTTGATGGCGGCTCCTGTCTCTTTCCTAATCCCCTGAGGACGTTGGTCTTCAGTGGATCCATATTGTGGAAAAGAAATCTTCTCGAAGCCATATTCCTGGGTCCTTGCGTAAACCTTCCGGAAAACCTCACACCCGATGATCCGGCGCCAGTGCGCACGGGTGGGCCGGATCGCCAGCCTCCACCTGCAAGGTGGGGTGGTCGATGCGAAAGCGCGTCTGCAACTCATTGCCGATCCGGTTCAGGAGCGCGTCGCCGGGGTAGCCGTTGGGCATGACCAGATGCGCGGTCAGCGCCGTTTCGGTGGTGCTCATGGCCCAGATGTGCAGGTCATGTACCGCCGCCACGTCCGGCAGGGCGGCGAGATAGGCGCGTACCGCCCGGGTTTCGATCCCTTCGGGCACGCCGTGCAGGGCCAGGTTGAGGGAATCCCTCAGCAAGCCCCAGGTGGCGATCACGATCACCGCGCTGATGAGCAGGCTGACCGCGGGATCCAGCCAGAACCAGCCGGTAAACAGCATCCCGATCCCCGCCAGGACCACCCCGAGCGATACGGCGGCATCACTCGCCATGTGCAGAAACGCCGCCCGGATGTTCAGATCGCCCTTGCGCCCCGCCATGAACAGCAGGGCAGTCCCGGTATTGATCGCCACTCCGAAGGCTGCGACGCCAATGACAATGCCGCTTGCCACGGGCGTGGGATGCAGCAGGCGCTGGATCGCTTCCCCGGCGATCCCGCCAGTCACCACCAACAGGAATACGGCATTGGCCAAGGCCGCCAGAATAGACGAGCTGCGCAGCCCGTAGGTAAAGCGCGCCGAGGGCCGACGGCGGGCCAGGGCCGTGGCGCCCCAAGCCATGAGCATGCCCAGGACGTCACTCATGTTATGCCCGGCATCCGCCAGCAAGGCCAAGGAATGTCCAATCACCCCGAACACGGCCTCAGCCAGCACGAAGCTCAGGTTGAGCGCCACCCCGATGGCAAAGGCGCGGCCGTGGTCCGCCGGACCGTGGGCATGGCCATGCCCCCGCGCGTGGGCGGTATGGCCGGCATGGTCATGAGGGTCGTGTGCCATACATCATCCTTTCCCGCAAAAATCCGAATGAATTGCCATTAAAAACCTTGCTCTTCCGCTTCCTGGCCACATGGGGGGTCACGTTCTTGTCCCGCCGCGCCTGGGCGAACTCGCGGCGATCATAGCCAAGGTGTCCGGGGAAATGGAAAGACGGCCGGGGGTCGGGTAGATGCGGTCGAAATGGCTCTCCAATTCCGCCAGAGACCGGTCCATGATCACCCCGACGGCACGCAGCGGATGATCCTGCGGGACCTGTTGTTCCGGGGAGAGGTAGCTGAACAACCCCTGCGTCTCCACCTGCGCACCGCGCATCCCATTGGCCTCCCGCCCCGCATTTACGGCCATTATACCAGAGATTTTTTCAGCAGCCTCTTAAACTGGCAAACTCTGGTCGCCTGAGCCGTTTGCGGCCTTTTTCTGTGAAGCAACGCTAGAGTTGGGGAGAACATGGATAGTGCCCGGAATCTCACCAGCAACCAGGGGATGGCGTCTTGACCAGTGAGGCCATTTCCCGTGATTATAGGATCTATGACCATGAAATACCTATCGGGGAGAAATGCATCGGCATCCGCGCACGCTGGCAGTTGGCTGCGGGTGATCTGCATTTGGTCATGCGTCGTTGATCACCCACATGCTGGAGGATCCACGCGTCATCACGCAGGCCATTGACGTGCTGTTCATCGCCGGCGCCAATCCTCCTGGGAGCTACGCAAGCTGGCATCTCTGGGGATGATGCGTGGCGGGCCTATGATCAGGCAGCCAGAGACGTGGACCGAGGAAAGATGACCTGCTGGATGGGATGGGAACCGGATGAAACAGCGGACTGAGGAAGAACGATTGTTTGTAGTGCGGTGGCGAATTGAAAAGAGTGTGCCATGAACACAAGGGAGAAAATAGACTTATTAGATAGAACGCTCCACAAAATATCAGGATCTATAGCCACAGCGGATCATAAGGTGACACATTTGTTTACCGTGTCGACAGCCATGCTTGGGTTTGAAATTACCATACTTGCCAAGGCTAGATTTTTGGTATGGTATGATTGGGTTTTTATAATTGTTTCAGCATTACTATTGTCGTTTTGCATGCTGTCAGCATTTTTTGTGATACACCCAAGGTTATCTGGGGCGTCCTCCAGGTCGGTGCTGTATTTTCAACATATCGCAATGTTTGATTGTGATGGATACAAAAATAGAATTGATAGTATGAAAGAAGACGAATTATTTGAAGACTACGTCAAGCAATGCTACCGTAATGCTGAGATTGCCAGAGATAAGTTCGCGTGGTTGAGGCGGGCGAATTTTGCCCTATTTATGTCCATAATCCCTTGGATGATTGTTATGATGGTGGGATTCTCGTCGATATGATAAAATGGTCCGCCCCGTCTCCATCCGGGCTTCGGGGTCTTTGGGCTGATAAGGACTTCTGGGACGCCCGGGCCTCCAGCAGTGTCCCATCCACCGAAAAATGCTCTTCCAAGAGCAGGTCCGGGGCAGAGACTTTTTCAGCAACCTCTTAAACCCAGAGCTTGGCAGCCATCACGAGCACGATGATCGCCATCATCACCTTGACCCACAGTTCTCCGCGTCGGCTCACCGTAAGCCCCGTAGCCAACCGCGCGCCTATCATGCCGCCTATGCCGATGACAAAGCCGATGCCCCAGTGAACTTGACCCATCCAGGCGAAGACAAGGATGGTAGGCAATGTGTACAACGTGATAATAAGGGTTTTGTAAGCATTCACTTGCGCTAAATTCCTGGTGAGCAAATGGCGCAGGGCAAAAATGAAGAGGAAGCCGATACCTAGCTGCATAAAGCCGCCGTAAAAGCCCAGCGCCAGCATGGAGGGATACAGCCATGGTGACGCACTGCCATCGGGACGTGTAGATTCTCCAGCGACAATCTTTGGAAAGAACATCGTGGCCGTGCTGAGCGCCAAGACAATCACTAACATGCGCTGAAACCAGAGATTGCCGATATGAACACCCGCAATAGCCCCGAGCATGGCTCCCGGCAACGTCCACAGGGCCAGCTTCATCCCTTTTTTTAAATCCACCAAGTTGTGGTGGTAAAAGGTGCGAGCGGCGGTGAGATTTTCCAAAAGGATGCTGATGCGGTTGGTGCCGTTTGCGGTGATGGGGTCGAGGCCAACGAAGATGAGCACCGGCAGGGTCAGCATGGATCCAGCGCCGGCCAGGACATTGATGAACCCGGCACCCATCCCGGCGGCGAACAATGCAGGGAGGAGCCACCATTCTGTGTTTACCGATGGCATCGTAGGAGGGTGTCAGTCCTGGATGGAATGACGCAAAGGTCATGAGACTGCCCCTGGTAAAACAGAGCGTAGGCTTTCGTCGCCCAGTCTGGAAGAGATCGCTGTTTGTCCGGACCGCGTATGGTTCCAGAGGTCATGGCTCGGCCGTCCAGCCGCCTTCGACGGAAACGGCAAGGGACACCGTCTGGAATACCGTGCTATTACGTTTAGCCAGATCTACCAGGCGATCCAGTTGCTCTGGGGAGGCATCGCTTTTCAAGTACAACATGTAGTGGATCTGCGTGAGGATAGGGGGGCGATCTTGTCGGGTGGCTTCAAGTTCTATCCTCGCGCCGGCCAGAGGAATATGAGAAGCCTCGGCCACGAAAGCGATGGCGGTCAACAGGCAAGCGCCCATGGAGGAAAGGAGGGTTTCCACCGGGTTGAAGCCCGCCGTGGGGTCGGCCCGCTTGGCGCCAAGCCGGATCTCGAAATCCCGCACGCTGGCGTTGACGTGCAAGGGGTCAATGCGTTCAACGCGGACATGATAGGTTTGTTGTTGCATCTGTATCCTCCGGGTCTTTGCTTGTTTCGGCAGACCGGGAAGCCGGTAGTCTTCGCGCTATCGGGGATGCCGGCGTTTCCAATCTCGGGAATCGCGACGCCCCGTCGCGCATTCACGCGGTTCCCCCCTGATCTGGCGTAATACTGCTTGGGTCTGGCTTCGGGTATCGGCGAATCGCTGCGGCTGATGTTCGCCCCTCGCTGAAGGCCGCCGGCCCTTTCAGGGCCGGCTTTCGCCAAGAAAGAAGCGATACGCGGGATTGGTTGTTTCTTCCACGTGGGGATAGCCCAGTCGCTCCAGGAAATGGCCGAAGGCCGGCAAATCCCCATCCCCCACTTCGATCCCTACCAGCACGCGGCTGAAATCCACACCATTGTTACGGTAGTGAAAGAGGCTGATATTCCAGTGGCCGCCCAGCTTGTCGAGGAATTCCATCAACGCGCCGGGCCGTTCGGGGAATTCAAAACGGTACAGGCGTTCATCCCGGGCCTCCGGGGCGTGCCCGCCCACCATATGGCGGATATGGAGCTTGGCCATCTCGTCGTCGCTGAGATCCAGGGCCTCGTGCCCTTCCTGGCGCAGGTGTTCGAGGAGGGTCGCCGCATCGCTGCGGTCACGGATGGCGACTCCTACGAAGATGTGGGCCTGGGCGCGGCCGTGCAGGCGATAGTTGAACTCCGTGATGACGCGCTGGCCGATGGCGGCGCAGAAGGCGCGAAAGGCGCCGGGGCGCTCGGGAATGGTGACGGCAAAGAGCGCTTCGCGCGCTTCCCCCAGTTCGGCCCGCTCGGCAATGAAGCGCAGCCGGTCGAAATTCATGTTGGCGCCGGAGAGGATGGCGACCCAGGCGCCGCCCCGGCTTTCCCGCTCCGCCGCATAGCGCTTGAGGCCAGCCACCGCCAGGGCTCCGGCCGGCTCCATGACCGAGCGGGTCTCGTCGAAGACGTCCTTGATGGCCGCGCAGATTTCGTCGTTGCTCACCCGCACGATTTCATCCACATGCTCGCGGCAGAGGGGAAAGGTGTGACGGCCGACTTCGCGCACCGCCACTCCGTCGGCAAAGATGCCCACCTGTTCCAGACGCACCCGCCGGCCGGCGGCCAGGGACTGGTACATGGCGTCGGCCTCGAAGGGCTCGACGCCGATGATCAGGACATCGGGCAGGATGGCTTTGAGAAAGGCGGCAATGCCGGCAATGAGGCCGCCGCCGCCGATGGGGACGAAGACCGCTTCCAGTCCGCTGCCCCTTTGCCGCAGGATCTCGGCGCCGACAGTACCCTGGCCGGCAATGACCAAAGGATCGTCGAAGGGATGGATGAATACCATGCCCGTGCTTTCCACCAGTTTTTCGCAATGGGCCTGGGCATCGGAGTAGCTGTCGCCCTGTAGCACCACCTCGGCACCGAAGGCCCGCACTGCGGCCACCTTGATCTCCGGCGTCGTCTGGGGCATGACGATGACGGCACGGATGCCCAGCCGCCGGGCGGAGAAGGCGACGCCCTGGGCATGGTTGCCGGCGCTGGCGGTGATGACGCCCCGCGCCTGTTCCTCCGGCGAAAGCTGCGCGATCTTGTTGTAGGCGCCGCGCAGCTTGAAGCTGAAGATGGGCTGCAGATCCTCGCGTTTGAAGAGGATGCTGCGGCCCAATCGCTGACTGAGTTTGGGCGCCGCTTCCAGGGGCGTTTCCCGGGCTACATCATAGACGCGGCTGCAGAGCACCTCACGCAGGAGGTTTTTCATGGCTTTCCTGGCTCGGTGCTAAGGGATTCATCAATAGGCGGAAGCTCTCCATGTCCTCGGCCAGCGCGGCAATGGCCTTGGTTTCCATCGCCTCGTAGCGGGTCAGGATGTCTTCTCCCAGGGCGGTGAGTTGCGCCCCTCCGCCGTGACTGCCGCCCGTGGCCGTACTCACCAGAGATCCGACGAAGCAATGATTCATGGTGTCCACCAGCAGCCAGGCGCGGCGATAGCTCATGTTCATGGCCCGTGCCGCAGCCGATATGGACCCGTGGGCACGAATGTAGCGCAGCAGATCGGCCTTCCCGGGTCCAATGGCGATGGCCTGGCCGAGAAGGACCCGCAGGCGGGGTTGAACTGGTTCATTCATGGCTGGGTGATGCTCTCAAAGTAGGCAAGGAGGGCATGGGGCAACCATTGAAGCCGGCCCGGAAAAGGGCCATCCACAAAGCCGACATGGCCACCATGGGCCGGGAAGCAAGGGGTGATGGCCGGACTGAGGGAGGAGGCGCGAATGGCGCTGATGGGCACGATGGGGTCATCCTCGCTGTTCAAAAGCAGGGTGGGCACCAGGATGTATTGCAGCCATGGTGCCGCCGATGCTTGTTGCCAATACCTATCCGCTCCGGAAAAACCGTGGACGGGTGCCGTAAAACATTCATCAAAGCTATGCAAGTCAGCGGCCGCTAGCACTTTCTTCCAGTCGGCCATACCCGGATGCAGCCGCCGATAGCGGCGGGCCGATCGCTTCAACTGCCTCAGAAAGTAACGACTATACAAGATCCCCAGGCCTTGCTCCAGCGCCGCAGCGGTGGCGACCAGATTCACCGGTGCGCAAACGGCGGCGGCCCCTTGCAGGATGGCCTGCCCGTCGCCTCCGGTCTCACCGAGATATTTAAGCAGGGCGTTGCCCCCCAGGGAAACGCCGACGGCGAAGCGCGGCACCGTGGGATTTTGTGTGGCGATGCGCGCCAGGACCCAGGCGATCTCGGCGCTGTCCCCGGCGTGATAGGCACGGGGCAGCAGATTATCCAAGCCGCCGCAGCCGCGGAAGTTGACCCAGTAGCCGCGCCATCCCTGTGCGCGTAAAAGTGCCGCCAGGGGGGCGGCGTAGTGACCAGACGAGCTGCTCTCCAGGCCGTGAAAAAGGGTAACGACGGGGGCCTCCGGCGGCGCGTCCAGACAATCTACGGCAATGCGATCCCCATCGGGGGTGGACCAGATTTCACGGCGCAGGAGAACCTTCGGGCGCGGCGCGAGAAAGGCAGCCCATACCGTTTGCTGGTGCCCCCCGGGAAGCCAGCGTGGGGGATGAAAAGCGGGCATTGCGCAGGTCAATCAGTCTTCGATATAAGCGTCGTGCGCCTTCAGATAGGCCTCAAGATCGGAGATGCAGCTACCGCAACCACTTCCACAGCCGGCATGAACCATGATCAACTCCATGAATGGGAGAGGATTGGCGCGTTGGCGTTCGAGGATCTCCTGAAAAGTGGCGGCCGAACAGCAACAATAGGGGCTGTCGTCGACTTCCTGGGGCTCGGCGGACATGGTCGGAACCTTTGCTCGGTGGAAAAAAAGAGGACTGATACATTAGTCATTGCGAGGGCGTGGTGCAAGGGCATGGTTTTTTATGGCCTGATAGCTCATCCAGGTTTATCGGGGAGCGGCCTCGTCAGCATGAGGGTGAACATGACGCCATAGGCCAGCCAGCCGGTAAGGAGCACTGGGCGGCGGCCAAAGAGATTGGCTAGGTGGATGAAGGTCTCCGTGGCCCGTGCCGGGGTAAAAAGGACCAGGGTCATGAGGTGGCGGCGTATGGTGGGTGATAAATGGATGGGGTTGAAGGAGGGCAAGGGCTGGCCGGCGATCTTGCGGGTTCGCCGGTTCCCGGGCGCCAAAGGCGATGAGGGCCCCGGCGCCCTGCGACACTGGCGAGCATGCTCCGGCAACTATTAAATCTGGTTATAAAATAGGTGTATAATGAATACTGGATTGACGCCTTGATTTGCATGGCCTGCGGAGCATCTTGATTCGTTCCGGAGGGGCGGGCTAGGATGCCTGTCATAAAAAGTTCATGGAATCGTCGCACTATTGTCATATGGATGAGTCAAACTACAAAAGTTTTGCTATTCCCTCGGACGGAGAGCCTTTGCATGTTCAGCACTCAGCACCATGGCAGCACAGACCGCGTGTCCAGTAAAGCATCCCGATCACTGCGTATCTACCTGGCACGTCAGCAGGATGAAATAGAGGCGGCGCAGCGTTTGCGCTACCTCGTCTTCAGCGCCGAATATGCGGCCCAGCTCAGCGGGCGTCCAGGCCTGGATGAAGACGAGTATGATCCCTTCTGTGAGCACCTCATCGTCGAAGACGAAGCCCGCCAGGAGGTGGTGGGAACTTATCGCCTTTTTTTGCCCGAACAGGTGGCACGGGTGGGGCGGTATTACGCGGAAACCGAGTTTGACATCGGACGCCTGCTCAACATGCCCGCGCGTGTCATGGAACTAGGGCGTTCCTGCGTTCACCCCGACTACCGCCAGGGTGCGGTCATTACCCTGCTGTGGTCGGGCCTGGCGGAGGCCATGGCGATGTGGGACATCGACTATCTCATGGGTTGCGCCAGTATCCACAGCACCGATGGGGCGGCATTGGGTGCCTTGTATCACAGCCTTGCGGACCGCCTCACCACTCCCGAGCAGCGCGTTTTCCCCTTACGTTCCGTACCCGGTTTTGATCCCCGGGCACAGGTGGAGCCGGTCTCCCTGCCCAGCTTGATCAAGGGCTATCTGCGGGCTGGTGTGCGCATTGGCGGTGAGCCCTATTGGGATCCCCAATTCCACTGCGCGGATTTTTTCATGTGGTGTGAATCCCGTTTGATCACGCCGCGTTATCAGCAGCGCTTTTTAGAGCCGGTGGATAGCCGCAAATGAGGGTGCGGAAAAAGATCGGCGCCGATGATGTACTGGTGTCCTATCCCGGACGGCGTTGGCGCCGTTCGGGCCCCAATCCATTGCGGCGCCTCTGGCGCGTGCCCGGATTATTGCTGCATTTGGTCGTGGCTTACCCCCTGGCGGTATGGACCTGCCGGGGCAAAGCCGCACCCGACGCCCTGAGCTACCGCGCCTTTGCCTGGTGGAGCCGGCAGGCCATGCGCATCCTCGGCCTGCGCCTGCGCATGGACGGGATTGCCCCCGCAAAGCCGGCCCTGGTGGTGGGGAATCATGTCTCCTACCTGGATATTCTCGCCCTTTCCACCCTCATTCCGGGGCGCTTTGTCGCCAAGAAGGAAATGCGCGGCTGGCCGTTTTTCGGCATCATGGGCGTTTGGCTCGGCACGCTCTTCATCGATCGAAGTGATGCGCGGGCGAGTCAGCGCGTGATTCATGATGCGGCGGGTATCCTGCGGGACGGTACGCCGGTCATCCTCTTCCCCGAAGGCACCACCAGCGATGGCCGCGGCGTGGGCGAATTCTTTGCTGCGCCCTTCGAGGCGGCCCGCGAGGCGCATGTGGACACCGTTCCGGTGGCCCTGCGCTATGAGGATGTCCTGCACCCGGGGCAGGCCGATCAACGCTGTCCCTTTGTGGGCGATGATAGCCTCCTGGGCCATCTCTGGCGGCTGACGGCGGCGGCGCCGCTCACTTTGCGGGTGGAGTTTTTGCCGGCCTTGGCGCCGACCCTCAAGCGTCGGGAACTGGCTGGGGAGGCCAGGACGGCCATCGTCCAGGCGCTGCAGCGGATGGAGCAGGGGGCGCCCGTCACCTATCTCAACCCCAGACGCGCCCATCCCATCCGCGCAGCGTGGTCAGCCTGGCGGAGCAAGCACGGGGCCTGAACCGGGCCTAGGAACGACGGTATTGGTGGACGGTATCCACCAGGAGGGCCACATGCTCCGGCGGCGTCTGCGGGGTGAGTCCATGGCCCAGGTTGAAGATATGACCGCCACCCGCGCCATAGCCGTCCAGAATGCTGATGGCTTCCTGAGCAATCAGGTCCGGCTGTCCGTAAAGGGCGATGGGGTCCATGTTGCCTTGCAGCGCGACCCGATCGCCGATGCGTTGGCGGGCGATGCCCAGTTCCACGGTCCAGTCCAGGCCGATGACATCGGCCCCACTGTCGGCCATGGCTTCCAGCCAGCCGCCTCCACCCTTGGTAAAGAGGATGACCGGGACGCGCCGGCCTTCGGCTTCCTTGTGCAGGGCAGCCATGACCTGGCGCATGTAGGCGAGGGAGAAGGCTTCATAGGCGCGGGTGCTGAGGGTGCCCCCCCAGGTATCGAAGAGCATGATGGCCTGGGCGCCTGCGGCGATTTGCGCGTTGAGATAGAGGGCCACGGCCTCGGCCAGGAGGCCGAGCAGACGATGGAGGAGGCCCGGGTCGCTATAGAGCATGCCCTTGATCTGGACGAAATCGCGGCTGCCCTTGCCTTCTATCATGTAGCAAGCCAGGGTCCACGGACTGCCGGCAAAGCCGATGAGGGGCACGCGACCGGCCAACTCGCGGCGAATCATGCGCAGGGTGTCGCCGACAAAACGCAGATCCGTCTCGGGATCGGGGATACCGAGACGCTCGATATCGGCGCGGCTGCGCAGGGGGCGCTCGAATACCGGTCCCTCGCCCTCCACGAAATGCAGGCCCAGTCCCATAGCGTAGGGGATGGTCAGGATATCGGAAAACAGGATGGCGGCATCCAGCGGAAAGCGGTCCACGGGCTGCAGGGTAACCTCACAAGCCAGCTCCGGCGTGGTGCAGAGGGTGAGGAAATCTCCGGCCCTTGCACGTGCCGCGCGATACTCGGGGAGATAGCGTCCTGCCTGCCGCATGAGCCAGATGGGGGTGTAGGGCGTCGCTTCGCGCTCGCAGGCGCGCAGGAAGGTGTCGTTCTGCAGGGGACTATGCACGCGCTCTATACTCCAAGATAATCGAGGATGCCGTTGGCGGCACGCCGCCCTTCATCCACGGCGGTGACCACCAGATCGGAGCCGGTACGCATATCCCCACCGGCAAAGACCCGCGGGTTGCTGGTCTGGAACTGGGCATTGGTCAAGACCCGTCCGCGCTCGTCGAGATGGATGCCGTGCCCGGCAAACCAGGGGGCCGGCGACGGATCAAAGCCGAAGGCGATGATGACGACGTCGGCGGCCAGGACCTGCTCGGAGCCCGCCACCATCTCCGGATGGCGGCGTCCGCGGGGATCGGGATCGCCAAGGCGGGTTTCCACGAGGCGAACGCCGCTAACGGTGTCCTTGCCGAGGATTTCCAGCGGCTGGCGATTGAAGAGGAAATGGACGCCTTCCTCGCGGGCATTGGCCACCTCCCGCCGGGAGCCGGGCATGTTCTCCTCATCCCGCCGGTAGGCGCAGGTTACCTGCACGGCGCCTTGGCGGATGGCGGTGCGTAGGCAATCCATGGCCGTATCGCCGCCCCCCAGCACCACCACCCGCTTGCCCGCAAGATCGATATAGGGCGTGAGCGGATCGGGGAGATCCAGGAGTTGTCGGACATTGCCGATGAGGTAGGGGAGGGCCTTGATCATGCCCGGCAGGTTTTCTCCGGGAAAACCGCCTTCCTTGGCGGCATAGGTTCCCATGCCGAGGAACACGGCGTCATAGTCGGTCAGCAATTGGGTCATGCTGAGGTCTTTGCCGATCTCGGTGTTGAGCTGAAAACGCACACCCATGTCTTCCAGGAGTTGGGCGCGCCTGGCGATGACGGCCTTTTCCAGCTTGAAGGGGGGGATGCCGAAGGTCAAGAGACCGCCGACGGCCGGATAGCGATCGAAGACCAGTACCTCGGTACCGGCGCGGTTGAGGATATCGGCGCAGCCCAGACCCGCCGGTCCGGCGCCGACGATGGCGACCCGTTTGCCATTGGCGGTTCG
>NZ_RIZI01000194.1 GCF_003721225.1 Acidithiobacillus sulfuriphilus | reverse complement strand
CCCGCCGGTAGCTTTCGAAAAACCAGTCGAGGATGCCGGTATTGGCGTGGCGGATGTGGCCGAAGGGCCAGAGGCGCAATTGCCGGCGGGCCTGGACGATGGGGACATGGGCGAAAAGGTGCAGGTAGAGGGCGCTGAGGAAGCCGGCACGGTCCGCCCCGGATTTGCAGTGGATGAGCAGGGGGCCTTCCAGGTCCCGGAGGGCGGCAATGGCCGCGAGCAACTCGGCGCGCCGGGGCAGATCCCGGGAACCGAAGCCATGCAGGGGGAGGTGCATCATGCCCAGGGCGTCGCAGACCTCTTGCTGAAGGCGGTAATGGGGCTCGTGGGGGGCCGGAGCGCGGATATTGAGTACGGTGCGGATGCCGTAGCGCGCGTGCCAGCGGCGCAGTTGCCGGGGCGAGGGCTGGGCAGAGCGGAAGACGCCGGGAGCGATGCGGTGAAAGTTGGCATAAAAGAGTTCCCGAAAGATGCCGTGGTCCGTCAAGAATTGATGGCGACGCAGGCGGCGGCGCTCGGCGGCGGGGATGGAGACGGGTGGCTGGCTCATGGCTCTGGTCTTGTCCGGCTGTCCAGATGAGCGGCAAGAATGGGCCAGAGGGCGGCGGGTTGCAAGGCCCCTTGACAGGGGATGTCGCCCTCGGCCGTCGGCGGTAGCGGGCAGCGGGAGCGCCGGCAGGGAGAGCAGGCGAGTGGGCTTTGCACGCTGATCTGGGGAGTACCGATGGCGGCCACCTGCTCGCTGGCCGTGGGGCCATAGAGGGTGGTGCCGGGCAGCCCCAGGGCGGCGGCCAGATAGGAAAGGCCCGTATCCACGCCGATGAAGGCGCAGGCGCGTACCATCAAAGCCGCCAGCTCGGCCAGAGTCGTCGGCGGCAGCGCATGCACATTGCCGGCCTGGGCGGCGAGGGCTGTGGCACGCCGGCGTTCGGCGGCATTGCCCGCCGGGAGCAGCAGCCGATAGCCGTGTCCGGCCAGGATCTGCGCCATTTCCAGCCAGTGGGCCGGGGTCCACTCCTTGTTGGCCCAGGTCGTGCCGTGAAAACCCAGGATAAAAGGCTCTGCTGCAAGGTCTCGCCATGGGTAGTCGAGGGGCGCATCCCGTAGTCGCATCCGCGTTGGGGTCAGCCCATAGTCGATGGGCAAATCGTCCAGCCCATAGCCCAGGGCCTGGGCAAAAAGCTGGCGGTTGCGTTGAATGGCGGGTTGATCCCACGGTACGGCATGGCGCCGGTGATAGAGCAGGGTCGCCCCTCCTTCGCGGGCGCTATGGCGATGGAGGCCCAGCACCGGGGCGGCGGCGAGCCGGGCCAGCACAGCACTTTTATAGAGCCCTTGGGCATCGAGAACGGCGTCGAATCCTGCCTCCTGCAATTGGCGACGCAGGGCCAGCATCGCCCTGCCCAGTTGTCCCCAATCTCCGCGCAGGCGGCGCAGGCCAAAGGGGATCACCCGCTGGACCCCGGGATGCCACGCCGCCAGTTCGGCGAAGGCCGGCTCTACCAGCCAGTGGACCGCCACATCGGGCCGCTGCTGTTGCAGATCGCTCAAGGCGGGAAAGGTATGCAGCACATCTCCCAGGGAGGACAGACGCACGAGGAGGAGCTTCACCGCTCTTTCTCCTTCGCCGCCTGCTCCTGCAGTTCCAGGGCAGTGGCATACTTCATGAACGCCCCCAGAGCGGTCGTCCAGGCAATGGCTGCGCCGTTGACGCCGTCCAGGAAGCCGAGGCGGAAGAGATAGGTACGCAGAAAGGCCCAGATGGAATGACTAATGGGGTCGCTGGCCTTTACCCGGCGCCCGCGTTGCACCAGCCCTTCCGCATTCAAGGCAGCGTAGGTCTGGAGCTTGGCCAGCATGGAGCGGTAGTCGGCAAAGGGGTAATGTAGCAGCCATCCCGGGAGATCACCTACGGGCCCCGTGGCGATCCAGCGCTCATGCACCGGGTCCTCGCTGTAATGCCCGCGGCGCCGATCCACCAGCCGCAGCACCAGATCCTTGCGCCAATCGCCAAAGCGGACGGGGCGCCCGGCCAGATAATTCCGGCGCCGCAGCCGGAAGGCCACCCTGTCCCCCGGCGCTGCGATGGCCCGGCGAATGCCGCCGTGGATGCTCTCCGGTACCAGTTCGTCGGCATCCACGATCAGGACCCAGTCATGGGCCGCCTGGGATACCGCAAACTGCCGTTGGGCGCCGAAGCCCGGCCACGGACGCTGGATCACCCGCACTCCCAAAGCCGCGCAGATGGCCAGCGTCCCGTCCGTGCTCCCGCTGTCCACAACCACAATATCCTCTGCCAAGGGCCGCACGCAGCGGATGCTGCGCTCCAGCAGGCGTTCGGCGTTGAGGGTGATGTAGACGACGGAGAGTTGGGCGGTCATGGCCTTGCTCGCTGCGGGCATTTGTCGGGCAAGCCCCAACTCTGGGGGCGCAGGAGCAGATGCCACAGCAGGATGGTGGCGTAGCCGCGGAAGCGGCGGCGCAGCCGCGCCGAAAGCCCCAGGGAGGCGAGCACGGCGAGGCCATTGCTGAGAGTATCCACCGCCGCTTTCACGGGCAGCCAGAGGGCAACGATGCCGGCGGCCAAGGGTCCCTCCGTTTTGCGCAGATAGAGCAGTTTGGAGCGCTGGAACTCGATGCGGGCGGCGACGCGGAAACGGTTGGCCGTTTGCCCGAGTTGATGAATCACCGGAGCCGCAGGGCAAAACCACACCTCCAGCCCTCTTTCCCAGGCGCGCCGACACCATTCCGTCTCTTCGAGATAAAAGAAGAAATCCTCATCCAGAAATCCCAGTTTGGGCAGCGCGCCGCGACGGAGCACCAGGGCCGCACCGATAACGCTGGGCACGGGCTGGGCCTGGGTGACATGGGCCATTTTGCCCGCAAAGCGCTGCGGCCACAGGCCTTTGAGGAGGCTGTGGGGGAAGAACTCATGCCACCAGCGCGGCAAGGCGGCCACGCAGTTTTGCGGACTTCCGTCGGGGCTCAGGAGCCGGGCGCCGGCCAGGACCAGGGCGGGATGTGCGGCAAAACAGGCGGCAAAGGCGGGCAAGGTTTCCGGTAGCAGGCGGGCGTCGTTGTTGAGGATCAGGACGTAATCCCCGGCGGCGCGGCGCAGGCCCTGGTTCACCGCCCGGGCAAAGCCTCCATTGCAGCCGTTGCGGATGATCTCCGTCCGGGGGTGGGTCTGCGCCACGCGCTCCAGAGATGCGTCGCGACTGCCATTGTCCACGATGATGCAGTGCCCCTCGTCCACCCCCTGGGTCACGCAGGAAGTGAGGGCTTCGTCCAGAGCGGTACCGCCATTGTAATTGGCGATGACCACGGAGAAGGCAGGGACGGCCGTCATGGACTCAGGGGGCGATGTCGGCATGGCGCATCAGGGGCAGCCCCGCCAGGAGGGCAATGGTAAAGGCGTCCCCATAGCCCCAGGTCAAGGTGTTGTAGAGGCCGCCGATCCAGAAAATCCCGAGATAACTGAGGACGAACCAGCCCTGGGAAGTCATCCGCGCCCACCAGCTTTCGCGGCTCAGGGTCACGAGGAACCAGAGGAGCAGGACCAGTCCCGGCAGGCCCAGGACCGCCGCCTCGCTCAAATAGCTATTGGCGGCGGAGTCATTGCGCGTCCCCGGGGTCGCCGTGACTTCATGACGGGCTTGGAGATCGGCCATGGCCGGCGCAAAGTCCCCCGTTCCCACCCCCAGGAGGGGATGTTCTTCCGCCATTTTCACCCCTGCCCACATGGTGGCCAGGCGAATGCCCCAGCTCGTGTCCGTGCTGTCTGGATTGTGGATGAACTGCTGCAGATTCTCCATGCCCAAGGCCACCCGCGACTGCACGATGGGGGAAAAGGAGAGGGCAACGACGGTGGCGGCAATGGCCCCCAAGGCCCAATAGCGCCAACGCCCCTGAAAGAGCAACCAGACCGCCGCCGGCATGAGCAGGACAAAAAGCAACTGGCCGGAGCGGCCGGGCGAGAGGGCAAGCTCCGCAAAAAAAAGCGTGCCGAGGGCGAGATTGGGCCAGAGTCCGAAATTCCAGCCCGTGCGCAGGTCCCAGAGGATCCAGAGCAGGGCATGGGTGAGGGCCATGGAAAGCCAGATATGGCCCGCAAGCCCCACATAGGGCAAGGTGGGATCATAATGCCAGTGCAGGATCCGCCAGGTGATCAGGCAAGCCAGCACCGCATTGATCAAAAGCCCATAGAGAAATAGCCGGATGAGCCGGCGCAGCCACCGTTCCCGCCAGGGCAGGGTGGCGCCCATGAAGGCGTAGATCCCGTAACTCGTGGCCGCCGCGACCTTGAAGCCGAAGTGCATGTCCCGGGTCCAGAGGAGACCGAGGAGGGTCAAGGCGATGAGCAGGGCCAAAGGCAGGGCCCAGGGGCGTTGGGGGATTTCCCGCCAGCGCCGCCAATAACCGCTGGCGGCATAGATGAGCAGGAACAGGCCCGCGGAGATACCCGCTCCGGCGGTACTCAGGGGGAAAAAAAAGAGCGGTAGCGCGTACACGGTGAAAACCGCGCTATCGGGGAGGCGAAAGGTCACGAGGCAGCTCCGGAGGAAGGGACGTTCAGGAACGAAACGGCGGCATCATAGGCCGCTTCGGGACTGCCGGCCACCAGGACCCGCGTCCAGGCATGATGATGATAATGGACGGAATTGGGAAAGTTGAACAGGGCCAGGGTGGGCACGCCCATGGCTACGGCCATGTGATAGGGGCCGGAGTCGCTGGAGATGAAGAGTCTGCACCCGGCGATGGCCCCCGTCAGGGTGGAGGGGGTGGTCTTTCCCGCCAGATCGAGGATGTCGGTGCCATTGCCCCAGAGGCGACGATAGCTGTGCACGAAGGCGGTGTTGACGGGTGCTTCGAAGGGGGCTCCAGTGAGCAGAAGGCGATGGGGATGGCTTTGGGCCAGCCGTCCCAACCACTGGACAAGGGTTTCGAGATCCGGCCTTTTGGCCGCCGCATCCGCCGTCCCACAACCGATATTGAGACCGACCACCGGCCGCTCGCCGGGCCATTGGCGTGCGATCTCCTGACGGAGGGTGCGGCCCCCGGCGGTCTCCTGGAGCAGGATGGCTTGGCCATTGCGAGGGAGGCCCAAAGCAGCCAGGGCGGCAAAGTCCCGTTCCGTGTAATCCATGGGCCAGTCCAGGCCCTGGCGAGCGGCGTAGCGGCGCAGGCCCGGGGCGGCGTGGTCGTAGAGCAGGCCGCGTCCGGGCACCTCCGCCACGCCCACGGTGGGTGCGCCGCTGTAACGTTTGGCCCAGCGGGCCACGAGGGTCGTTTCCAGGCCATAGGGTTCATGATCGATGATGAGATCGGGCTGGATTCGCGCCGCGATTTCCCCTACTTGGGGCAAAAAACGCCGCCAGCTTGCGGGCCCCACGCCGCGCATGCCGAGGAAGCGGCCTTCGGCCATGGGCAGGAAATGGGCGCTGCTGAGGAGGTGATGGTCGCGGATGAGCTCCTCGCTGGGGTAGCCCGGCCAGCGGGTGGGAAAGAGCAGGTGCAGTTCCGCCTCGGGCCAACGTTTTTTGAGCACCGCCCAGGCCGCCGAACTGCGCAGGATATCGCCAATGCCGGCGCTATGGGATTTTATGAGGAGGATGCGGCGGGGATGGAGTGGTAGAGGCCTGGGCATGGTAAAGAATCAGGCCGTCGCCTCCCCTTGGGGCAGGTCCACGCCGGCATAGACCTCCGCCAGGGAGAGGGTCAAATCCACGCAGTGGAAGCGCAAGCTGTCGCCTTCCCCTTCGCTGAGGAGTTCATACCACCAGCCCTCCGGGCGGCGACGATAGAGCTCGATACTGCGGCTGTCGGAATCAACGAGAACATATTCACGCAGACTGGGGAGGGCCTGGTAGGCATGGAGCTTCTCGCGGCGGTCGATGTTGGCGGTGCTCGCCGACAGTACCTCGATGATGAGGCAAGGATCTTCCAGATAGAGGCTGTCTCCAGGCAAGGTGTCGCCGCAACGCAGTACGATATCGGGGTAATAAAAGACATCCGCCGTTGCTACCCGCACTTTCATATCGCTGCTCAAGACCTGGCAGTCACCGCCACGGGTCTTCTGCCAGAGGGAAGAAGAGAGATTTTGCACGATCAGGTTGTGACGCAATTTTGCGCCGGCCATGGCATAAGTCTGCCCGGCCACATACTCATGGCGGATCCCGGCGTGTTCCTCGCCATCCAGATACTCCTTGATGGACAAAGGCCGTAACATGGCTGCTTGCATGACCTTTACTCCTCGCCTTGCAGAATCGATTTTGCCCATCATAAGGCCCCAGGCCAGCCATGTCATCGTCCCAGGGCTGCGAGAAAGTCGCGGGCGATGGCGTCGGCGTCGAAGCGCTCGGCGTGGGCCGGCCCGGCGGCGGCGAGTTGCTGGCGCAGCGTAGGGTCACCGACAAGACGCAGGAGGGCATCGCGCCAGGCATCGCTGTTGCCGGGGGGCAGCAGCAGGCCCGTTACGCCATCCGCGAAACTCTCCGGAATTCCGCCCATTGCGGCGCCGAGCACGGGGGTGGCGCAGGCCTGGGCCTCCAGGCAGACACGGCCGAAGGTGTCGGGCTCGATGGAGGGCAGGGCCAGGGCGTCCATGACGCTGTACCAGGGGGTGACCCTTTCCTGCCAGCCCATGACGTGCTGCCAGGGGCGATCCGCCAGACGTGCGCGCAATTCCGTTTCATGGGCGCCGCCACCGATCCATAGTCCTTGTACCCGCGCATCCTGGGCGTGGGCTGCGTCGATGGCGTCGGCAAGAAGGAAAACGCCCTTGCCGCGATGCCAGGCTCCCACGAAAGCGACGAGAAAGTCTCCCTTCCGCAGCCCCAGGGCTTGGCGCCGCTCCGCCCGTGCTCCGGTGTCGCGCTGAAAGTCGGCAAGGTGCAAGGGGTTGGGCAGGACCTCGACCCGGCCCTCGGGCAGGCCTTGGGCGATGAGGCGCCCGCGCAGGTAGGCGGAGATGGCGAAGAGGCGTAAAGGCCAGCGGGAGAGGAGCCAACGGGTGCTGGGCCGAAGGCGCAGGTCCATGTGGCGAAACAGCGCCAGGGGCACGCCCTGGGCACGGCTGAGGAGGGCCAGCGGCCAATATTCCTTGCTGAAACTGCCCACCACCCAGTCCGGGCGGGTGTGGCGCAGGGCGGACTGCACGGCACGGACGCCACCGGGATCGGCACTATTGCGAAATTGCCCCGGATGCAGCACGACACCGGTGCCGAGCAGGGCCGCGGCAATCCGGCCTTGGGGATGAGCGACGGCATGGACCTCGGCGCCGATACCAACCAGGGCTTGGCTCAAGGTGATCATGTGCGTTTCCGTACCGCCGCCGCCGGGGTTGGTACCCACCCAGAGGAGGCGCATCAATGCCGGTCCTCGTGGGGAGTCAGGATCTGCAAGGGGAAGACATGGGGGGCGTGATGGCCACCTACCAGGACCCGAGGCAGATCGAAGAGATCCATGCCCGGCCGGGCGCGGCCCCGGCGCACCGTGACGGCACCCTGGAATCCGGCCCGCTGCACCGCGTCCCGCTCCCGCCCCCCGGCCGCCCCGTAGGGATAGCAGAATTGCGTGACGGCAATCCCCAGGAGGTCTTCCAGTTCCTGCCGGGAGCCGGCCACTTCGTCCTCCAGGGTTCGCGCATCCACTTCCGGCAAGCGCGGGTGATACCGGCTGTGGGCGCCGATCTCCATGCCCCCGGTCAGCCATTCCCGCAGTTCGCCGGCATCCATGAGGGCCTTGCGCAGGCCCAGTTGCTCCGCATCCCAATGGTTATGAGCGCCCACGGCTCCGCTCACGACATAGCAAGTGGCGGTAAAACCATACCGTTGCAGGACAGGTAAGGCATTTTCCAGATTGTCCCGGTAGCCGTCATCCAGGGTGATGACGGCTATCTTGCCTTCCTGTTCCCCACGCAAGTAGGGCATGGCATGAGACATGGACAGCCCGCGATAGCCCAGCAGGCGCAGCAAGGCCATCTGCCGCGCAAAGCGCAGCGGAGATACATAGAGCCCGCGCAGCCCCACGCCCTTCGGCGCCGCCGCGATATTATGGTACATCAGGATGGGGATAGGATTCACGCCGGGGGTTCGAGATGGACGGTGCCGCGCACGACATAGGTCTTTTTATCCTGGGATTCATGATAAATCCGCGCCAGCATCTCGCCCAGGACGCCGGTGTTGAGGAACTGCAGGCCTGCCAGGAAGAACAGCACGCCGGCAATGAGCATGGGCCGGTCGGCAATCTCCACACCCAGGGCAAACTTGATGATGAAGAGGTAGAGCAGCATCAGCGATCCCAGGCTGAGGAAGCCCAGTCCGATGGTGCCGAAGAAATGCATGGGCCGCTGGCTGTAGCCCAGGAAGAATTTGACGAAGATGAGATCCACCAGTACCCGGAAGGTGCGGGTGATGCCGTATTTGCTTTGCCCCGCCCGGCGCGGGTGGTGGCGCACGGGCATTTCGACGATGCGGTCGGTATAGGTCAGGGTGGCCAGCCAGGCGGGGATGAAACGGTGCATCTCGCCATAGAGGCGCACGCCCTTGAGGACCGAGGCGCGATAGGCCTTGAGGGTGCAGCCGTAGTCGTGCAGCCAGACGCCGGTGATGCGGCGGATGAGGCGGTTGGCGACGCGCGACGGGATCTTGCGCAGCAAGAGTCCGTCCTGACGGTTTTTGCGCCAGCCCGCCACCACGTCCAGGTCTTCGGCCAGGAGGCGCTGGGCCAGGGGGAGGATGTCCTGGGGATCGTTCTGCAGATCTCCGTCCAGGGTCACGATGACCTCGCCCCGGCTGGCATCGATACCGGCCTGCATGGCTGCAGTTTGCCCAAAATTGCGCTGCAGATGGATGATCTTGAACTGTTCCCCGCGCTGTTCCGCCTCCCGGTCCAGGGCGGCCGAGCTGCCGTCACGGCTGCCGTCATCGACAATGATGATCTCGACATCGGCACTGCCCAGGGCAGCGGCGAGGGCCGCACAGAGGGGACCGACATTGCCGATCTCGTTGTAGAGGGGGATCACGACGGAAATTTGCGGCATGGACATTCCTGGCAGGATTTGCTCCATTCTATCCTAATGGGCCGGAACTGGTCATCCATGCCGCGCCATAGGCATGCGCGCTGGCGGCGGGGTCCCGGCTCTCCAGGATGCCCGACAGCACCGCCACGCCCGCCGCCCCGGCCCGCCGCGCCGCGGCCACCCGTTCCGGAGTGATCCCCCCCAGGGCCAGGAGCGGGAGGCTGCTGGATTGCGCCAACGCAGCAAACGCATCCATTCCCAAAGGCCTGGCATCGGGATGGGTGGCGGTGGCAAAGAGGGGGGACAGGAAAGCATAGCCTGCCCCTAGCCGGGCCGCTTTGTCCAGGCAATCGGCATCGTGGCAGGAAACGCCAAAGGGACGGGGTATGCCCCCCTCTTCGCCCCATTCCTCCAGGGCCCTTTGGGTCAGATGCAGGCCATGGCTGCGGAGCTCGGGCAAGGCTTCCGGGCTGTTGAGAAAGACCTGCACGCCGCGTTCCGCGGCGACTTCGCCCAGGCGCAGAAATTGGGTGCGCAGGGTCCGGTCGGGCTGTTCCTTGAGGCGCAGGACGATCCATCTCAGACCGCCAGCCATGGCCGCTGTTAGCGCCGGGAGCAATTGACCGCTGGGGAGCCGCTGGGGGTCCGCAATGAGGCAGAGGGGCGGCTGCGGGAGTTTTTCCGCCAATAAACCGGCGATGATGGGGCGGTTGGCAGGTAAAAAGGGCAGTCTGGCCAGGTCTTCCGGGTCTAGCCAGCGGATTTCCTGCCCCTCCCGGCCATGGGCCTCGCCCTCCCAGTTGGTCACCCGGAAGAGGTGCAGGCGCACCGTGCGTTGGCTGTAGGCGAAGTCCATTACCCGCCAGGGGCTGGCGGCGCGCACCTCGATGCCCAGTTCCTCGCGCAACTCCCGTACCAGGGCCGCCGCGGGGCTTTCACCGGCTTCGATCTTGCCGCCCGGAAATTCCCAGTAGCCCGGCCAGGGCTTGCCTTCCGGACGCAGATCCGCCAGCACCCGGCCCTGGGGGGCCTGGAGGATGCCGGTGGCGACGGGAATGATGGACGGCATCAACTGCGATAATCGGCGTTGATGCGCACGTAGTCGTGGGAAAGGTCGCAGGTCCAGATGCGTTCCTCCGCCGTACCGCGTCCCAGGTCCACCCGAATGGGGATTTCCGTCGCGGCCATCACCGCCTGACCCGCCGTTTCGCGGTAGTCGGGATCCCGGGCGCCGTCCCGGACGATGCGCAGTTCCCCGAGCCAGATCTGCACCTTTTCCACATTCAGATCGTCGATGCCGGCGGCACCGATGGCGGCCAGCAATCGTCCCCAGTTGGGATCTGAAGCGAAAAAGGCGGTCTTGATGAGGGGCGAATGGGCCATCCGGTAGGCCACCTTCAGGCATTCTTGAGGATCGCGGCCGCCCGTGACGGTAATGGGGATGAATTTCGTCGCGCCCTCTCCGTCGCGAACGATGGCCTGGGCGAGCTGCAGGGCCACCGCCTCCACGGCCGCTGCCACCCGGCCGTAGGCGGGGTCCTGGGGGGTACGGATGGGGTCCATGGCCGCCTTGCCCGTGGCCATGAGGATACAGGCGTCATTGGTGGAGGTGTCGCCATCCACCGTGATGCGATTGAAGGAGCGCTCCACGGCATCATGCAGGCAGCGCTCCAGGGCCAGTCCCTGCAGGGGGGCGTCGGTGGCGATGTAGGCCAGCATGGTGGCCATGTCCGGACGGATCATGCCCGAACCCTTGGCAATACCGGTAACGGTGAAGTGCACTCCGTCCAGGGCAACCCGGACGGAACAACCCTTGGCTACGGTGTCCGTGGTCATGATGGCTGTGGCGGCATCGATCCAGGCATCGGGGCGCAGGCGGGCGGCGCAGGCGGGGAGAGCGGCGCCGATCCGCTCGGCCAGGGGTGCGACCTCGCCAATGACCCCCGTGGAAAAGGGGAGCACCTCCTCGGGACGGCAACCCAGCGCTTCCGCGACGATTCGGCAGCTCTCCTCGGCCGCCGCCATACCCTCGGCACCGGTGCCGGCATTGGCATTGCCGGTATTGATGAGCAGCGCCTGGACGGTGCCCCGGGCCAGATGCCGCTCGGCAACAATGACCGGTGCCGCGCGGAAGCGGTTGCGGGTAAAGACCCCGGCCACCGCCGTGCCCGCTTCCAGGGCGATGAGGGTCAGGTCCTGGCGGCCGGCGTAGCGGATGCCCGCCGCAGTGGTGCCGAGCCGAATTCCGGAGATGGGGTCCAGGTGCTGCGGGGCGGAGATGCCGATGGCCATGGGGAGTCCTTTTGCCTAATCCAGGCGACCGCAACAGTGCTTGTATTTTTTGCCGGAGCCGCAGGGACAGATCTGGTTGCGGCCGATCTTGGAGCCGCCGGTAACGGGAATGGCCTTCATGGGATCCGCAGGATCTGCAGCCTCTGCCAAGGGATCGGCGGCGGCGATATCGGGGTGGGAAAAGAGCAGCGTCTGCCCTTCCTGGCCGCCTTCTCCCAGGGCGGCGAAGTCGGCCTCGGTGCTCACATGGAGCTTGGAGAGGGACTCGATGACCTCCATGCGCACCCGTTCCAGCATGGCGTTGAAAAGGGCGAAGGCCTCGCGCTTGTATTCCTGCTTGGGATTCTTCTGGGCGTAACCGCGCAGATGAATGCCCTCCCGCAGGTGGTCCATGCTCGCTAGATGGTCCTTCCACTGGCTGTCCAGGACCTGCAGCATGATGGCCTTTTCAAAGTGGCGCATGACCTCGGCACCGATGAGGGCCTCTTTGGCCCCATAGCTGCCCAGGGCCTCGTCGAGGATGCGGCTGCGCAAGCCCTCGAAGCCCAGACGATGATCCGCCGCCAGCCATTCCCGCACCGGCAGTTTCAGGCCAAAGGCCCGGTCGATGGCCTGTTCCAGGCCCTCCAGATCCCACTGCTCTTCCATCACTCCGGCCGGCGCGTAATCCTCCAGGATGGCCCCCAACACGTCCTCGCGCAGGTTGACAATGGTGGCGCTGATGTCGCCGGCGTCCATGAACTCGTTACGCTGCTGATAGATGATCTTGCGCTGTTCATTGGCCACATCGTCGTATTCCAGCAATTGCTTGCGGATGTCGAAATTGCGGTTTTCCACCTTGCGCTGGGCGTTTTCGATGGCCTTGGTGACCCAGCTATGCTCGATGGCCTCGCCCTCCTGCATGCCCAGACGCTGCATGAGGGTGCCCAGGCGGTCACTCCCGAAGATGCGCATGAGGGGGTCTTCCAGGGAGAGGTAGAAGCGGGTGCTGCCGGGATCCCCCTGGCGACCGGCACGGCCACGGAGCTGGTTATCGATGCGCCGCGACTCGTGGCGTTCCGTGCCCACGATATGCAGACCGCCGGCGGCGATGGCGGCGTCGTGCAGGGCCTGCCAACCGCCTTTCAATGCCTCCACCTGGCGGCTTCGCTCCGCTTCGTCCAGGTCGGGGTTGGCCAGGACCATGTCCACCTGATGCCCCACATTGCCGCCGAGGACGATATCGGTGCCGCGGCCCGCCATGTTGGTGGCGATGGTTACCGCCTTGGTCTTGCCCGCCTGGGCGATGATCTCCGCCTCCCGCTCGTGCTGCTTGGCGTTGAGGACCTGGTGGGGCACCTTGGCCTTTTTCAGCAGCGCGGAGAGGAATTCATTATGCTCGATGGAGGTGGTACCCACCAGAACGGATTGGCCGCGTTCGTGGCAGTCCTGGATATCGGCGACAATGGCGTTCCACTTTTCCCGGCTGGTCCGGTAGATCAGGTCGGCGAAATCCTTGCGCTGAACGGGGCGGTGGGTGGGGATGACCACCACCTCCAGGCCATAAATCTGATTGAGTTCAAAGGCTTCAGTATCGGCGGTGCCGGTCATGCCCGAGAGCTTTTCATACATGCGGAAATAATTCTGGAAGGTGATGGAGGCGAGGGTCTGGTTCTCGTTCTGGACCTGCACCCCTTCCTTGGCCTCCACCGCCTGATGCAGACCGTCGGACCAGCGTCGGCCGCTCATCATGCGCCCGGTGAATTCATCGATGATGCAAATCTCGCCATCGCGGACGATGTAGTCCGTTTCGCGCCGGTAGATGGCATGGGCGCGCAAGGCCTGATTCAGATGGTGGACCAAGGTGACATTGCTGACGTCGTAGAGGTTGCCCTCCCGGAGGAGGCCGTTCTCGACCATGAGCCGCTCGGCCTTTTCGATCCCCTCTTCGGTGAGCAGCACCTGGCGGGCCTTTTCATCCACGGTATAGTCTTCATCGGCCTGGAAGTGTTGAATCAGCCGATCGACCTGATAATAGAGGTCGGTATTTTCCTCGGTGGGACCGCTGATGATGAGCGGGGTGCGCGCCTCGTCAATGAGGATGGAGTCCACTTCGTCGATGATGGCATAGTGCAGGCTGCGCTGGACGCGATCGGCCGGGGAGAAGGCCATGTTGTCGCGCAGGTAGTCGAAGCCGAATTCGTTGTTGGTGCCGTAGGTGATGTCGGCGGCATAGGCGGCGCGCCGCTCCTCCGTGGCCAGATCGGAGATGATGGTGCCTACGGAAAGGCCCAGAAAGCGATGCACCCGCCCCATCCACTCGGCATCGCGGCTGGCCAGGTAGTCGTTGACCGTGATGACATGCACCCCCTTGCCCGCCAGGGCGTTGAGATAAGCGGGCAGGGTGGCCACCAGGGTCTTGCCCTCTCCGGTGCGCATCTCGGCGATCTTGCCGTTATGGAGCATATACCCGCCGATGAGCTGCACATCGAAGTGGCGCATCCCCAGTACCCGCCGCGCCGCCTCGCGGACCACGGCAAAGGCCTCGGGCAGGATCTGGTCGAGGTTTTCGCCTTGGGCCAGCCGCGCCTTGAATGCCTCTGTCCGGGCCGCCAGGGCGATGTCGTCCAGGGCGGTGATCTGGGGTTCCAGGTCGTTGATTTGCGCCACCACCGCGCGGGCGTTTTTGATCAGACGGTCGTTACGGCTGCCAACGACACGACGGAGTATGGTTCCAAGCATGAGCGGATAAACCTAGGCAAAAATTGCCCATTAACGTAGCATGAATGACCATGAATGGTAAGAGTCGGTCTCCATGGCGCTCGATTTCCGGTGAGGCGGCGGGTAATGTGGGCGCAATTTACCGGGAGGGCCTGCGTCTGCGCGAACGCCAACCCGCCTGGAATGGCCTGCTGCCCCTGGAGGCGCAGGACCGTACCTGGCTGTTTTCCTGGTCCGGAGGCGTGTTGCGAGTGCTCTGCCAGAGTCCGGTTTGGGTGCCCTGGCTGCGCCGCCATGAGAAAAAGGTCCTCAAGGCATGGAATGCGGCCTTCCCCGCGGAGGCGGCGGGGCGCATCGAGGCGCTGGTGCGGCCCTTGCCGCCGGCACAGGCGGCGCGCCCCCTGCGCCGGACCTGGGTGGTGCCGCCGAGCGCCCCCCCTGCCCTGCGAGGGGCCGCCGAAGATCTGCCGGGCGAGCTAGCGGCCGCCTTGCGGCGCCTGGCGGATACCCTCGAAGGGCTTCAGGCCGAGGCGGCCGCCGTGGCCTCGACGAAAGAAAAAGGCGCGCGCTTGGCGGAGTAATCCACAAATTCCCAAGCATCCTGACGCTGCAGCAGGGCGCGCAGCAGGGTGTTGTTGAGGGCATGACCGGATTTGTAGCCGGAGAAGTGCCCCACCAGGGGGTGGCCGAGGAGATAGAGATCGCCGATGGAGTCCAGCACCTTGTGGCGCACGAACTCGTTGGTGTAGCGCAGGCCCTCTTCGTTGAGCACCCGGTAATCGTCGACGACGATGGCGTTGTCGAGATTGCCGCCCAAAGCCAATCCCATGCGCCGCAGAGTTTCCACCTCGCGCATGAAGCCGAAGGTGCGGGCCCTGGCAACCTCCTTGAGGTACGAAGTGCGGGCGAAATCCACCGTCACTTCCTGGCCGCCGTTTTTCAGGACCGGGTGATCGAAGTCGATGGTGAAGCTGACTTTGAAGCCTTCGTAGGGCTCCAGTTGTACCCAGCGGTCGGCGTCTTCGGCGCGCAGGGTCTTGGTGATGCGGATGAAGCGCTTTGGCGCGTTCTGTTCCTCGATGCCGGCGCACTGGATCAGGAAGACGAAGGGGGCGGCACTGCCATCCATGATGGGCACCTCGGGGCCGTCGAGGTCGATAAAGGCATTGTCGATGCCCAGGCCGGCGAGAGCGGACATGAGATGCTCGATAGTGGCTACCCGTGCGTCATCCTTGCCAAGGTTGGTGGACAGGCAGGTATCGACCACATGGAGGGGGTCGGCCTTGATCCATGCCCCGCCTTCGAGGTCGCTGCGATGGAATACGATGCCCGTATTGACGGGGGCGGGGCGCAGGCCGATGTACACCTTCTTGCCCGTATGCAAGCCGATTCCTGTTCCCCAGATCATGTTTTTCAATGTGCGCTGTCGGATCATGTGCTATCGCGATCTCCGCGGATCGCCCTCCCGCTGGCTACCTGTAGCTCATACTACAACGGTCTGTTGCCTCGTTACAACTGACCAACCGGTCGGAAGTGTACAGGAATTCGCGCGCACGGACAATGTGTCCATGTCCCCACAGACAAGCCTCATGGCGTACCCATAACCCGGGATGGGGCCGGCCCGGTACGGGAGGGACCATACTTAATTGCCGTTGATGGCGTTTTTGATTTGCGGCAGGGCGGCGCCCACACCGGCACCCACGGCACCGCCCACCGCCGCCCCGACCGCAGGATTGCCGCCGGCTACGGCACCCAGCACCGCGCCGCCCGTGGCCCCGATGGCGCCGCCGCTGACCGCCCGTTGCTGGGTCGGGGTCATATTGGCGCAGCCACTGGCCAGGGCAACCAGGGCGGCGCCGAGGATTAGAGAAGAACTCTTTTTCATGACCTTGCCTCCTTCTATTGATCGTTGCTCCAACGGTCCCATTCCTAAAATGGGGGTGGGGCGCGAAAAAACAAGACCAGGGGGCGCCCCAAAATGATGCCGAGGATGTTACAATCATGCTTCTATCCTGTGGCATGCCTCTCTGCCGGATATGGACTGGGCACGCAACTCACTGAGAAAGGAATGCACCATGGCTACCCCAAGCAGCAAAAAAACCCTGATGACCCTGTATTCCACCGGCGACTGTGTCTACGCCCATCGGGTCCGTTTTGTCCTGGAAGAAAAGGCGATGGAGTACCAGACCATTGATGTGGACCTGGCCAGGAAGCCGGAGGACCTGGCCGAGCTCAATCCCTACAATCAGGTCCCGACCCTGGTGGATCGGGACCTGGCCATTTATGAGTCGGTGCTGGTGATGGAGTACCTGGATGAGCGCTTTCCGCACCCCCCCCTGATCCCGGTGGATCCCATCTCCCGCGCCAAGGTGCGTCTGGCCTTGCTGCGCTTCGATCGGGACTGGTTTGCGCCCCTGTTCCAGCCGGGTTTCTCCCCGGCCCAGGTGGAGGCGGCCAAGGAGGTGGTACGCAGCGGCTTTGCGAGCCTGAGCACCATCTTTGCCCAGCAGCGCTTCCTCTTCGGCGAGGAGATGACCATCCTCGACTGCGCCCTGGCTCCCCTCCTGTGGCGTTTGCCGATGCTGGGCATTACCCTGCCGGCGGCGGCGCAGGCGACTACCGCCTATATGGAGCGTTTGTTTGCCCTGGACAGCTTCCAGCGCAGCCTGACCAGCGTGGAAAAGGCCATGCGCTGAGGAGCGCCCCATGACCTTGGCGCAGTTGTCCAGTTTGCCCGAGGGGCTTTTTGCCCGTTGCGCGGCCAGCCCCCAGGGGGTGATTGCCTTGCAACGGGGCGAAGGGGCCTTTGTCCCCATGGGGGCGGCGGATTTTGCCGAAAAGGTGCGGCGGCGGGCCCGCGGCTTGCTCCGTTTGGGGGTCAAGGCCGGCGAGCGGGTGATCCTCATGGCACCCAATTCCGTGGACTGGGCCCTCATGGACTTCGCCATCCTCAGCGTAGGGGCAGTGACGGTCCCCCTTTACCCCAGTTTTGGGGCGCGGGAGATTCACTATGTATTGGGGGATAGTGGTGCTGGACTGGTACTGCTGGAGGGAATGGCCGAGCGGGAGCGCATTGGCGATGGCGGGGTAGCTTGGGGAGTGCCGGCCGATCGGCTTTTGTTGCGCGATGGCGCCGCTGCCCGGACCGCAGGACTGGGCACTTGGGCCGGGCTGGAGCAGTTGGGTGAAGACGTCCCCCATGCGGAACTCGATGGGCGCCTGCGATCCCTGCGGCGGGACGATCTGGCGACCTTGGTCTACACCTCGGGCACCACCGGCTGGCCCAAGGGGGTGATGCTCAGCCATGGCAATATCCTGAGCAATATCAGCGGCTTTTTGCCGCTGGTACCGCTGCGCCGTGGACAACGGCTCTTGTCCATTTTGCCCCTGTCCCATGTCTTCGAGCGCGGTACCGGCCATTTTGGCGCCTATCTGCTGGGCCTGGAGGTGGCCTATGCCGAACGGCCCGATACGGTATTGCGGGACATGGCCCTGGCGCGGCCCCATATCCTCATCGCCGTGCCGCGGGTTTTCCAATTGCTGTATGGCCGGGTGCGCCGGGGGGTGGAGGAGCGGCGGGGTTTTTTCGGCCGCCTGCTGCGGCGCGGCCTTGGCCTGGGGGCGCCCCAGCCGCCGCGGGGCTGGCAACATGATCTGGCCCGGGCACTACTGATCCGGAGTCTGCGGGCCAAGCTGGGCGGACGTCTGCGTTTTTTCGTGTCCGGCGGCGCCCCGCTGCCCGAGGAGATCGGCCGGTTTTTCCTGGACCTGGGCTTGCCCATCGTGGAGGGCTACGGGATGACCGAGGCGAGCCCGGTGATCGCCGCCAATCCGCTTGCGGCCATCCGCCCGGGAACGGTGGGCCGCTTCCTGCCCAATCTCGAAGGCCGCATTGCCGCCGACGGCGAGATCCTGGTGCGCGGCCCTTCCATCATGGCCGGTTATTGGAACAACGAGAGCGCCACCCGCGAGACTCTTGCCGATGGTTGGCTGCATACGGGGGATGTGGGTAGCCTCGATGCGGATGGCTATGTGCGGATTACCGACCGCAAGAAGGATCTCATCGTCAATTCGGCCGGGGAGAACATCCCCCCCCAGAAAATCGAGATGCGGCTCATGGCTCAGCCCCTCATTGCCCAAGCGGTGGTGTTTGGCGATCGCCTGCCCTATTTGCTGGCCTTGATCGTTCCCAATGACGAATTGTTGACCGCCCGCCTGGGCCCGACTGCTTCGCCGGCGGCGCGACGGGAGCTGCTGCGGGGGGTGATCCAGGATGCCCTGGCGGACCTGCCTTCCTATGAGCAGGTGCGGCGTTTCGCCCTGCTGGATCATCCCCTCAGCGAGGCGGCGGGTGAACTCACCCCCACCCTGAAAGTCAAACGCAACGTGGTCAAGGAAAAGTATGCCGCTGTGCTTGACTCGCTCACGGCGGGTGGCGGGCGGGCGGGATGAGGGCCGCAGCGGCTTAGGGGGGTGCGCGTGCAGAAGATACTGATCACCCTGGGCCTGCTGATGGTCCTCCTCGGCCTTCTGTGGCCCTTCCTCGCACGCCTGGGGCTGGGGCATCTGCCTGGCGATATCCGCCTGGGCCGGCCCGGTTTTCAGGTCTTTTTCCCCCTGGGCACCAGCCTGTTGCTGTCCATTCTGGTGTCCCTCCTGCTCACCCTGATCCTGTGGCTCTGGCGGCGCTGAAGCTGCCGGCGGCCCTGGCGGCGGTCCTGCAGGCGGTGGAGCGCGCCGGCGGCCGGACGCTGGTGGTGGGGGGCGCGGTGCGGGATGCCCTTTTGGGACGGCCGCCCGAGGACTGGGATGTGGAGGTCTATGGGCTGAGCGAGACGCGTCTCGCGGAATGCCTGGCGCCCTTTGGGGTCCACCGGGTGGGGGCGCGCCTGGCGGTCTTTGTCGCGGCCGGCGCGGAATTCGCCCTGCCCCAAGGGAGCGGGCAAGGGGTGGACCCGCATTTGCCCTGGGCCGAGGCGGCCCGCCGCCGGGACTTTACCGTCAATGCCATGGCCTGGGATGCGCGCACGGAAACGCTGCTGGACGCCTGGGGCGGCCAGGAGGATTTGCGGGCCGGGCGCTTGCGTATGGTGGATGCGCGCAGCTTTGCTGATGACCCCCTGCGGGTGCTGCGTGCCGCCCGCTTCGCTGGCCAACTGGGCTTTGCCATCCATCCGCTTACGGCCAGTCGCTGTCGCCGCCTGGGGCCGCAATTGGGGCAGGTGGCCGGGGAGCGGGTGCGCAAGGAGTGGGAGGCCATCCTGCTGCGGGGGGTGGATCTGCCCCGGTCCTGGGATGCCCTGCAGGAAACGGGTGCCATTGTGCTTTTTCCGGAGTTGCGGGCCTTGCAGGGGGTCCCCCAGCGCCCGGATGCCCACCCCGAAGGCGATGTCTGGATCCATACCGGCCGGGTCCTGGCCGCTGCGGGGCGCTTGCGGCGCGACCAGCGGGAGCGTGATCTGGTCTTGATGCTCGCGGCCCTGCTCCATGACCTGGGCAAGGCCGTGGTGACCCGCCGCGATGCCCAAGGCCGTTGGCGGGCCTTAGGGCATGAGCAAAGCCTGGTCCCCGCCCAATCCTTTCTGGACCGCTGGTTTCCGGGGCCGACCCTGACGCGCCAGGTCCTGCCGCTCTTGCGCTGGCATGGTGCGCCCCATGCCCTCGCCCGGGATGATGCGGGAACCGCCGCCTATGGCCGTTTGGCCTTGCGCGTACCCGACCGCTCTTTGCTCCTGGATCTCGCCTTGGCCGACGCCCAAGGGGCAGGCGCCGAAGGCATGCCCCCGGCCTTGCAGAAGGCTCGGGAGATCTGGTCGGCACTGGGCGTGCTCGACGCCTTGCCCGCCCCCTGGTTGCGCGGCGGGGATCTCATGGCGTTGGGGATTCCGCCGGGCCCGGTGCTGGGCAAGGCTTTGCAACTCGCTTTGGAACTGCAGATCTCCGGCGCCTATGCGGATGGTGACGCCATCCTTGCCGTCCTACAGCGGCGCTGGGCGGGATCTAGTCGCCCTGACGGCCATGCTTGTTGACCGCTGCCACATCTCCCCAGCGACCGATATCGTCCACCTGGACGCCCACCCACCAATAGCGGCCGATGCTGTCCTGACCGTGGCCGCCGACCAGTGCTTGTCCCGCGCCGAGATGGACATGGGGGAGATGCTGTCCGGCCGCTTCGCGGCTGCGGAAGATGGACCAGTTCACCACGCGCGCCATGGGTACTATGCTCGGCGCTTCCCGCGCTTCATCCAAAAACTGATCATTCAGCATGGCTGCTTTCTCCTCTGAACCACTCTCCATATCTGAAGTGTAGTGCAAAAATTTTTGCCCATCGCAAAGCCGCTCTGACAGCAGGCCGGAAAACGGGTATGATCCGCCCCGGAGTGGGCCAGACGACCGCCGCGGAGCAATCCGGGGAGGAAAGTCCGGGCTCCATAGGGCAAGGCGCCGGCTAACGGCCGGGGGGCGCGAGTCCACGGAAAGTGCCACAGAAAATATACCGCCTAAGCGCGCAAGCGCCGGTAAGGGTGAAAAGGTGCGGTAAGAGCGCACCGCGCTTCCGGTAACGGAAGTGGCAGGGAAAACCCCGCCTGGAGCAAGACCAAATAGGCGTGCTATGCCGTGGCCCGCGGCGCACGCGGGTAGGTTGCTGGAGCCAGGGCGTAAGCCCTGGCCTAGAGGAATGGTCGTCCACGACAGAACCCGGCTTATCGGCTCACTCCTTCTTTATTCCGAAAATGGATCACGGCGAGGCCTCCGGTTCGGCCTGGCATGGCTACGCCATCATGGCGTCAGCTTCCGCAAAAACTGCCTCTTCGTATTTTTATTCATTGCAATCCGTTTGTTGCAATGTCTTCTTCATATCCTTTCTTCAACCTCTATCAACGCCTTCTAACATGCCGTAATTACAGGGTTTTCTCTTGACAGGTCGGGAAAGGCGCACTAATCTTGCAGATGTGGGGAAAAGTGGGTGGAAGTGGGAGATTCTGGGGGGTGCGCTACCATGTTTCGAGGAACCCATCGGCATAGCCTGGACAGCAAGGGTCGGCTCAATATTCCAGCGCGTTTCCGCGACTGGCTGAGCGCCCATTGCGATGGGCAGTTGGTGGTCACCATCGACGTGCAGAACCAGGAAAACGAGCGATGTTTGGTGGCGTACCCCTTGCCCCACTGGGAAACCGTGGAGCAGGCCATTGCCGCCTTGCCCAGCACCAACGCGACGGCACGCCGTTTTCAGCGGCTTTTTGTGGGGCATTCCGAAGAGTTGCGTCTGGACAGCCAGTCGCGCATCCTGCTTTCCCCCAATCTGCGCCGCTTTGCCGGCCTGGAAAAGGATCTGGTCCTGGTGGGGCAGATCCACAAGTTTGAGATTTGGGATGCGGCCCGCTGGGATGCCTGTCAGGAATCCTGGCTGGCCGACGCCGATGATTTTGCCGCCCTGGGCGATCTGGTTTTATAAGGAAGCCTTTGTGGATGAAGATAGCGCCCATGTCCCCGTCCTGCTTGAGGCCGTTTTGGCGGCCCTCGCCCCGGCTCCCGGTGCCTGGTGTGTGGATGTCACCGGCGGGCGCGGCGGTCACAGCGCCACCCTCCTGGCGCGCTTGGGGACGACTGGAAGGCTCCTCATTCTCGATCGCGATCCGCAGGCGGTGGCCTTTCTGGTGCAGCGCTTTGGGGATGATGCGCGGGTTACGGTACGGCGGGCGGCCTTCAGCCATTTGGCGGAGGTCCTTGCCGGGGAAGGCTGGGACGGAGTGGACGCCATCCTGGCCGATCTGGGCGTTTCCTCCCCGCAGCTCGATGAGGCCCAGCGCGGTTTCAGCTTCCTGCGCGATGGCCCCCTGGACATGCGCATGGACCCGGAGGCGGGGATGAGCGCGGCCACTTGGCTCGCCGCTGCCGAGGAACGGGAGATCAGCACGGTCCTGCGTGATTACGGCGAGGAGCGTTTTGCCCGGCCCATCGCCCGTGCCATCTGCCGCCGTCGCGCCGTTGCGCCCATCACGCGCACGGGCGATCTGGCGGAGATCATTGCTACGGTCCTGCCCCGCCGCGAGCCTGGCCAGCATCCGGCTACCCGTAGTTTTCAGGGGATTCGCATTTATATCAATGAGGAGCTGGCGGAGTTGGAACGCTTTTTACCCCAGGCCATGGCGGCCCTGCGTCCCGGCGGACGCCTGGCGGTGATCAGCTTTCATTCCTTGGAGGATCGCATCGTCAAGCGTTTCATGCGCGCCGATGCCTTTCGCCCGGCACCCGGCCTGCCCCTGCGGGAAGACCAGTTGCCGCCCTTGCCTTGGCATGCCGTGGGCAAGGCGCAGCGGGCCGGAGAGGAGGAAAGCCGGCGAAATCCGCGCGCCCGCTCGGCGGTGTTGCGGGTGGCAGAGAAATCTTTGGAGGGGGTTCCATGCGTAGTGCGACGATAGTGCTGGCCTTGCTGATTTTGACCACCCTGGTGGGTATCGTTGCCGCCCGGGAAGGGACGAGGAGCCTGTTCATTGCCTTGCAACAGGCCCAGTCGGAGCGCTTTGCCCTGGATAACCGCTGGGGGCAACTGCAGTTGGAGCAGGCGACCCTAGCCTCCAACGCGCGGGTGGGGGACATTGCCCGTCAGCGTCTGGGGCTGGAGGTGCCGAAGAATAGCCAGATCATCATGGTCAAGACGCCGTGAATCGAGACGCCGCCATGCCCGACCGTCACCCTGCCATGGCCGTGCTACCGGCTTGGCGGGCGGCCGTCATGATGGGTCTGGTGGGCGTCGGGTTGGTGGCGATCATGGTTCAGGCCTGGCGCCTGCAAGTGGAGAACGCGGGATTTTTACGCGAACAGGGAGCGCAGCGTTATCTCCGGCACTTGCCGCTCCCGGCCATGCGCGGTGCGGTGCTGGATCGCAACGGCGTCCCCTTGGCGATATCGGTGCCCGTCAAGGCCGTCTGGGTGGACCCCCAACTATTTAACCACCAGGTGACCCGTTGGCCCCAACTGGCCCAGGCCCTGGAACTGCCGTTGCCGACCTTGGAACGGCGGGCGCGCGGCGGTGGTGCGGAGTTTGCCTTCATTGCCCGTCAGTTGCCTCCCGAACGGGCGGCTGCGGTGATGGGCCTGCACATCCCCGGCGTTTATACCCTGACCGAGAGCCGCCGTTATTATCCCCTGGGTGCGGTGGCGGCGCCGCTGCTGGGCTTTACCAACGTCGATGGTCGCGGCATCGAGGGCGTGGAATTGGCATATAATCAATGGTTGCGCGGGACGCCGGGGAAGGAGACGGGCTTGCAGGACAATCGCGGCCAGGCCCTCTCGGTGGTCCAGATGGGCCCGCCCGCCGAGCAGGGCCGGCCGCTGCTCCTGAGTATCGATCGCAATATCCAATATTTCGCCTACACGGCCCTGGCCGCTGCCGTGCAACAGTTCAAGGCGCAGTCGGGGTCGGCCGTGGTGATGAATGTCCATACCGGCGAGGTCCTGGCCCTGGTGAGTTATCCTTCCTTCAACCCCAACAACCGCCAGGATTACGAGCCGGGCCTGTATGGCAATCGGGCCGTTGCCGATACCTATGAACCGGGTTCGGTGATGAAGCCCTTTACCATTGCGGCGGCCCTTGATGACGGTAGCATTGATCCCAACTCCACTTTCGACGTCAATACCAACTGTTTTCGGGTAGCCAATTACTGCATTCAGGACGATGTGCGCCACGGTGTGCTGAACCTGGCCCAGGTTCTCAAGTACTCCAGCAACATCGGCGCGGCGCAGATCTCCCTGCGCACCCCGCCAGCGGATCTCTATCATATGCTGCGCACGGTGGGCTTCGGCCAGGTCAGTGGTGCCGGCTTGCCCGGGGAGGCGCCGGGGACGGTGCCGGCCTGGCAGGGCTGGAGTATCGCGCGGCGGGCGGCCATGGCCTATGGCTACGGCATCTCCGTCACGCCCTTGCAATTGGCCGCCGCCTACGGCGCCATCGCCAATGATGGGGTCTATGTGCAACCCAGCTTGCAGCGCGTGAACGACGGGACTCAGGTGCAGGGCAGCCGGGTCATGCCCGTGCAGGTGGCCCGGGACCTGCAGGGTTGGCTGGCGGGGGTGATCAGCCGCGGCGGCACCGGTTTCCTCGCCGCCATCCCCGGTTATACGGTGGCGGGCAAGACGGGCACCTCCAGCATGGCCGACGGCAAGGGCGGTTTTTATAAAAATCGGGTCAACACGACCTTTGTGGGTTTTGCACCAGCCGATCATCCCCAACTCGTCATGGCCGTAGTGGTACGGGATCCCACCCAAGGCTGGCGTTTCGGCGGCGTGGTGGCGGCGCCGGTCTTTCGGGTGACCATGAGCGCGGCCCTGCGCCTGATGAATGTGGCGCCGGACATGCCTGCAGCCCAATGGAACGCCCAGATGGCCAAGCGCATGACGACGGCCCAGGAGCGCCTCTGGGCGGAAGGAGCCGGTGATGCTGCCCAGTGAGGGTGTCGCCCTGCATACGCTCTTGCCGGACTGTCCGGAGGCCTTGGCCGATCTGCGGGTGACTGGCATCGAAAGCGATACCCGGCGCCTCCAGCCGGGGATGCTCTATGTCGGCCTGCGGACCCGCCACGGGGATGGCCATGCCTTTGCCCAGGCGGCCTGGGATGCCGGCGCGGTGGCGGTCCTGGTGGAAGGGACCGAGGGCGTCACGGAGCTTGGGGGCCGGCCGCTGTGGTCCCATCCGGCGGCACGGGAGTTGCTGGGCACGGCCCTGCGCCGTTGGTATCGCTGGGATGAGGAGGCCGCCCCCTTGCTGGTGGGGGTGACGGGCACCAATGGCAAGAGCAGCGTGACCCGCCTCATCGCCCAACTGGCGCCCCAGCCGGGCATGGTTCTGGGTACCTTGGGCTATGGCTGTCCGGACGCCCTGACGCCCTTGGCCAACACCACGCCGGAGGCCGTCACCCTGTGGCGGGCCCTGGCCGAAATGCGTGGGGCGGGGGCTCGGGTGATCGCCGTGGAGGTCTCCTCCCATGCCCTTGATTTGGGACGGGTGGCAGAGGTGCCTTTTGCGGCGGCGGTATTTACCAACCTGAGCCGCGACCACCTGGATTTCCATGGAGATATGGAACGTTATTTCGCCGCCAAGGCCGCCCTCTTCCGCCAGGAAGGTCTGCGCCTGGCGGTGCTCAATGGCGACGATCCCATGGCTGAGCGCCTGGCGCGGATGCTCCCCGCAACGGTGCGGGTGCTGCGTTATGGCCTGGGTGCGGGCGATTACCACTGTACGGAATTTCATCCCGGGGCAAGCGGAACCTTGCTAAAGATGCACACCCCCGCCGGCGAACGCGCCCTGCGCAGTCCCCTGCTGGGCAGCGCCAATGTCATGAATCTGTTGGCGGCATTGGCCGTGGTGGAGGGCTTGGGCTGGCCGGCGGAGGCTGCGGCCGTGGCCGCCGTCTCCCTGCCCGAGGGCCGTTATCAGCGTCTCGCCGGCGGTCCCGGCCAGCCCCAGGTGATGGTGGACTATGCCCATAGCCCCGACGCCCTGGCGCGGGTGCTGACGGACCTGCGGCGGGTGGCCAAGGGGCGGATCACCGTGATCTTCGGTTGCGGTGGCGACCGGGATGTGGGCAAGCGGCCGGAGATGGGGCGCATTGCGGAAATGCTCGCCGACCGGATCGTGCTGACGGACGATAATCCGCGCAGCGAGGATCCGGCCCGGATCGTGACCGATATCCTTACCGGCATGCAGCGTCCCGCGGGCGTGGCGGTGATCCACGATCGCGCCGAAGCCATCCGCCGGGGGATCCTGGAGGCGGGTCAGGGCGACTGGGTGCTCATTGCCGGCAAGGGACACGAGAGCTATCAGGAGCGGGGCGGCCAGCGCCGGCCCTTTGCCGATATCGGCATCGCCCGCGAGGTGCTGGAGCCATGATCCGCCTTTCCTTAAAACAGATCGCCGCCATTACCGGTGGCAGCCTCCTGCCCGGCAGCGACGCCGGACTGGAGATTGTAGGGCTGGCTACGGACAGCCGTCAGCCGCTAGCAGGTGAACTCTTTGTGGCGCTGCCGGGTCAGCGTTTCGACGGTCACGAATACGTGGCAGCGGCCCTGGCGCAGGGGGCCGCTGCGGTCCTGGTGGCCCGCCCCGTGGCGGCCCCGGGGGTCCTCGTGGCCGATACCCTGGTCGCCGTGCAAGCCCTGGCCGCCCACTGGCGCCGCCAGTTCACCTTGCCGGTGGCGGCCGTCACCGGCTCCTGCGGCAAGACCACGGTCAAGGAGATCCTCGCCGCCATTCTTGCCCAGGAGGGACCGGTCCTGGCGAGCCGCGGTAATCAAAACAACCACATCGGCGTGCCCTTGACCCTGGCGCGACTGGGGCCGGAGCACCGTTATGCGGTTCTGGAAATGGGAATGAATCACGCCGGCGAACTGGCGCTGTTGACGCGCCTGGCGCAGCCGCGGCTGGCATTGATCACCAATGCGGCCGCCGCCCATCTGGAGGGCCTGGGGACGGTGGCCGCCGTGGCGATGGCCAAAGGCGAGATCCTGGAGGGTCTGGATCCGCAGGGCACGGCGGTGCTCAATGCCGATGACCCCTTTGTGGAGGACTGGGCGGAAAAGGCTCCCGGCGAGGTCTGGCGCTTCACTCTGGAGGATCGGCCGGCGCGCGTGCGCGGCCGCTGGGAGGCCATGGGGCAGGGTGGCCACCTGGAGCTGCGGGCGCCCCAGGGCGAGTTTGGCCTCGCCCTGCCCCTGGCGGGTCGCCACAATGGCGCCAATGCCCTGGCGGCGGCTACGGCGGCCCTGGCCCTCGGTATCCCCATCGCCACGATCCAGCGCGGCGTGGCCACGTTGCGGCCCATTCCCGGCCGTCTGCAGTGGCGTAGCGGTAAGGCCGGTTATCGCCTCCTGGACGATACCTACAACGCCAACCCCGCCTCCCTGGAAGCGGCCATGCAGGTCCTGGCCGCCCAGACCGGCCGCCGCATCCTGATCCTCGGCGACATGGGCGAGTTGGGACCTGCGGCCGTGGCCTATCATCGGCAGGCGGGGCAGCGGGCGCGGGCCCTGGGCATTGACGCCCTGCTTGCCCTGGGCCCTCTGGCGGCGGAAGCCGCTGCGGCCTTTGGGGCCGACGCCGCCGCCTTTGACGATCTGGAGGCCCTGCTGGAGGCCGTTGCTCCCCTACTGGACCCGGATTGCGTGGTGCTCGTCAAAGGCTCCCGGGCGGCGCGCATGGAGCGGGTGGTGGCGGCCTTGCGCATGGAGGTGGCCTGATGCTGTATGCCCTCTTCATGTGGCTCGGAGAAGTCTACCACGGCTTTTATGTCTTCCAGTACCTGACCCTGCGCGGCGTGCTGGCCATCCTGACGGCCCTGATTCTCTCCTTTCTCATCGGGCCTTATTTCATTTCCCGCCTGCGCCGGTACAAGATCGGCCAGCAGGTGCGCAATGACGGACCGGAGACCCATCTCAGCAAACAAGGCACGCCGACCATGGGCGGGGCCATGATCCTGCTGGTGGTACTCCTGACTACCCTGCTCTGGGCGGACCTGAATAATCGCTTCGTGTGGGTGGCGGTGATCACCACGCTGGCCTTCGGGGCTATCGGTTTCGTGGACGACTGGCGCAAGTTGCGCCGCAAAAACAGCAAAGGCCTCTCGGCGCGGGGCAAATATGGCCTGCAGTCCGTGGCGGCCCTCGGGGCGGCGGCGACCCTCTATCTCACCGCGCAAAGCCCTGTGGAAACAAGCCTGATTCTCCCCTTCATTCCCCATGTGGCCATTCCTTTGGGACTGGGTTTCATCGTCTTCAGCTATTTTGTCATTGTCGGCAGTTCCAATGCGGTGAACCTGACCGACGGTCTCGATGGCTTGGCCATCGTCCCCACGGTGATGGTGGGCGGGGCCCTGGGGATTTTTGCCTATGTCTCGGGCAATGCCGTCTTTGCCCGGTATCTGGACGTGCCCTGGGTGCCGGGGGCCGGACAGATGCTGATTTTTTGCGGCGCCCTGGTGGGGGCAGGGCTGGGCTTTCTCTGGTTCAACACCTATCCCGCCGAGGTCTTCATGGGGGACACCGGCGCCCTGGCCCTGGGGGCGGCTCTGGCCATTGTGGCCATCGTTGCCCGGCAGGAACTGGTGCTGTTCATTATGGGGGGGATCTTTGTGGTGGAGACCCTTTCGGTGATGATCCAGGTGGCTTCCTTCCGGCTTACCGGCAAGCGCGTCTTTCGCATGGCGCCCCTGCATCATCATTATGAGAAAAAAGGCTGGCCCGAACCGCGGGTGGCCGTGCGTTTCTGGATCATTACCGTGATCCTGGTCCTCATTGGCCTCTCCAGTTTGAAGATCCGCTGACATGGACATCTCCGGCAAAAAGGTTTGGATCGTGGGCCTGGGCAAAAGCGGCCGCTCCCTGCTGGACACGGCTCGGCGTCTGGGCGCCCGTTGTCAGGCGGCCGACACCCGTTTGCTGGCCGACGCGGACGCCCTGCGCAGCCGCTACCCGGACGTGGATTTCCATTTTGGCGCCTTCCGCCCAGGGCAGTTTTCGGGCGCCGACGCCGTGCTGGTCAGCCCCGGTCTGGCCTGGGACATCCCGGCCTTGCGCCAGGCCCGGGAGCAGGGGGTACCAATCCTCGGCGATATGGAGCTCTTTGGCCAACTGGCCCATGCACCCATTGTCGCCATCACCGGCTCCAATGGCAAAAGCACCGTCACCACCCTAGTGGGCGAGATGGCCAAGGCGGCAGGATGGCGGGTGGCGGTGGGGGGCAATCTCGGCACGCCGGCCCTGGAACTCCTGCCGAGCAACGGCCCGGAGCCGGAGCTCTATGTGCTGGAGCTGTCCAGCTTTCAGTTGGCGGCCTGTACGCAGTTCCACCCGCGCGCGGCGGCCATTCTCAATTTCAGCCCCGACCATCTCGACTGGCATGGGGATTACACAGCGTATCAGGCGGCCAAGGCGCGCATTTTCCAGGCCATGGGGACGGGCGACACCCTGGTCCTCAACGCCGGCGATGCGGCGGTGATGGCCTTGGCGCCGACGGTGCCGACGGGTGTGCGGATCGTTACCTTCGCCGCCCCCGACGCGCATACCCCAGGCAGCGTGATGGAGCGGGACGGCTATTTCTGGCGCTTGGGTGAAGGAGCTAGTGAGCGTCTGATGGCGGTGACGCAGTTGCGCCTCATGGGCGCCCATAACCGGGAAAATGCCATGGCCGCCCTGGCCCTGGGCAGCGCCGTGGGGCTGCCGGCGGCGGCCATGGCGCAGGCACTGGCGACCTTTGCCGGCTTGCCCCATCGCATGAGCCGGGTGGGGCAGGTCGCCGGTGTCGATTATTACGACGATTCCAAGGGGACCAACCTGGGCGCCACCCTCAAGGCCATCGCCGGCCTGCCGGGTCCCCTGGTGCTGATCCTGGGCGGGGACGCCAAGGGCGCCGATCTCTCGCCCCTGCGGGCCGCCTGCGCCGGTCAGCGGGCCGCAGTGCTGCTGGGCAAGGACGCGCCGCTGCTCGCGGAGATCCTTGCCGGAGTGCTGCCCCTACGGCGGGTCGGGAGCATGGAAGAAGCGGTGCGCGCCGCCGCGGCCATGGCCCGGCCCGGAGATCAGGTCTTGCTCTCGCCGGCCTGCGCCAGTCTCGATATGTTCGCGGATTATCAGGATCGCGGCCACCAGTTTCAGCAAGCGGTGCGCAACCTTGCCGGAGGTGAGGGATGAAGCGCCCAAGCTGGTGGCTGGCGGAGGATGGTCCGGCGGATACGGTCCTGTGGTGGATCATTCTGGTGCTGCTGGGTTTCGGCCTGGTGATGGTCTATTCGGCCAGCGCCCCCATCGCCCAACACGCCACCGGCAATGCCTTCTATTTTGCCCAACGGCAAGCCCTCTTTGGCGCCTTGGCAGCAGCGGTGCTGTATTATGCCAGCCGCGTCGATGTGGACTTCTGGGAGCGGCTGTCCTTTCCCCTCATGGGGCTTTCCCTCCTCTTTCTGCTCCTGGTCTTCTTTCCCTTCATCGGCGTGTCGGTGAACGGCTCCCACCGCTGGATCAATTTCCTGGTCATCCGCCTGCAGCCCTCGGAGTTGCTGAAATTCGCCCTTCTGCTCTTCGTCTCCCGTTACGTGGTGCGCAAAGGGGAATTGCTCGGAAAATTCAAGGAAGGCTTATGGCCCATCTTTGTGGTCCTCGGCATCCTCGGCGTTCTCCTCCTGCTGCAGCCGGATTTCGGCTCCTACGCCATGGTCGTCCTGCTGACGGGGGTATTGCTCTTCCTCGGCGGCCTGCCCATGGGCTATGTGCTCCTGGCCGGGGCGGTGTCCGGAACCGCCTTGGGCGCTTTGGCGGTTTCCGCTCCCTATCGTCTGGCCCGTATCACCGCCTTCCAGAACCCCTGGGCCGATCCCTACGGCGCCGGTTTCCAACTGGTGCAATCGCTCATCGCCTTCGGCCGGGGCGGGGTCTTCGGGGTGGGATTGGGTGACGGGGTGATGAAATATTTCTACCTCCCGGAGTCTTACACCGACTTCATCCTCGCGGTAATCGGCGAGGAACTGGGCATGGTGGGGGTCTGGGCACTGGCCTTGCTCTACGCGGTGGCGAGTTGGCGCATCTATCGCATCGGTCGGCGCGCCGCGGCGGCCGGCGATGCCTTCTCCGCCCTGTTCTGTTATGGAACCCTGACCTGGTTCGGGGGGGAGGCGGTGCTGTCCATGGGGGTGAATCTCGGCGCCCTGCCGACCAAGGGCTTTGCCCTGCCGCTGATTAGTTACGGCGGCAGCAGTCTGGTCTTTCTCTGTGCGGCCCTGGGGGTGGTCCTGGGAGTGAGCCGCCGTTATCCGGCGCTATCCGCCCGGGCCGTGGCCGGCAAGGCGGAGGTGGAACATGGCTGAGCGGGTGGTCATCGCTGCCGGCGGTACCGGCGGTCATGTCTTTCCGGCCCTGGCGGTGGCGGGGGAACTGCGGGCGAGGGGAGTCTCCGTGGACTTCATCGGAACGGCGGCGGGCATGGAGGCAGCCCTCGTGCCGGAGCACGGGTTCCCTCTCCATACCTTGCAGATGCGGGGATTGCGCGGTAAGGGCCTGGGCCGCTGGCTGCAGGCGCCGTGGCGGGTGTGGCGGGCGGTCCTGCAGGCCCGGCGCATCCTGCGCCGGCAACAGACCCAAGCGGTTTTGGGCATGGGCGGTTATGTGGCGGCCCCCGTTGGCCTGGCGGCGTGGAGTTTGGGACTGCCCCTGTGTCTGCATGAGCAGAATGCCGTGGCGGGGCTCAGCAACCGTTTGCTGGCCCCCTTGGCCCGGCGCATTTTCCTGGGCTTCCCCGAGGCCGGGCTGCGGCGGGGAGAATGGGTGGGCAATCCCGTGCGGGCGGAGATCGCCGCCCTCCCCGAACCGCGGCAACGCATGGGGCATGGGGGCCCCGTGCGGCTGCTCATCATGGGAGGCAGTCAGGGAGCCAAGGTGCTCAACGAGATCGTAATCGCTGCGCTGCAGGCCTTGCCGATGGCCGAGCGACCGGAAATCTGGCATCAGGCGGGGCGGGACCATACCCAGACAGTGGCGACGCGCTATGCCGAAGCCGGCATCCCGGCGCGGGTGGAAGCCTTCATCGGCGATATGGCGGGGGCTTTGGCCTGGGCCGATCTGGCCGTCTGCCGCGCCGGCGCGGCCACGGTGGCGGAACTGGCGGCGGCGGGTCTGGGGGCCGTGCTCATTCCCTATCCCTTTGCCGTGGACGACCACCAGGCGGCCAATGCGCGCTTTCTGGAAAAGGCCGGGGCGGCCGTGATGCTGCGCCAGGGCGGCCTGGATGGGGCCGGGCTCCTGGCGGTCCTGACGCCCCTCCTGGCGGAAGGGGAAAAGCGGCTGGCCTGGGCCGAGGCGGCGCGGGCCAGCGCCAAGGTGGATGCCGCCGCCCAGGTGGCGGCAGCGTGTGCGGAGATGACGGGGTGTCGGTATGCGTAACTGGGTGCGGCAGATCCATATGGTGGGCATCGGCGGCAGCGGCATGCGGGGTATCGCCGAAGTGCTGCTCAATCTCGGTTACGGTGTCTCCGGATCCGATCTCAAACCGGGGGGAGCCACCCTGCGTCTGGCCGACCTGGGGGCGCGGATCTACAGCGGCCATGAGGCCGCCAATGTGCGCGGTGCCGACGTGGTCGTCATCTCTTCGGCAGTGCCCGATGAGAATCCGGAGGTCCAGGCGGCCCGCGCCATGCGCATCCCGGTGATCCGTCGCGCCGAGATGCTCGCCGAGCTCATGCGTTTCAAGCACGGCATCGCCATTGCCGGCACCCACGGCAAGACCACCACCACCAGTCTGGTGGCCAGCATCCTCGCCGAAGCGGGTCTGGACCCCACCTTCGTCATCGGCGGCCGTCTGAAGAGCGCCGGCACCCACGCGGCCTTGGGCAGCGGCGATTATCTGGTGGCCGAGGCCGATGAGTCCGACGCTTCTTTCCTCTATCTGGCGCCGGTGATGGCAGTCGTCACCAATATCGATGCCGACCACATGGACACCTATGGAGGCAGCCTCGAAACCCTCCGTGCCGCCTTTGTCCAATTCCTGCAACGCCTGCCTTTTTACGGCTTGGCGGTCTTGTGTACGGACGACCCCCAGGTGGCGGGACTGATTTCCGAACTGCGCACACCGGTCCTGCGCTATGGCTTTGGTGAGGGTGTGGACCTCCAGGCCCGTGATGTCGTGGTGCGGGGGATCGGTGCGCATTTCTCCCTCTGGCGTCTGGTGGACGGAGACTATGTACACTGGATGGATGTCGATCTTGGCATCCCCGGCCGCCACAACGTCCTCAACGCCATGGCGGCCATCGGCATCGCCAGCAAGGTGGGCGTGCCGGAGGCGGTGATTCGCCAGGCCCTGGCCGATTTTCGCGGGGTCGGCCGCCGTTTTGAAGTGCTGGGTGACTTTGCCGGCGTCACCGTGGTGGACGATTACGGCCATCACCCCCGGGAAATTGCGGCCACCATTGCCGCCGCCCGCGCCGTCTGGCCCGAGCGGCCCCTGGTGCTGGCCTTTCAGCCCCATCGCTATACCCGCACCCAGGCCCTTTTCGGCGATTTCGTAGCAACCCTGGCGGCCGCGGATCAAGTGGTGCTCACCGAGATCTATGGGGCCGGTGAAAAACCCCTGCCGGGGATCACCGGCAGGGCGCTGGCCGAGGCGTTGACGGTGCAGGGTACGCCCTGCAGCTATGCGCCCGATCTCCTGGAGCGACCCCGGCAGATCCTGGCCGACCTGCCTGCCAACGCCGTTTTGTTGACCATGGGCGCCGGCAGTATCGCCACGCTGGCCGGTCGCTGGCCGGCGGTGTTTGCCGAGGAGCGGCCATGAGCGCCTGCCCGCAACGCCCGGACGCCGGCCGCGGCCGTTTGCGCCTGGGGGAAGCCATGGCCCGCCACACCAGTTGGCGGGTGGGCGGCCCGGCCGAACGTTTTTACCGTCCGGCGGACCAGCAGGATCTGCTGCACTTCCTCCGTCATTTCGCCATCCCGCCGGTGGCCTGGGTCGGGATGGGGAGCAATCTGCTGGTGCGCGACGGCGGCATCCGCGGCACCGTGGTCTGCCTCGCCAATACGCTGGACACTCTGGAGTGCCGCAGTGACGGCCTGGTGCTGGCGGGGGCCGGGGTCAGCGCCGTCAAGCTGGCGCACTTCCTCGCCAAAAATGGTCTGGCGGGAGGCGAGTTCCTGGCCGGCATTCCCGGCACCCTGGGCGGTTGTCTGGCCATGAATGCCGGCGCCCATGGCGGCGATACCTGGAGCCTGGTGGAGTGGGTGGACCTGCTTTTCCCCGATGGCCGCCTGGAGCGGCGGGAACGCGCGCATTTCCAGGTGGGTTACCGCTCGGTTCTAGGCCAGGAGGATGCCTGCTTCGTAGCCGCCGGACTGCGCCTCCAAGCGGGTGAGCCCGTGGAGGTCATGGCCCGCCTGCGCGCCTGGCAGGAGCGTCGCGCCGCGACCCAGCCCCTGGAATGGCCCAGTTGCGGCTCGGTTTTCCGCAACCCGCCGGGGGATCATGCGGCACGGCTCATCGAGGCGGCGGGCTTGAAAGGCCTGCGTTATGGCGATGCCGAGATCAGCCGGCAACATGCCAATTTCATCATCAACCGGAATCAGGCCCAAGCGGCCGAGATCGAGGCCTTGGTCAGCGAGGTGCAGGAGACGGTGCAAAAACATTTTGGCGTATGGCTGGAGACCGAGATGCGCATCCTGGGGGAGACGGCCGATGTCTGAGATGCCGCGGGTGGCCGTGCTTTACGGAGGGCCTTCGGGGGAGCGGGAGGTATCGCTGGAGAGCGGCCGCAATGTTCTGCAGGCCTTGTTGCAACTGGGTCTGGATGCGGTGGGCATCGATGTGGAGGCGCGCCGCATCGGCGCACAGTTGCACGCCAGCGGCGCGGGAATGGCTTTCAACGTGACTCATGGCAGTTTTGGCGAAGATGGGGTTCTGCAGGGTTGTCTGGAAGCCCAGGGTATCCCTTATACGGGTAGCGCCGTGCTGGCCGCCGCCCTGTCCATGGACAAATGGCGTTCCAAGCAGTTGTGGCGTGCCGAGGGTCTGCCGGTGCCCGAGGGCGTCCTCCTCCGGCGCGCCGCAGCCGTGCCGGATCTCTGCGCCATGTTGGGTCTGCCCTTTTACATCAAGCCCAACCGCGCCGGCTCCAGCCTGGGGGTGAGCAAGATCAAGGCCGCCGGGGACATCGCCGCCGCCCTCGCGGCGGCCTTTGCCCAGGATAGCGAGGTGATCTGCGAAGGCGCCATCCTGGGCCGGGAGGCTACCGTGGCCGTGCTGGACGGCCAGGCCCTGCCGCCCATTGTCATTGAAACGCCGCGGGAGTTTTACGATTACACCGCCAAATATCTCGCCGATGACACCCGCTATCTCCTCCCTTCGGGCCTTGGGGAACACACGGACAGGCAGTTGCAGGCCTTGGCCCTGCGGGCCTTTGCCGCCCTGGATGGCCGCGACTGGGGTCGGGTGGATTTCATGATCGATGCCGCCGGCCAGCCGTTCTTGTTGGAAATGAACAGCGTACCGGGCATGACCAGCCATAGTCTGGTGCCCATGGCGGCAGCCGCGGCCGGCCAGGATTTCAATGCCTTATGCAGCACTATCCTGCGCGCGGCGCAGAGGAGGGTGGAAAATGGTTAGCGTCATGCGGGACCTGCGAGACCATACCCATGGGGGAGCGCGCCGGGAGACGGCATCGGCCGCAACGGCGCGTCCGCGCCCAGCCCCAGCGGCGACGCCGCGCAAGCCCATTCCCTGGCGTCGCTATGGCGTGGGTCTGGGCGTCGGCCTGGGATTGGCGGGCCTCACCGTGGCCGCTTGGCAGGGCTGGGTTTGGCTGCGCAATCCCCAACTCATGCCCATCCAGTCGCTGGTGGTCCAGGGACAATCGCCGCGAATCCCGGCGGGGGTCATCCTGACTACGGTCAAACCCTTTGCTGCCAAAGGATTCCTTTGGGTGAATCCCGACCAAGTGCGGCATGCCCTGGCCGCGCTTCCCTGGGTCGCCGACGCCGAGGTGCGCCGGGTATGGCCGGACAAGCTCCAGGTCCAAATTCAGCAGGAAACCCCTGCGGCCCGCTGGCTGGGAGGCGCCGGACAGATGCTCGATACCCAGGGGCAGGTCTTTCAGGTGCCCGCGACCCAGGTGCCCGCGGGTTTGCCCAATCTGGAGGGGCCGGCCAACAGCGGCATGCAACTGCTCCAGCAGTTGGCCATTTTCAACCGCATCCTTGCCCCCCTTGGCCTGCAGGTGGCGGATTTGCAGGAAGATCAGCGGGGGGCCTGGCGCTGCATCCTGAGCAACGGCGTGCGGCTCTTGCTGGGCCGCGACGATGTCTTGCCCGCCCTGCAGCGCTGGGTCGCCATTGCGCCGCAGATCAAGGAATACCTCGTGCCAGGGGCCACCATGGACCTGCGTTACACCAACGGCTTAGCGGTTGCCATGCCCACGGCGGCCAACACATCCAGCAGTCAGTGACGGGATCCGGATCCCAAGGAGAGAGACATGAAACACGGCAATCAGGAACTCATCGTCGGTTTGGATATCGGTACCTCCAAGGTGGCGTGCATCGTCGCCCAGACCCGCGGCGGCGGGCGGGAGGCGGAGATCATCGGTGTTGGCCAGCATCCTTCGCGGGGGCTGAAAAAGGGCGTGGTAGTGGACATCGAGTCCACGGTCCAGGCCATCACCCGCGCCGTGCAGGAGGCCGAGCTCATGGCCGGCGTCCAGATCCACGGTGCCGTGGTGGGCATCGCCGGCGGCCATATCCGCGGCTACAACAGCCATGGCATCGTCGCCATCAAGAACAAGGAAGTCAGTAGCGAGGACGTGGGCCGGGTCATGGATGCCGCCCGGGCCATCGTCATCCCCCAGGACCAGAACGTCATTCACATCCTGCCCCAGGAATTCATGATCGACAGCCAGGAAGGGGTGCGGGAGCCCATCGGCATGTCGGGAGTGCGCCTGGAGGCACGGGTGCATATCGTCACCGGCGCGGTGAGCGCCGCCCAGAACATTGCCAAGTGCGTAGAGCGCTGTGGCCTGCAGGTGCAGGACCTGGTTCTGGAACAACTGGCCTCGGCCGACGCCGTCCTTACCCAGGATGAAAAGGAACTCGGCGTTTGCCTGGTGGATATCGGCGGCGGCACCACCGACATCGCCATCTTCCGCGACGGCGCCATTCGCCATACAGCGGTGATTCCCATTGCCGGTGACCAAGTCACCAACGATATCGCCTTGGGTCTGCGCACCCCGCCGGTGGAGGCGGAGCAGATCAAAAAGCTCTACGGTTGCGCCTTGGGCGACCTGATCGAGCAGGACGACGAGATCCCCGTCCCCAGCGTCGGCACCCGTCCGCCCCGCACCATCTCCCGGCGCATCCTCGGCGACATCATCGAGCCGCGCATCAAGGAGCTCTTTGAACTCATCCAGGCGGAACTGCGCCGCACGGGTTACGAGGACATGGTGGCCGCGGGCGTGGTCATTACCGGCGGTTCCAGCAAGCTCGAAGGCATGGCCGAATTGGCCGAGGAAATCCTGCACCTGCCCGTGCGCGTGGGCGAACCCATGCATATCGGCGGCATGGAGCAGGTGGTGCGCAATCCCATCCACGCCACCGGCGTCGGTCTGGTCATGTATGGTTTGCACAACCAAGTGGTGACCCAGGCCGAGCCCCTGCGTTTACCCACGGCGGCGGCCAACATGGATACCAGTTTCGGCGGTATTTTCAAGAAGATGCGTTCCTGGGTGCAGACCAGCTTCGGCTGACCGATTTTGACGCAATGATGCAGCAACATTCACCGGATTAACGAAGAGGAAAAGGCCATGTACGATCTAACGGAATGCGAACAGGAAGGTGCCGTCATCAAGGTGATTGGTGTCGGCGGCGGCGGCGGCAACGCCATCAACAACATGTGCGAGGCGGGCCTGGATGGGGTGCAGTTCATTGCCGCCAATACCGATGCCCAGGCCCTGCGTTTTTCCCAGGCCAACTACACCATCCAGTTGGGCGCCCAGATCACCCGCGGACTCGGTGCGGGCGCCGATCCGGAAGTGGGCCGCAAGGCGGCGGAAGAAGGCCGGGACGAGATCCGCGCGGCCCTGGAATCCGCCGACATGGTGTTCATCACCACCGGCATGGGCGGTGGCACGGGCACCGGCGCCGCTCCGGTGGTCGCCGCCATCGCCCGGGACATGGGCATCCTTACCGTGGGTGTGGTCACCAAGCCCTTCAATTTCGAGGGGAAAAAGCGCCAGCAACACGCCCTCGCCGGCATCGATGAACTCTCCCAGCACGTCGATTCCCTGGTCATCATTCCCAACGAAAAACTCCTTTCGGTACTGGGCAAGAGCATCAGCCTGCGCGATGCCTACAAGGCGGCCGACCATATCCTCCTGGGCGCCGTGCAGGGCATCGCCGAACTGGTGACCCGTCCCGGCCTGATGAACCTGGATTTTGCCGACGTGCGCACGGTCATGTCCGGCATGGGTCTGGCCATGATGGGCACGGCCTCCGGGCGTGGCGAAAACCGCGCCAAGGAAGCCGCCACCCGCGCTGCCTCCAGCCCCCTCCTGGACGACATCAATCTCGCCGGAGCCCGCGGCATCCTGGTCAATATCACCGCTGGCCTGGATCTGACCCTGGGTGAGTTCGAGGAAGTGGGCGAGCTGATTCGCAGCTATGCCGCCGATGACGCCAACGTCAAGGTCGGGACGGTGCTGGATGAGAATCTGGAAGGCGAGCTGCGGGTAACGGTGGTCGCCACGGGCCTGCAGCGGGAGCCCGTCCGTCTGGCTGCCGAAACCCCGCGCCTCAAGCCCGCGCCCAGTACCACCGGCGATTGGCGCGAGCTGGACAAGCCTGCCTGGGTGCGCCACCCCGAGTCCCATCACCCCGCCAGCAATCCCCAGGCGGTTCGTGGCAAACCGGATTACAGCGACCTGGACATCCCCGCTTTCCTGCGCCGCCAGGCTGATTGAGAAAGTGATCGGGGGGGTAAAGGACCCCTGCCATGGGGGTCCTGGGGGTCGGAAGAGTGATGCAGCCCGTTCTCGCCGGTGGTGGGGCGTGGCCCCTCCCAGGCAAGGGGAATCGGGATCACGCATGCCTTGCGCCCTGACGCCGGGGATCGCCTGACGATCTGCGCCTTGAGGAAGTTGCAGGCGAAATACCCTGCTTGCAAAGTGCGGATTAAGGGCTACACTTACTATGCAATGGTTGTTGTTTATGATTATCATTCAGTAGTGAGGTGATTTATGCACAACCAGAATCAAATCAGCGACATGCTTTTTGCCAGCGTGCAGCGGTTGAGCGCCGATGAATTGCAGGAAATTTCGGTCGCCATCGGGGTGATGGAATGTGTCGTCAGTTCCCATCCGGGAGGAGATGAGGGGCATTTTTTCAAGGTTGCCTACGATCCGAGTTGCGTGGACTCGCGCGCCATCCTGGAGAAGTTGAAGGGACTTGGCGTGGAGGCGCGGATGGTGGGGTTATGACGGCAGCATCATGAGCGTGTGTTTTAGCGTTGCCGGTCGCCATCCGCCACTCGCTCATGACCGCCGCCAGAAAGAGTTCCAGCGACTCCTCCACCGCATCCCATCCATGGTTTTTGAATGATTCTGTGGCATTTTCGGCCGCGTCGCCCAGGGCGCGATGATAATTGTCATGCAATTGCAGCAAATGGCTGTCATCGCCATATCCTAGGCGATGCAGCACGCCGTGTCCGCGGCAGTGCCTGGCATTCCCCAAGGTCTCGGGATTCATTTCCGAGGGGTTGATCATGAGCATCTTCTTGATGGCGCTGTGGGAGCTCAACGTGCCGGCATAGAATCCGAAAAGGCTCTTGGGCAGGTCATGATCGGGACAGGAATACCCGGCAAGAAACGGCTCCAGTTGGGCAAAGGGAATGGGCCGGGATATGACATAGCCCTGGAGATAGGGCGCTCCCGTGGTCATCATGGCGTCCAGGATGTCCTCCGTTTCCACCCCTTCCACCACCAGATCCACCTTCAACTCCATGGCCAGGTCCTGAATGGTCCTCACAAAGTGCAGGTCCTGGGGCCGCGCTTCCAGGGTGCGGATGAAGCCCTGGTCCAGCTTGATCTCATCGACCGGCAACTCCTTCAGGCGCAGCAGGGAGGCATAGGCGCTGCCAATGTCGTCCAGGGCCAGACGGATGCCGAGCGCTTTGATTTCGTGCAGGACGGACAACGCGGTGTCGCGCTCCAGAAAATCGCTGCCCTCCAGGATCTCCAGGGTGATGCGGGACGGATCGATCCCGCTCGCCGCAATGACCCCCTGCAAGCAGGGCACGCATTGCCCGCAGAAGGACTCCGGGGTCACATTGAAAGAAACCCAGAGAGACCATCCCCGGGTATCCAGAATAGCCAAATCGGCCAGTGCCTGGGTCAGAACCAGCCTGCTGAGATCGGTCAGATCTTCCGTTGCGAGCTGGGGCAGGAATTCCCCCGGATAGAGGATCCGCCCGTCATGATCCCGCAGCCGCGCCAGGGCCTCCATTCCCACCACCTTGCGGGAGTGGTTCGCGAGGATGGGTTGATACCAGACCTCCAGAGCGCCTTCGTCCAATAGCCGTTGGGCTGGCGTGCGCTGCCGTTCCCGTGCCACCTCCTCGCCAAAGAACACCCAGGAGCGGTCCCGGTCGGCCTTGTGGGCCTTGCTTTCGTAAAGGGCCTGATCGGCACGGCGCAGGAGTTGATCGCCGGTTTCTCCTTCGCCGAAGGGTTGGAGGCATACCCCGATGCTCGCCTGGAGCCGGACGGCTGCTCCATTGCTCAGGGGGATGGGGGTGGTAACGGCCGTCTGTGCCTTGTCCAGAACCCGGGTGAGATCGCCCAGGTCGGAAATGTCCTCCACCAGCAGTACGAATTCATCCCCGCCCAGGCGGGCCACGAAGTCCGATTTGCGGAGGACTGCGCGCAAGCGTTGTCCCAGGGCCGCCAGCACCTCATCGCCGGCGTCATGGCCGTAGCTATCGTTGACGGGCTTGAAGCCATCCAGATCCAGCATGCATACGGCCAGCAGCTTGCCGTGCCGCTGGGAGCGGGCCATATCCTGTTCCAGTTGGTTTTCGAGGAGACGGCGATTGGGTAGACCGGTGAGGTCGTCATAGAAAGCCATTTGATGGATGGCTGCCTCGGCCTCTATGAGGGCGCAATGCTGCCGCCACTGCGACAGGGCCAGCCCCAGGCTAGTGGCCAGTTGGGCCAGCAATTGCTGCAGCGGGGGCGTGAAATGCCCGGGATCGTCAGCCTGGATCAATAACACCGCGGCCGGCTCCGCTGCATCACCGGCAAAGACCGGAAAAGCCATGGCACCACGGATCCGCAACAAGGCCGGATAGTGGCGCTGCAGGGCTTGCATGTCGGGGGATAAGGGGGAGCCCACCGGGCCTTGGGGGGATTTTTCGCGGAAGGCCAGGCTAGCCAGGACATCTCTATGGGCGCCATTGCGGAGATCCTGCGCGATGTAGACTTGTTCCATGGCAGTACAGAGCGTCGGGTCATCGGCCGCCATCGCCACGATGCCGAGCCCCTCGCCGTCGGCCACCAGGGTAACGATATACGCCCCGATGGCTGCGGTCTGCGCCACCACGATGTCCACCAGCCGTTGATACATGGCCTGGGGGTTTTCCTGGCGGAGGAGCTCCTGTTGTGCGGCTATGGCCGCTTCCTGGTAGGACTGGAGGCGGACATAATCCTTGGCCGTGGCCTGTTGTCGGAGGAAGGCCGCCAAGTCCTGGACCAGACCCGTCATCAAGGGTGCCGTAGCCCCGGGGAAAGCACCACCGATGTGATGAAAAAGCCCGATGATCACCTGGCCGCCGTCCCCCACGGTCGCGGCGGCCGTCATATTGCCACCCAGCGCAAAGCGGATGGCCCGCTCTCGCCACGGGGCGAAGTCCGGCGCATTCACCACATCGCCGGCAGTCACTCCCCCGCCCGAACGCAGGACTCGCCCTCCCGGCCCCTGCCCTTCGGGGATGTCTGCCAAGCTACTGATGCGCAGGCCCTCCGTGTACTCCCGCGCAGCGCCCGCGGTCGCCACCACCTGCACCCAGGTAGCCCCGGGTCCTAGGCGACCGATCCACACCACGGGCAGATCCAGATCCGCTGCCAGTCGTTCGGCCACGCGCTGGAATACGGTATCAACGGCGTCTTCCAGACTATCCCGCAGGATGCGCCCCATGGCCAGCAGGCTACGATAAAATTGCTCCTGGGACTGCTGTGTTTCCAGGATCACCGGGCGCGGCTCCATTTTTTCAGCCATTTGGCTGGGAAGATAGCAAAGCCGTTATCGCTTTGCCATTGACCAGCCCCTCAAGCTATCGCAATCGCTAGTCGGATGCCCCCTGGGTAACAATTCATCGGCAGCGCCGGCTTTGCCAGCCTACTCGGACACCACCACGGCGGTACCGTAGGCCGTTACCTCATTCATGGCCTGCCCCTGCCCCGCATCGAATTCGCCGGAATCGAAGCGCATGCCCAGGACGGCGTTGGCCCCAAGGGACCGTGCGTGTTCGGCGAGTTGCGCCAAGGCATCGTCGCGGGTCTGGGCAATCATTTTGCGGTAGCCTTCCTGCTTCCCGCCGAAGACCGCGCGCACGCTCCCCAGAAAGTTGCCCACGATGCTGCGGGACCTGACCCCGGTGCCATAGACCGGCCCGATGACCCGCGCGACCCGCATGCCCGGGTAATCGTTGATGGTAAGGATAGGGACGGGGTTCTGCGTTTCCGCCATAGTACCTCCAGTTATCGGTCATTGCGGTGATTCGAGCTGATACGAATGCCATTCCCAACGGCCGAATCCGGGATCAACCGTGTTCACGACTCCTCAGTTCGTCCGCATATTGCCGAATGGCTTCGATGGCAATTATTTTCTTTCTTCCAAACTGATAGCCCATCCAGATAAACACGGCAGGAATAAAAAATACCACGATTATCGTTGGAAAAGTAACCACTGACGCAGCTATGGAAAGCTTTCTGTTTCGTTCTATTTTGGCAACATATTGTCTTTGTGCGAAGACCTCGAACTCCGTCGCCGAAATGTCCGGCTGCGTCTGTCTGAACTCATGGATTAATGATTGCACTGCTTCCTGGTCGTCACGGTTCATGGTTCGTCCCGTATTCTTGATCAATGTGTTGGAGCAAAAATCTCCGTCCCTTGCCGATCGGCATGGCGCCTAGGCGGGCGCTTGGCCGGCAGCCGGCGAGGATGGCGATGAAATTCTCCCATAGATCGGGCCAATCTGTCTCTACTGCGGAGGATGGCGGTAGCCGGAGCGGACGGCTTGACTCCCGGCTTCGCCATAACCCACACTGTTGCGACAGGCTCAACTGAGGAGGGAGCAGTCATGCAGACACCATCCGTGCAGCGCCTCATGGCCATCCTGACCAAGCCCAAAGAGATCTGGCCGCAGATTGCCGGCGAGACGACTTCCATCCGCGCCCTCTACATGGGCTGGATCTTGTGGCTGGCGGCCATTCCAGCCGTATTCTCCAGCATAGGGGCTGCGTTGATGTGGTCACGGATGATGGGCCCTGCGACCATGCTCGGTATGGGAGGTGTCGGTCCCTTTGTCATCCAAAACCTGGTCATGGGCTATATTCTTCAAATCGCCCTGGTGGCGGTCCTGGCCTGGGCCACCATGGCCCTGGCCAAGTCCTTTGATGGCCAGCCCGATCTTGCCCAGGCCACCAAGACCGTGGCCTACGCCTTTACGCCGGTCTGGCTTGCGGGGGTCTTTCAGGCGCTCCCCGTGCCCTTTCTCGGCGCCCTGGTGAGCCTCGCCGCATGGGTGTACGCCATCTATCAGCTCTTCCTCGGCTTGCCCCTGACCATGCGGTGCCCGGCGCAAAAAGCGGGCGCCTACACTGCGGTGATCGCCGTCATCGGAGTGGTGGTCGCCATCCTCCTCGGGATGATCATGGGAGGCATGTGGCTGGCCTCACGCGCCGGCACGCCCTTCTAGGCCCCATGGGCGCCGCCGTTCAGTCTCTTGGGAGATGAGCGGGCGTCTTTGCCTAAGCCCGATCACTCCCGAAACACCGAGGCCATGGCTTGGGATAGCAATGCCGGGTCTATCTGCGCACCTGTAATGCGATCGACCACCTTCCCATTACGCAATATCGCGATCATTGGAATTCCCGGCATGGATCCGGTGAGCGAAGCAGTTTCCTTGGGAAAAAGGTACCATGGTGTCCACTCTACCCGGGCGATGGCCACATGCGCGGGCAGATGCGCCGCCACCTCAGCGAAAATCCTGCGATCTTGGTCCGTACAATATTTACAGCCCGGACTTTGACTGGTGAGTTGAATGACCGCGTCTGGGTGCTTCGCCAGGAACTGGGGAAGCGCGATCGGAGATAGCTCCAGCACAGCCCCTGGATGCAATTGCGCCAGACGCTCGCGGTACGCCGCCGCCAACCACCCGACATTCGCCTTACAAGCATCACGCATGGCAAGCCACTGTCGCTGGTCGGCAATGAGTATTTGACGCTCGTTGCTATCCTTTTTAGTAGCGGCCAAGGCATGGTGATAGGCCTCGGCAAGTTCCGTGTCCAGGGCGCGGAGTTCTTGGTTGGCGCAGATGGCTCCTTCCGTGGGAGTGGTCGCGCGGCTGCATTGGGCGGCGGGCAGGCCGGTCTGTGCCAGGGCGGGGGCGCTCCATAGCGCGGTGGACAGGATCAGCAACGCGCCAAAACGGGATGGGGTGTTTAGGAATAGGGTGCTTAGGGACATGGATACGCTCCTTCTATCAGTGGAACATGCGTGCTGTTACAAATCAAAAATCCGCCGCCTCACTGCCAGAATAATCCTGGAGAGACGTTATCCGGCACTTGCGGCAAGGAAATGGCGCAGTGCTGGTTGATGATTTTGTCCTTGGCGGCCGTGCAATTCAGGTTATAAGCCTGGATAGGCAGGGGGAGCTTTGCAGCCGCCTGGCAGCGGGTCTGATCCTTGCCCGGACAATCCTGATTGAAGCCCAGGATGCTGGCCGCCGCCCAGGCGCGGATGGCGGACAAATTCTGGTTCAGGACAGCCGGATCGCGAACGAAAAGGGCGATCCGTGCGTCTTTCCCAGGCTCCCATTGAGTTTTTCCTGAGGGCAGAGCCAGATAAAGCCTATCCACGATGCCGAGGAGCTGCACCGCACCCTGGCGATTGACCACGGCCAGCGACTGCACTTGCGCATTGTGGGGTTGGAAACCCCAGACCAGGACGTTACCGTTGGGTAACGCCACCTGTGGCAGAGGGTAGAGATCCATGCCTTGTTCCAGGCGTTTCAGCAGGGAGATCGTCTGTTGACCATCGAGGAACTTCATCCCCCCGGCGAATTTCTTCAGGGCCGCCTCGTTCAGAGGAGGGCGCAGGCGATCTTCAACGTGCGATAATATCCCAGCCCAATTCCTTATGACCTTGAGAACACAGTCTCCGTTGCTGCCGCAGCCTTGGAGTTCTTTCTCGTAGGCCTTGTGGCTTTCGAGCAAATCCTTGCATTGGGGTGTGCCTGCGCCGGCAGCACGCAAATCGCGGACGTAGTGGACGCCTACGGTAGAATCCAAGGTCAGGAGACTGTCGGTCCATACCTTGGGCTTATAATTGCAAATGGCATCCTGCAGCGGGGTCAATGGTGGGTTGCAGCCGCGCGCATAGCTGTCTTGGGTTTGGGCAGCGACGGCCGGGCAGTTGAGGGACATGTCTGCTGCGCCCGCGCTCCAACTGAAGGTTATGGCCACGCAAGTTGCTGTGCCGGAAATAAGTTGTCGTATCATGCTGAATCTCCTGAACTGCAGTAGAGGTAAAAACTCACGCCCAACGGGGTCCTCGCTGGCTTTCCCACCATAGGGAACGATTGAAGGCGACAGGTGTTTTCTTCGGGGCACAGGGATCACCCTGTTTTGGTAGGGATTGATCCGTGATGGCATCGCGCAGGATCTGGGCGCGTGCCTGAAAACGGGCTTTATATTGGGCATATTTCCCGGTGGCAAGGGTCTCGAACTCAGCCGCGGCCCCCTCCCAGTCCGCCCGATAGTAATGTTGGGCGACGCTGGAGATATAGGAATGGTATTTCATGTCGGTGAGGGTGGTCTGCACGGCGCTAGGTAAAGCCCAGAAATTCATTTTTGGATTGGCATTCTTGTTGAATAGTGCCGCGGCGTCTTCGGCATAACCGTGTTTGACTGCCGATGAAATAAAATCGGCATCTGCCTTTCTTAGGGTCGGATAGATCTTATTATTTTTGTCGTAGTAGTCATTTAGTGCATTCACTGCAGCTTCTTTTTTTAAGCCAATGTATGGCTCTACCTGGAATAGTATATTTTCTATTTTGACGCTATCAGGCTTCCCATATTTCTTCTCCTCTATTTCCATGTAGCGCCTTAGATTGTCGATGGTTTGCTGCCCAAGATCCACACCTTCCCCTACCGTGACTCCACTGGCCGCCATGGCTCTTTGCTCGAGATCGCCGGTTTTTTTATTCTTTTGATATCGCGGTCCTAGATTTTTGCCAGTTTCGATATTGGCCTTAAATGCTCCCGGCACATAGAAGTCAAGCATGGCGCCTTCACTCTTTTTTATAAAATTGTAGTCCACCCGATCAGTTGGCGAGCATGGTTTGGGCTGCGGAGTGGGCGCGGGCTGTGCAGCGGGCTTATCCGGGAGGTAGCAGCCGTTGAGTATAGCTAGACGGAGTCCATAGGCATTGGTGATGCAGAGGGTGTCTGCCCTGCAGGCGTTGCGTTCTTGGAGCCATTTTTTCTGGGACTCGGTCACGTACTGGAGCGCTTCGGTGTAGTTGCCTGCTTGCCTCATGGTGACGGTCAACTGACCATAGCTTTTTGCCATTTGCCGGTCTAGTGCAGCCAAGTGCTCGTCATGGCATATCGTGTTTTCTGTCGCAGTAGTGGCCTTTGCGCAATAGAAGGAGGTTTCATAGGTGGCTGCATCCGCTCCCTGCGTGAGGATCACGCCCAGAAGCAACAGACCACCGAGCCCGTCTTGCGTCTTTTGGGTCATGGTGTATGACATGCTTCGCTCCTCCGTTTTTTTAGTGCTGGTTATTGCTGCCCGATATTGCAGATGTGCTCCGGTGGCGGTGTGTCGGAATCGGGAATGCTGGGCAGGTCGCTGGGCGGTGGAGGGATGGGTTCCCAATCTCCGGCCCCTGGGCCGTTAGCCCCAGAACCGCCGTCCTGCCCCTGCTCCACACTCACCCTGCTGGGCAGGTCCTGAGCGAGTACGGGGCTCTGCATGCGCATCAGCGCCTCGGCCTGCATGGAGATGCCCCAGCGGGTCTGGCCGTCGACGCCGATGACCGGGCGCAGGGGGATGCCGAAGAACTGGGGCACGCCGAGTTGGCCCAGACCCTCCTGGATGTGGTAGACCCCCCGCCCGATCTGATTGATGAAGGGCACGATGAGAGGCTGGACGTAGGTGACCTGGATCTTGAGGAGGGTGGCGTCCTGGACATGGAGGCCGCTGCCACTGCCCAGGCTGGTCTGGCGATAGCCCAGATGGTCCACGGGGATGGCCCTGACCCAGGCCCCGGAGGTATCGCGGGTCTGCTCGGCGAAGTCGGCAAAGGCCTCTTGGGTGGGGTTGAGGATGCGGATGTCGGTTTGTGGTAGAGTCTGAACCACTGGGGAGCCCAGGACCCGTAGTAGTCCCGCCGCCCACCGGGCCATGAAATATCCTTTATTCAAGGGCGCTAGGTCCTGACCGTGGTGTAGAGGGGTGTGAAGCCCCGGCTCAAACCTTTGCGCATATCCTCCATGACGCTGTCCCGGACCATGCCTGATGTGCCCACTGAGCACGCCCGCTGGCCGGCGATAAGGGGTTTGGTGTCCCTGCCATGGCGCACCCGTCCGCTTATTGCCAGAACATCCCCGGAGAGAGGATCCCGCTCACCTTGGGCAGCGGCAGGGGGCAGCGGTTGACGAGGACTTTGCCATGCACCTTTTGCCTGCATCGGAGGTCGTAGGCGCGCAACGGCAGGGCGATGGTCTCGGCGGCGAAGCAGCGGGCCGCTGCGCCGGGTTTGTTGCACTCGACGTTGAAGCCGAGGAGGCTCGCCGCCGCCCAGCCCCGGATGGCGGGCAGGTTTTGCTGCAGCGCCTGGGCATCCCGGACGAAGAGGGCGATTTGGGCATCGGGTTCGAGCTGGGGAACAGCCTTACCTTCCGGTAAGCCCAGGTAGATGCCATCCACGGCGCCCACGAGTTGGACTGTGCCTTGGCGGTCGACGATCACCAGGGACTGCAGGGTGGCGTTGTGGGGTTGAAAGCCCCAGTACAGGGTGTTGCCGTTGGGCAGGGCCATGCGGGGCAAGGGATAAAGGGACAGCCCCCGGCGGATGCGCTCCAGCAGCAGGGTCGGCTTCTCCCCCGGGCTTTGCAACCACGCCCCGCCGGCAAAGCGCTGCAGGGCCGCATCGCTCAGGGGGGTCTGCAGGCGGTCTTCGATCTTGGTGAGGGTGCGGCTATATGTGTCCATATTTTTAAGGAGACATTGGTCGTTGGTGCCGCAGGCCGCCAGTTGTTTTTCGTAACCAGCGTGCCATTCCAACAGGGCCTTGCAGTCCGCAGTCCCAATCCCGGCGGCCCTCAACGCTTTGACATAGGCACCGATGATGCTTCCGTCGGCGAGCGGCAAATAATCGAACCCTCGGAGTTTGCTGTTGCAGATCGCCTTTCCTACCGGGGTTTGGGGGTTTCCGCATTCCCGGTACGTCATCTTTGCCGCGATGGCCGGGCAATTGAGTGGTGTGCCATCCTCAGCCATGGCGTGGCCGATGGGCCAGAAGGCGACCGCGAAGAAAATACCCAAGAGAGTGCGATGCATAATCAAGTACTCCTTTCTGAAGAGAAATCCAGGGATCACGCCCACCAGAGACGCCGCACGCGCTCCCACAGCGCCGTGCGCCGGTCGGCGGCGGCTTGTTTGGGTGCGCACGGGTTCCCGTCCTTGGGCAGGGAATCGCCATCAATGGCTTTTTGGAGCAACGTGGCTCTTTTCAACATGCGCTCCTTGAAGCCGGAGGATGGAGCGATCTGTCTGAGTTTGTCGACGGCCTCTTGCCACTTCCCTTGGTGGAGAAGGGAGCGGACGCGCGTGAGCCCCCCGCGGCCATGATGGTAGGTGATGTCGGTCAGGACGGTCTGCGCCTCGGCGGGAAGGCTCCAGAAATCCATCGGGGGTTCCTGCCTTTGGCTCTTGTTGAAGACGTCCGCGGCTTGCTGCGTATAGTCGTGCTGCACGGCTGAGGAGAGGAACCGGGCTTCCGCTGACGTCAGACTCGGATATTTGCCACGATTCTTTTTGTAATCCTCAAGGGCGTTTGCGGCGTCCATTCTCCGCAGGGGGGAGAGGAAAGGTTTTACCCTATCCAGGATATCATCAATTTTCACATCGTCGGGTTTGCCATAGTCCTTCGCCTCCTGATGCATGGCACGCCTCAGGGAATCCTCCGTTTGTTGCCCCAGATCAACCCCCACCCCGACCGTTACCCCGCTGTTTTGTATGGGTTGGGGTTCCGTTTCTTTCCCGTTTTTGGCCTTGTTGGGCTTTGCCTTTCCCAGGTTGCGTCCGGTGGCCATATCGGTGGCATGATATCCCGGCACATAGAAGTCCAGCATTGCGCCCTCATTCTTCTTGATGAAAGCGAAGTCCACCTTGTTGCCTTTGGCGCAGACCGTGGCTCCGGGGGTCGACTGCGCCGGCGCGGTGTTGGCGGGCCGGTCGGGGTAGAAGCAGGTGTTGAGCACCGCGAGGCGGCGGGCGTAGGCATCCGTGATGCAGAAGGGATCGGTCCGGCAGGCGTTGCGTTCATTCTTCCATTTTTCCTCCGAGTCTTGCACGTATTGGAGGGCCTGGGTGTAGTTTCCGGCCTGTTGCATGCGCATGATCAATTCCTTGGCGATTCGGTTGTGTTCGCGATCCAGCCTATCCAGTTGCGGGTCGGCGCAGATGGTTTTCTCGGTGGGGTTGCCGGGGTTGCGGCAGTCGAAGGAGGCGGCGTCCGCCGGGGATGCGGCGCCCAGGGTCAGGAACAAAAGGCTGGCGATGGGGGCCGCGTCGCTTCTGGCGGGGGTGGAGTGCATGTTTCTTCTCTCCTGTCGTTATGGTGCGGGGCGGTTTTCTGTCCCTGCATTGCAGATATGGTCCGGAGGCGGGGCTTCTGGATCGGGCATGGTGGGCAGCGTTTGCCCTGGGGTAGGCATAGGTTGGAGATCGCCATCGCCAGGGCTGCCCGCGTCGGGGCCATCTTGGGGTTGCTCCAGGCTCGCTCTTTGGGGCAGAGCATCAGAGAGCACAGGACTTTGCATACGCATGAGGGCTTCGGCCTGCATGGAGATGCCCCAGCGGGTCTGTCCGTCGGCGCCGATGACAGGGCGCAAGGGGATGCCGAAGAACTGGGGCACGCCGAGTTGGCCCAGACCCTCCTGGATGTGGTAGACCCCCCGCCCGATCTGATTGATGAAGGGCACGATGAGAGGCTGGACATAGGTGACCTGGATCTTGAGGAGGGTGGCGTCCTGCACATGGAGGCCGCTGCCGGCACTGGTCGGGCGATAGCCCAGATGGTCCACGGGGATGGCCCTGACCCACTGACCCTGGGGGGGATCGCGGGTCTGTTCGGCGAAGTCGGCAAAGGCCTCTCGGGTGGGGTTGAGGATGCGGATGTCGGCCTGCCCGGCGGCTACTTGCGCGGCGGCATAGCCCTTAGCCAGAGCCGTCATGTCCCGGCCGTGGGTATAGAGCGGCGTCAATCCCCGGGCGAGGCCATCGCGGATAGACTGGAGTTCGGCCCCATGCAAGGTCCCCGCCCGCACCGCCTCCTGGGTGGCCACTTCCAGTTGGGCGCGGGCCTGATAGAGCAGTGCCGTTTGGAAGGTGCCCAAGAGTGCCAGCAGCAGGGCGGGTGCCGCGATGGCGAACTCCACGGCGCTGGCGCCCGCCTCGGAGTGCCGCCCCGGATGTCGGAAACGCAAAGCACTCGCTGTCGGCTCCGGGTGGATACCTCCAAGGGCACCTCCAAAAACCTCCATTACATCGCCATCACGAAAACGCGAACCGGTGACGTCACCGGACTGGATTCCCACTTTCGCGGGAATGATGAGTTTTTCGAGGCGCCCAAAGAAAAAACGCACGTGCCTCTTATTCCTGTTGTGCCGGAAACGATTGGGGGGATCGCCTCAAACCTTGCTGGTCGGGTCCGATGGTTTTGAACAGGCAGGCGAGGAGCGCGCGACGATTGGGGACGCCATAGCGTCGGCACAGGACCGCGATCCGCGAACGCACGGTGCTTTCGCTCAGGCCGAGTCGAGCGGCGACCTCACTTTGGCCAATACCCTCCAGGAGCATCTGCGCGATGCGCAAATCGCCCGGGGTGAGCTGGGGATGGAAAGGCTCCTCGGCTTCCAGTATTGCGTGAAAAGTTCGCAAACTTTCTTGGAGGATAGGAACAACCTGAGTCTCCAAGTCCTCGGAGAGCTCCAAGCAATAGAGCGCCATCTGGGTCGGGTAAGGACATAACAAGAAACTGACCGCGAGCCGCAGGGCGGTGGTGGTGTGACAGGGATGTTGCTCATTGGAGGCGGCCTGGCGCTGTGCCCAAGCGATGAGTTCTCGCGGCGGCGCCGGCCAGCGTCCAGGCGGAAATCGCCACCAAGGCGCCACTTGCCAGCCTTTGCATTGGCGACGCAGGCGGTACACCTTGATTTGACGTAACCAGCCTTGGTCACGCCATTCCCTCGCCATGCGAAATGGTGCCGCTTCCACGACATGGTACCGCGGTCCCAACGCCGCGCGCTGCGCTGGCAGGTTCGACCACATGTGCGCTCCCTCCAAACGGAGAATTTTCTGCTTTTAATTTCTAAACCAAATGTTACCGCAGCATGTGGCGATGTCAATACAGCGGTGCGCTGTGTCTTTCCACTCCTTGTGTGACAGTTTTATGACAGTAAGAGATGCAAAATTTTATTAAGTATAAACAATATTATATGAACTATGATATGTGATTTTCGGCTAACTGTTGCCGGTCTCCAGGTTGTGCTTTAATAATGTCCATAAGCGTATGTGGCGGTGCCGTTGATTCCGCGAGAGCCGCGACACAGGCGTTCCGACAACACCTTGGTCGCGCGGCACGCAAAAATTGAGGGAGCGATGACGAACCAAATTTTACTGGGAATTCTGGTTTTCCTGGCGGTGGCCAGCGGCGTTTTCATGGCATTTCTTGCGGCCCAGCGAGCTTTGGCGGGTGGGCGGGTCACGTTCTCGCGCGAGAGCCGCGCCAGACTGTCCGAGCTTTTCATCTTCGCGGACACAGACCTTCTGTGGAAGCTCAACCTGGCGGCGGTGATCGTGCTGCCGGTCATCGTTTGGCTGGTGCTGGGGTCGCCCGTGTTGGGGGGCGCGATGGTCGTGGCGATTGCCCTGCTCCCTCGTTTCGCCCTCCGCTGGCTAAAAAAAAGGCGCCTGGATCAACTGCATGGGCAGCTCCCGGACGCGCTGCTGATGTTGGCCAGCGGCCTGCGCGGGGGGGCGAATCTGCAGCAGGCCATGGAGGGGCTTTCCCGCGACCTGAGCCCGCCTATCAGTCAGGAGTTGGCGCTCGTGGTCCGGGAGCAACGCTTGGGTGTCGCATTTGAGGATGCCATCGACCACTTGGCGCAGCGGATACCATCCCAGGACATGCAGCTCGTGTCCTCCGCGCTGCGGATCAGTCGGGAGGTGGGCGGAAACCTCGCGGACACCGTGGCGCGGCTGGGCGATACCATTCGCAAGAGATTGTTGATGGAGCAGAAGATCAAGGCTCTCACCTCGCAGGGCCGCCTTCAGGGCATGGTCATGACCGCCCTGCCGGCGTTGATCGTGCTTGCCCTTCTGCAGATCGAGCCGCAGGCCATGGGAGCGCTCTTCCACACCGTGCGCGGCTGGGCGGTGCTCGCCATTGCCATTCTTTTCGAGGTGCTGGGATATTTCTGGATCCGCAAAATCGTGAGCATCGAGGTATGAGTGCACGCTGCCGGGGTCGCGGAACATTCGGCCATTCCGCAGAGCGGCAAGGCATCCTGCCATTGGCCGTGCGTGGCATGATTCCAAGGAAGTCAGAGGCGAACTGACCAGGCAAAGAGGGTCTTTCCCATGAGCGCGATATGGATATTGATTTTGGGACTGTTCGCCGGGCTGGCCGTGGGGCTGGCCGTGTACGCTCTGGGCATGCTGACGCGGCAGATGGAGCCCTCGCCACGCGACTACATGGATCCGTTGCCGAAGGGGTTGCGGCTCATCTGGCCATTGGTCCAGTTCATAAGATCCAGTCTGATCGTGTTCATCCCCGATCGCCACCTCGTCCGGGTACACCAGCGCTTGCAGCGGGCAGGGATGAATCATCTCTTGAGCGCCAGGGAGTTCATGGCACTGAAGATAATCGGCACCCTTGCGCCGTTGATCTTCGTTCTGCTGTTTTACACGGCATTCGGCTTTTTCAATGTCTGGCTGGCGTTTCTCAGCATGCTTATGGGGAGTTTTTACCCGGATCTATGGCTCGTAGAACAGGCCAAGCGGCGCGGGCGGCTGATTCTGAAGGAGCTGCCCGTCTACCTGGACTTTATCACGCTGATGATTGAGGGTGGCCTGAACTTGACCAGCGCCATGCAGGTGGCGGTGGAGAAGGGCCCGCCGGGGCCCTTGCGCAGCGAATTCCGGATCACGATCCGCGATTTGCGGGCAGGCGCCCCGAAGATCGAGGTGTTTCGGCGCTTTGCCGAGCGTGTCACATTGACAGAGGTACGCAGCCTGGTCAGTGCGCTCATCCAGTCCGAAGAACGGGGCGGAGATCTCGGACCGGTGTTGCGGGCGCAGGCGGAACAACGTCGTGAAGAGCGTTTCTTGCGCGCCGAGAAATTGGCCTTGGAAGCTCCGGTGAAGCTTCTGGCCCCCCTAGTGGTGTTCATTTTCCCGATCACCTTTCTGATGCTGGCCTTCGTCATCTATATGAAGTTCATTCAGGAAGGCGGATTTTGAAGGTCGTGGGCGCGATCCGGCGCAATACGCAGCTTCTCTGGTCCGAGGTGGTTCTGGCTGCCGGTTTTTGGGACCGATTGCAGGGGCTCTTAGGCAAGTCAGCGCTTCATGAGGAACAAGGATTGCTGCTGATGCCCTGCGCCAGTGTGCATACTTGGGGTATGCGATTTCCTTTGGATATCGTATTTCTGGATCGAGAACAGATGGTCTTGGCCTGTCGTGAGGGAGTGAAGCCGTATGGACTGAAATCCTGCCGGGGAGCATGGGCCACTCTCGAAGTCGCCGCAGGCAGCATTGCGCGCTTGGGGATCGCCGAGGGCCAGCGGCTGGAATGGATTTCGATCGGCACGAAGAGCGCTGCGGCATGAGCACAAGGGGGTTGCATGTGCCGCCGGTGCCTGGACCCTGCTTGAAAAAATTATCTCTCAGGTGCGTGAGCAGGCCGACGCGCCTCAGCCTTTCGCCCACAAATAAAAACCGCGCAACAGGAGTTGCGGGAGGTGCTGTGCCGAGGGGAGGGCGGAAAGGAAGCGATGGGCGTCGCCCCCGGTGAGGATGATCTGGGCCTGGGGTGCGCGCTGGCGGTATTGGGTGATGGCGCCCTGTAGGGCGCTGGCGAGCATGTGGTAGACCCCGGAGCGGATGCTGGCGGCGGTGTCGTTGCCGAGGAGGGGGATATCTCCCTCTGGGGACAGATCCGGCAGGAGCGCGGTGCCCTGGGCGAGGGCGAGCAGGCTCATGCGCAAGCCAGGCAGGATGCGGCCGCCCTGGAAGCGGCCTTGGGCGTAGAGGTCGATGGTGATGGCGGTGCCGGCGTCGATGACGATGCTGTCCTGATGGGGGTAGTCCAGGGCGGCGGCCAGGAGGCAGCAGCGGCGGTCGAAGCCGAGGCTGGCGGCGGGGGTGTAGGCGTGGGGCACATGGCGCTGGAAGACCGCGGGATCGGGTTCGCGCATCGGGATGCCCCAGCGGCCGAGAGCCTGTGCCCAGGCCTGGGCGGCGTGGGGGACGACGCCGCCCAGGAAGACCGGTCCTTGGCGCAGCTTTTCCGGCCAGGGGGCGGGAAGCAGGTTGAGATCTGGGACTGCCGTGGGCAGGCGCAGGGTGGCGAAATGCTTTCCGTCACTGCTTTCGGCCAGGAGGGTGTGGGTATTGCCGATGGCGATGAGGATCATGGCGCGGCCGCGGGGCGCAGGCTCGCCTCGCCCATGGCGATGGCGTGGAGACCGCTCTCGTCCGCCAGGATGAGCCGGCCGTGCGCATCGACCCCTTGCGCCCGGCCCTCCCGGATGCCGTCCGGTGCGGAGACCTGCACCCAGCGTCCCGCCAGGCAATCGGCCTCTTGCCAGCGGGGGAGAAAGGCGGTGAATCCTTCTTCTCCGTAGCGGCGCAGGTCGGACTCCCACTGCCGCAGGATGCTGCCGGCGAGGGTGTTGCGGTCGGTCCTCACGCCGGCATCGTGCAGGCTGATGGCCGTATGGGGCAGGGCGGGGTCCGCATGGACGTTGAGGCCTAGGCCGATGATGAGGCGGGGTTGGCCCATTTGGGGGATGGCCTCGACGAGGATGCCCGCCAGCTTGCGCCCGTTTACCCAGAGATCGTTGGGCCATTTGACGCCCAGGCCGGGAATCCCGAGGGAATGCAGGACCCGATGGACGCTCAGGGCGGCCACCAGGGCCGCGCTGCCCTGTTCGGGGAGGGCGGCGACGGGCCAGGAGAGGCTGAGGTAGAGGTGGCGGCCGAAGGGGGAGGACCAGTGCCGGCCGCGGCGCCCCCTGCCGGCCCATTGCCCTTCGCAGAGGAGGGCCCGCGGCCCCTGAGGGCCATGGCGCAGACGCTCGTTGCTGGAGTCGCACCACGGCAGGACGACGACATCGGCCGTGTCCCAGCCGGCCCCTTGGGCGACGGCGGCGGCTCGCAGGGGGGGATAAGGATAGTGCAGACGCAGTTGCCCGCCTTCTTCCCTTTGGAGGGGCAGGCCCCAGCGCTCGGCCTCGGCCAGCGTTTTTTCCAGGGACGCTGCGGCCAGGGGCAGGGCGCAGGGTGGGCGGGGCAGGCCGTCGGCGAGGGTCGCCAGCAGGGCGAGCAGGTCCGCCGAGGGCCCCTGTTCAGGCGCGGATATGGCCATCCCCCAGGACGATCCATTTCTGGGTGGTGAGGCCTTCCAGGCCTACGGGACCGCGCACGTGCAGGCGGTTGGTGGAGATGCCGATTTCGGCGCCCAGGCCGTATTCGAAGCCGTCTGCGAAGCGGGTGGAGGCGTTGACCATGACGGAACTGGAGTCCACCTCGCGCAGGAAGCGCTGGGCGCTGCCCAGGTCCTCGGTGAGGATGGCGTCGGTGTGCTGGGAGCCGTAGGTGTTGATGTGGGCGATGGCGGCGTCGACGTCGTCCACCACCTTGACCGAGATGATGGGGCCCAGGTATTCCGCGTAATAATCGTCTTCGCCGGCGGCGATGGCGCCGGGGATGAGGGGCAGGCTGCGGGGGCAGGCGCGGATCTCGATGCCTTTCTCTTGCAGGGCCTGGGCGATGGCGGGGAGGAGATCGCCGGCGCGCGCGGCATGGACCAGGAGGCTCTCGGCGGTGTTGCAGGTGCCCAGGCGCTGGGTCTTGGCGTTGATCACCACGCGCAGGGCTTTGTCCGGGTCGGCGCTGGCGTCCACGTAGACGTGGCAATTGCCATGGAGATGCTTGATGACCGGTACGGTGGCCTCCCGGCTGATGCGTTCGATGAGGCCCTTGCCGCCCCGGGGGATGACCACGTCCACGAAGGCATCCATGCGGACGAGCACGCTCACCGCCTCGCGGTCGGCGGTGCCCACGTACTGCACGGCGTCCAGGGGCAGGCGGGCGCGGCCGAGGGCGGCGCGCAGGCGTTCGGCGATGGCCATGTTGCTGTGCAGGGACTCGGAGCCGCCGCGCAGGATGACGGCGTTGCCCGATTTGAGGCAGAGGCCGGCGGCGTCGGCGGTGACGTTGGGGCGGGATTCGTAGATCATGGCGATGACGCCGATGGGCCCGCGCATCTTGCCCACCTGGATGCCGCTGGGGCGATAGCGCAGGTCGGTGATCTCGCCCACGGGGTCGGGCAGGGCGGCGATCTCCTCCAGACCTTTGGCCATGGCCTCGATGCGCCCCTCATCCAGGCGCAGACGGTCGAGGAAGGCGGCGTCGCGCCCGGTTTCTTCGGCGGCGCGCAGGTCCTTGCGGTTGGCGCGCTGAAGGTCGTCGGCGTCGCGGCGCAGGAATTCGGCCATGCTGGCCAAGGCTTCATTCTTGGCACCGGTTTTGGCCCGCCGCAATTGATATTGGGCGGCGCGGGCGCGCTTGCCGATCTTGTCCATTTCGCTATGGATATCCACAGGGGTCTCCTTGCCGGGCATGGGGGACGTGGGCTCAATGGGCCTTATTGTGCCCGCTCGGGCCGGGGCCGGCAATGCGCAGGACCAGATCCGCGAGGGCGGGCCAGACGGGGGTGGGATCCTGGCCCTTGATGCGGGCATCGATGGCGGCGCAATCCCTCAGGGCAGTGAGCAGGCCGGCGGTGCTCAGGCGGCGGGCGGCGTTGCGCAGCCAGTCCTGCCGCGGCGGGAAGATGCGCGCCTTGCTGAAAAGGCTGCCGGCTTGGATCTGTGGGTCCTGCAATTGCAGGAGCAGCCGGCAATCACGGTGCAGGGCCCAGAGGCAGAGGGTCGGCTCGCCGTCGCCCTGGCGCAGGCGGTCCAGGACGCGCAGGGCATGGCGCGGCTCGCCGCGCAGGGCGGCGTCGGCGAGATCGTAGATGCTGAACTGGCTGCTGTCGGCCAGCACCGCCCGCACGGCCGCGGCATCCACCTGTCCGTTGCCCGCCAGTTGCTGCAGGCGGGCAATGGACTGGCTGCAGGCCAGCAGATTGCCTTCGCTGAGACTGCTGAGGACTTGCACGGCCTCGGCATCGGCGCGCAGACCCGCCTGAGCGAGACGCGCCTCGACCCAGCGCGGCCAGTCCTTCCCCTCCGGGGCGTAGAGGATGAGGGTATGGCCCTTGCTCTCCAGGGCCTTGAACCAAGCGCTCTTCTGGGTGTTGGCATCGGGGCGGGCGCCGCTGATGACGAGGATGGCATCCTCGGGTGGCGATGCGAGCCAGTAATCCAGCGCCGCCGTCCCTTCCCGGGGGGGCTTGGGGCTATCCAGGCGCAGCAGCAGGACGCGACGCTCGGCAAAGAGGGAACCGGCATCGCGCTCGTCTTTCATGCGCTCCCAGGGCGCGGCGCTGCCACCGTTCAGGCGCTCGCGCTGGGCGTAGCCCTGTTGCCGGGCGGCGGCCAGGAGGGCGTCTTCGGCCTCCTGGGTGAGGAGGGGGTCGTCGGCGAAAAGACCGTAGGCACGGGCCAGGGTGCCGCGCAGATGAGCCGACCACTGGGCCGCCTTGAGGCGCATGGCTTAGGGCTGGGCCTCGCGGAAGCGGGGGCTGTTGAGCACGCGGGCCAGGATTTGCTGCGCCGCCTGGCGGAGCATCGTTCGTTGCGCGGTGTTTTGTTGCTCGCTGGTGGCCAGCGGATTGGCGCTGTTGAAGCTGAAGCTGTTTTCCAGCAGGAGCGGCTGCGGCGGAAGCAGGGTCTTGCCGTCCGCCCCGACAACGCTGATTTCGGCGCGCAGGGTGTTGAGGAACTCCACGGCGGCGCCGCTCGTCGGGCTGATGCTGATGATGCGCTGGCTGATGCCGGCATTGTCGATGCGCAGCACCGGACCGGTTTTCTGCGGGTAGTTGCCCTCCCGCTCCAGTGCCCTGGCCGTTGCCTGGGCGAGACTGCCTCCCGCCGGACCGTTGCCTTCCACCCGCAGGCCTGCCAGGGTTGGCGGGATGGCGGCTCCGCCCTGCAGGTGAAAGCCGCAGGCGCTCAGGCTGAGGGCGAGGCCCATGGCCAGCAGCAGCCGTTTCATTGGGCCACCACATTCACGAGGCGGCCCGGTACGACCACCACCTTGCGCACGCTCAGTCCCGCAAGATGCTTCTGCAGCGGGGGGTAGGCCAGGACCACGGCCTCGATGCTCCCGGCGTCGGCATCGGCGGGCACCTCCAGGCGTTCCCGCAGTTTGCCGTTGACCTGGATGACGAGGGTGACGGTGCTGCTTTGGAGGGCTTCCGGGTCGGCATTGGGCCAGGGGGCGAAGCTCAGTTCCCCCTCCTGCCCAAGCCGTTGCCAAAGGGCCTCGGCAATGTGCGGTGCGAAGGGCGAGAGGAGCAGCGCCATGGAGCGCAAGCCCTCCCCGAGTACGGCGCGGAGATCCGCCTGGGCCTCGCCGGGCACTTTCATCAGCGCGTTGTTGAGCTCCATGATGGCGGCGATGGCTGCGTTGAAATGGTAGCGTCCATCCATGTTGCTGCTGACCCGGTCGATGCACTGATGGACGAGCCGGCGCAGATCCCGGGCCTCGGCCGAGAGGGTCGCCGGCAAGGGCGGCGGTGTCTGGCCGTATTCATGGACCAGGCGCCAGACCCGGTGGAGGAAGCGATAGGCCCCCTCCACCGCCGCGTCGGACCACTCCAGGTGTTGCTCCGGCGGCGCGGCAAAGAGGATGAAGAGCCGGGCCGTGTCCGCGCCATAGCGGTCGATGAGGCCCTGGGGATCCACGGTGTTGCCCTTGGACTTGCTCATCTTGCCGCCGTCCTTGAGTACCATGCCCTGGGTGAGGAGGCGGCGGAAGGGCTCATCATGACGGCCATCGGCGGGGAGCAGGCCTACGTCCCGCAGGAGCTTGTTGAAAAAACGCGCGTAGAGCAGATGCAACACGGCGTGTTCGACGCCGCCGATGTACTGATCCACCGGTAGCCAGCGGGCGGCGCGCTCATCCAACATGGCGGCGGCGTCGGGGCAGGTGAAGCGGGCGTAATACCAGGAACTCTCCACGAAGGTGTCCATGGTGTCCGTTTCCCGCCGCGCCCCGCCACCGCACTGGGGACAGGGTACTTGGTGAAACTCGGGGTCGTCCAGGAGCGGGGAGCGGGGGTTGTCCAAGTGGTAATGGGTGGGCAGGACCACGGGCAGGTCTTTTTCGGGCACCGGTACCGCGCCACAGCGGGGACAGTGGATCATGGGGATGGGGGTACCCCAATAGCGCTGCCGGGAGATGCCCCAGTCGCGCAGGCGGTAGTTCACCGTTTTCCGCCCGAGGCCCGCTGCCGCTACTGCGGCGGTGATGCGGGCCTTGGCCGTCTCGTTATCCAGGCCGTCGTAGATGCCGGAATGGACGAGGCGGCCCGAGCCGGTGTAGGCCTGTTCCAGGATGCCGGACGGGATTTCCTCTCCCTCCGGGACCACGACCACCTGGATCGGCAGGCCGTATTTCCGGGCAAACTCGAAGTCCCGCTGATCGTGGGCGGGCACACTCATCACCGCGCCCTCGCCGTAGCCCATGAGGACGAAATTGGCCACCCAGACGGGCAGGGGCTGGCCGGTCAGGGGATGGCGCACGGTGATGCCGGTGGGGTAACCCTCCTTTTCCTGGGTTTCCACCGTCGCTTCGGAAACGGCCACATGCCGGCAGCGTTCGAGGAAGGCGGCCAGTTCGGGCTGGGTCCGGGCGGCGGCCAGGGCCAGCGGGTGTTCCGGGGCGATGGCCAGGTAGGTGGCCCCCAGGAGGGTGTCGGGACGGGTGGTGAAGACCTTGACGACGCCCTCGCCGGTTGCCAGCGGGAAGCGGATCTCCGCGCCCTCCGAACGGCCGATCCAGTTGCGCTGCATGCTGAGGACCTGCTCCGGCCAGCCTTCGGCCAGATGCTCCAGGCCGCTGAGGAGTTCGTCGGCATAGGCGGTGATGCGCAGGAACCACTGGCGGATCTCGCGCCGCTCCACAGCGGCCCCGGAACGCCAGCCGCGCCCGTCCACCACCTGTTCATTGGCGAGCACGGTCTGGTCCACCGGGTCCCAGTTGACGGTGCTGAGTTTCTGGTAGACCAGGCCCTTTTCCCAAAGCCGCACAAAGAGCCATTGCTCCCAGCGATAATATTCCGGTGTGCAGGTGGCAAACTCCCGCGACCAGTCGTAGGACAGCCCCAGCCGCTGCAACTGCCCGCGCATGTGGGCGATGTTGTCGAGGGTCCACTGCGCCGGGGCCAGACCGTGTTTCAGGGCGGCGTTTTCCGCCGGCAGGCCAAAGGCGTCCCAGCCCATGGGCTGGAGCACCTGCCTGCCGCGCATGCGTTGGTAGCGGGCAATGGCGTCGCCAATGCTGTAATTGCGCACGTGGCCCATGTGCAACTGGCCCGAAGGATAGGGGAACATGGACAGGCAGTAGAACTTTTCGCCCGAGGCATCGCCCACGGCGCGGAAAAGCTGCTTTTCCTGCCAACGGCGCTGCACCTCGCTTTCCAATGTCTGCGGGGAATAGGGGGGGGTATCCTGGCTGGTCATGGCTCCCGGCGATCTCGAAGGAGAAGTGGATTAAGGGAACATCATAAGGGCACTTCGAAAAACTGCAAACGCACGCCCTCGTGGGGGGGGGGCGTCGGCCGCAGGGTGCCATAGCCCCGGACTCGATCGCAAGGTCTGGCCTTGCGATCGGGTCCGGCTGGTGTTCCCCGGGCGCGGAGGGGATGAGCACTCAACTCCGCCCCTGCCCGCCGCTGCTGGTTCCTTTCTGCGGTGTGGCGCTTGCCAATGTAATGGCGATGGCGGCATCCGTACAAAATGTGGGCCACTGCCGCACCATGCTGGATATCTTTTCCGGCGCAAGGCCGGAGCAAATTTTCAGATAGCGCCGTGTCACGGGACAACGTTTCCGGATCCTCTGCTCAGTCCCGCCTCCATTCCTGTCAGGAGACGGCTCGACCGGGGTTTGCTGTGGGTTTGTTGCAACGATTGTTGTGTTCGGAATAACTGGTATCCGACAGCTCCGCTGAGCAATAATTATTTCCGGAATATTAAATATTATCAAATAATAACAACAGATTAAGATCATTGTTAATCCATGTTTGGAGAATGCTTGCCATCTCCGTCATGATGCGTTACGGTGAAAATGCAAGCGGAATAGACTGGATCTGTAGATTCCGGTTGGGTGGAAGTTATGCTTGCACTTGTTTGCTGCAATCGCTGATATGAGGAGGAAGATTATGCATTTCCGACTATGGGGTGTAATGGTTGGTCTTGGTTTTTTTGTTACTGGATCTGGTTGGGCGATGGCCAATACTGAGATGCCGATGTCTAGCCCCCAGCAGCAATCGTCACCAATGGGAATGGGCGCTGGGCAGGGTCCGTCCGTGCCGCCCCCCATGGGTCCTGCACAAGGCCAGAGTTCGCCGGCGGTGAGCCAGGCTGAGGTCCGTCGTTTCTCTGCCGCCGTCACCCAGATCAAACCCTTGAATGAGCAGATCCACCATGATCTGGGGGCAAAGAGCGTGTCTGCGGCGCAGCGGGAGACCTTGATGAAGCAGTATGGGGCCAAGGTTCAGGCGGTGCTTTCTGCCCATCACCTCACGGTACAGGACTACGGTGCCCTCATGAATAAGGCACAGACCGATCCGGCCTTTGCGCAACAGGTGGAGGCCGCCATCAAGGCCCATCCATAAAACCGGCCCCGAGTTTCGCCGGTGTGGATCCGGTATCGGTATCTCCCGGATACCGGCGGCTAAGGAATGGCCCGGTTCGGCGCGACCCATTGCGCCAATCGGGCCATTGGCGTGCTACGTAAAGGGGTTTAGACTACGGCCCAGGAAAATTGCGCGAAAATGGGGGCGGATAGGACGATATGGCAGGATTGCCGGAGATCGAATTACTGAAAGAGAGGCTCAAGCGGGCCATGCTGCACAAGCGGATAGGCGCCCTGCAGGTCAGCAATGCCCGGGGTGAGCAGGTTGCCGACGGTGCGGGCATGAAGGATGAGGCGCTCAAGGGGCGGGAAATCACCGATGTGCGCCGCTACGGCCATTACCTCTTTCTGGAGTTGAACCGTCAGGACATCCTGGCCATGAACCTTGGCGGCGAGCTGGCGGGAGATCTGGAACGCGGCCCGGCGGCGAGCGAGGGGGAAGAAGGCCAGCGGGGAGCGCTGGAGATTCATCTGAACGGCCATAACCGCCTGCGGCTGCAGGGGACCCAGTTGCATAATCGCCTGCGGCTCCTGGACGAAAACGCCGATGTCGATTTTCTTACCAAGCTGGGGCCCGATCCGCTGCTGGTGCATGACGGCCTCAGCGTCTTGCGCGATGCCCTGGCGCGGCGGCGGAGCGCCGTGCGGAACATCCTTCTGGATGATGCCTTTGTGCCGGGGATTGGCGGCACTTGGGCCGATGAGATCCTCTTCCAGGCCCGCGTCCGCCCGGATCGGACCGCCCCGAGTCTCAGCGAGGAAGAACGCAGCCGGCTCCTGGAGCAGATCCCTCGGGTGCTGGAGCGGGCGGTGCGTTGCCAGGCCAAGCCCAGCCTCCTGCCCAAGACCTATCTCACCCGCCATCACCAGGACGGGCATTGCCCGAGCTGCGGCGGGCCGCTGGAGACGCTGGCGGTGGGGGGTAAAAACGCCCTCTTTTGCCCGGTCTGCCAGCAGTAGGGCTGGCCGGATTGGGGGATGGCGTTTGTTTCCTTGAGCCGTCCCCCCAAGGGTTACTTGTGCCGCCAGGGCAGACCTGCCGCCTTCCAGCCTTCCACCATTCCCCGCACACCCTGCTCGTTGGGACGCCCTTCCAGCCCGCCCAGGATGTTGTAACAGTGCCGGTAGCCGAGGGCAGCCAGGTGTTCGGCCGCCGCCAGGGAGCGTCCGCCGGTGCGGCAGAGCAGGAGCAGCAGGTCGTCGGGCTGGGCATGCTGGGTGATTTCAGCGGTGAAATGGGGGTTGGGGGTCATGCCCGGGTAGAGCTGCCAGGGCACATGGCAACAACCGGGGACGAGCCCGGCAAAATCCAGCTCCGGATGGGATCGCACATCAATGAGCAGGGCCTTGGGGTTGGCCTGGAGGATGGCATGTGCTTCCTCGGGGGTCAGGTCCCCCGCGTGGATTTTGCCATCGGCCTGGGTGCGCGCATGGGCGCGGGACAAAATTTCATCGATGGTGGACTGCATTTTTACCCTCGTTTAGCGATAATCGCCCCTGATGGCAGGATCCTGTTTCTTGTTTTACACTGTGAACAAGACCAAATGAAAATTATACAATAATTACATGGGGGAAGGAATCCCTGGCGGTATCTGGCGGGAATCATTTTTTGGGTCGACTTATCGGCATGAGTGCTTGGCGTGAGTTTGCCATGAGGCGGAGCAAGGGCGTGGCGACAGCGGAACCGGTGAGCCGCAAGGAGCGGGGGCGACAGAATCTGCGCATCACCCTGATGGGCGCGGCCACCAATGTCGTACTCTTTTTTGCCAAGCTGGCGGGGGGTATCTTCGGCCACTCCCAGGCGCTGGTGGCCGATGCCGTCCATTCCCTGTCGGACCTCCTCTCGGATTTTGGCCTGATTCTGGCCATGCGTTTCAGCAGTCAGCCCCCGGATCTGGAGCATCCCTATGGTCATGAGCGCTTCGAAACCCTCGCCGCGCTGGCCACCGGTTCCCTGCTGGCGGTCAACGGTGCCTGGATTGGGGTGGAGGCGGTGCAACGCCTGCTAGCCGGACACTTTGTCGTCCCCGCTAGCTGGACCCTCTACATTGCCGCCTTTGCCATTGTCGCCAAGGAAACCCTGTACCAGCGCACCATTCGCGTGGCGCGGCGCAACCGTTCCGCCGCATTGCGTGCCAATGCCTGGGATCATCGCACGGACGCCATCTCCAGCATCATCGTCTTTGTCGGTATTGGCGGCAGCCGGCTGGGTTTCCCTTATCTGGATTCGGTAGTGGCCCTGGTCGTGGCGCTGATGGTCCTGCGCATCGGCGCCGTGACGGCCTGGGAAGCCGTTCAAGAGTTGGCGGATCGTGGCCTGGACGATGCCACCCTGCAGGAAATTCGCGCGATCATCCTCGGCTGTGAAGGGGTGCGCGACCTGCATCTGCTCAAGACTCGCAAGATGGGTCACCAGGCCCTGGCCGAGGTGCATCTGCAGGTGGCGCCGACCTTGAGCGTTTCCGAAGGGCATCAGATCGCCGAGCGGGTGCGCATGGCCCTATTGCGGCAGGTGGCGGACCTCATGGATGCCACCATTCATATCGACAGCGAGAATGATGAGCAGGGCTCGCCGGTCTTGCCGGCGCGCAGCCAGATCGAGGCGGCCATCCGGCAGGCGCTCCTGGCCGCCCAACTGCCTCTGCCAGAACAGGTGACCCTGCACTATCTCGGCGGTAGTGTCGAGGCCCGCCTACAGTATCTCTTGCCGTCGGCGGGGGCTTTGGATAGCCTTCACCAACAGGAGCGGTCTATTCATCGCGCCTTGGATGGCGGGATTCCCGGTGTCGTCCGGATTGGCGTATTGTGGCGCCATGGCGATAACGGAGACCGGATGCGTTTTGCCTCATGATGGTGCAATTCTAGATTGTCTGCACAAAAATGGTGCAACTCACCGGAGTGGATCGCATGTTTCATGATCAAGATACCGACTGGATAGCGGATGGCATGATATTTGTTTACATTATGGGCTACGAAACGGAATAGTTTTCAAACATAGAGGAGATAGCAATGGGTTACAATCCCGCGGATGTGGTCAAACTGATTCAGGACAAGGATATCAAATTTGTTGATTTCCGCTTTACCGATACCAAAGGCAAGGAACAGCATGTCTCCGTGCCCGGCCACACCATTGAGGAAAAGACCTTTGTCGATGGCAAGGCCTTTGACGGATCTTCCATCGCCGGCTGGAAAGGCATCAACGAATCGGACATGATCCTCCTCCCCGAAGCCGCCAGCGCCGTTCTTGATCCCTTCACCGATGAAACGACCCTGATCATCCGCTGCGATGTCATTGAACCGGCCACCGGCCAGGGCTATGAGCGCGACCCGCGCTCCGTGGCCAAGCGCGCCGAGGCCTATCTCAAGAGTACCGGCATTGCCGATAGCGCCCTGTTCGGGCCCGAAAACGAGTTCTTTGTCTTCGACTCCGTGACCTGGAACATTGATATGAGCGGCTGCGGCTACAAGGTCGACTCCGAAGAGGCCGCGTGGAACTCGGGCAAGGAGTATGAATCCGGCAACATGGGCCACCGGCCCGGGGTCAAGGGTGGTTACTTTCCCGTACCACCGGTAGATTCCGCCCAGGACCTGCGCTCGGCCATGTGCCTCGCCATGGAAGAAATGGGCCTGTCTGTCGAAGTGCATCACCATGAGGTGGCCACGGCCGGCCAGCACGAGATTGGCGTGGCCGCCAACACCCTGACCCGCAAGGCCGACGAGGTGCAGATCCTCAAGTACGTGATCCACAATGTCGCCGCTGCCTATGGTCAGACCGCCACCTTCATGCCCAAGCCCATCGTCGGCGACAACGGCAGCGGCATGCATGTGCACATGTCCCTGAGCAAGGACGGCAAGAATCTCTTTGCCGGCGACCTCTACGGTGGTCTTTCGGAGACGGCCCTCTATTACATCGGTGGCATCATCAAGCATGCCAAGGCCATCAACGCCCTGACCAACCCCAGCACCAACAGCTACAAGCGCCTCGTGCCCCATTTTGAAGCGCCGGTACTGCTGGCCTATTCGGCGCGCAATCGTTCCGCCTCCATTCGCATCCCCTTTGTGACCAACCCCAAGGGTCGGCGTATCGAGGTGCGTTTCCCGGATTCGACTGCGAACCCCTACCTCGCATTTACCGCTATGCTGATGGCCGGCCTGGACGGCATCCAGAACAAGATTCATCCGGGAGACGCCATGGACAAGAACCTCTATGACCTCCCGCCCGAAGAGCTCAAGGATATCCCCGGCGTCTGCGCCTCTCTGGAGGAGGCCCTGCATGCCCTCGAAGCCGACCATGAGTTCCTGATGAAGGGTGGTGTATTCAGCGAGAGCTGGCTGGAAGGGTATCTGGATGTGAAGTGGGCCGAGGTGCAAACCCTGCGCATGACCACCCATCCGGTGGAGTTTCAGATGTACTACAGCCTCTAAGCCCTGTTTTGTGCCTCCCCTGGCGGGAGGCCCGTGCCCCGCAGCCCCGCTTTGGCGGGGCTTTTTTTATCCGGGCCGCAGGCTTTGCTGCCTTGACCCTAAAAGCACCTCCGCCAATCGCCGGATCCAGGTTGACAGCAGGCGGGAAGGCACCCATATAGTGCGCTATGCAGAGGGAGGGCGCTGTCTTGCACACGAAATCGTTATCCATGATGGGGAAAAGGGCCAAGGTGAGGACTACTGCAGGGGCGGCCCGCGCTGGACTGGGGTTCGCCATCGCCTTGGCGGGCTTGCTGGGCAGTGCCGCAAGTGGTGCCGATACCATTTATCGCTGGGTGGTGGCGCAGGGGGTGGTCAACTATGGCAACACGCCGCCACCGGGTGCCAAGGATGTACAAGTGGTGTCCGGCGCGCCCACGGAGGAGGTGAGTACTCCGGCCAGTTCGGCTGCCGCGCCCGCCGCAACGGCCCCAGCCATTTCCGCTCCAAAACCGGCGGTGAATCCCGCCCTGCAGCAGATGGAAGCGCAGCTCGCCGCCGCCCGCCTGCAACTGCTCCAGGCCACCAAGGCCTATGAGGAAGGAAAGGCCGTGCGCCTGGGTAACGAAAGAAACTATGTCCGTTATCAGGAAAGGGTCAATGGTCTAAAAAATCAGATGGATGCCGCGCAGTTGCGGGTGATCCTGCTGCAGCGCCAGATGCAGCAAATGGTCAGTGTGCCCGGTGCGGATCAGGCGGGCGCTGCGGCGCATTAGGATATCCCGACCACGTTCAGGGCGAGCAGCATTTCTAGCAGCGCGCCAGCAGGAGGCCACCGCCCATCCATCAGCCCCTTGGATGGACGGAACGGCCGGAGAGTGAAGTGATGGACCGACTCCACGCGGATGGCTTACCATGGGTTGCGCCGATTGGTATTGACCCAGGGAGACCCAGGAATGCCCCGTTTTCTGCTGAGCAACGATGACGGGTATCTGGCGCCGGGCCTTGCGGTCCTTGCCGAGGCCATGGCCCCATTGGGGGAAGTGGTGGTGGTAGCCCCCGAGCAGGACCGCAGCGGCGCGAGCAACTCCCTCACCCTCGACCGCCCCCTGCGCTTGCGGCGCGGTTTCAATGGCTTTCATTATCTGGTGGGCGGAACCCCCACCGATTGCGTTCATCTGGCGGTGACGGGGCTTTTCGCCGAGGCGCCCGACATGGTCATTTCCGGCGTCAATCGGGGTGCCAACATGGGCGATGACGTGCTTTATTCGGGGACCGTGGCGGCGGCCATGGAGGGCCGCTTCCTTGGTCTCCCGGCCCTTGCCGTTTCCCTGGCCGGCAAGGACTGCACCCATTATGCGACGGCGGCCCAGGTGCTGGTCGGGCTGGTGGAAAGACTGTTGCATAGCCCTTTGCCTGCCGATACCATCCTCAATGTCAATGTGCCGGATCTGCCCTTTGCCCGCTTGCAGGGTACCGAAGTGACCCGCCTGGGCCGCCGCCATAAGAGCGAGGCCGTAATTCCGGCCCAGGATCCGCGGGGCGAGCGCGTGTACTGGATTGGTCCTTCGGGCCGGGAGGCCGACGCCGGTCCGGGCACCGACTTCGATGCCGTGCGCCGTTCCTGTGTGTCCATCACTCCGCTGGACCTGGATATGACCCGTTATGCCTTTCTGGAGGATCTGAGCCAATGGCTCACCCGTCCGCGCTCCTGAGCCCCGAAGTGGGGATGATCTCGCCGCGTACCCGTGCGCGCATGGTGCAGCGGCTGCAGGCCGAGGGGATCGACGATGCGCGGGTTTTGGCCGCGATGGGGCGGATCCCCCGCCATCGCTTTGTGGCCCAGGCCCTGGCTGGCCGCGCCTATGAGCCGGTTTCCCTGCCCATTGGCTATGGACAGACCATTTCCCAGCCGTGGACCGTGGCGCGCATGACCGCGGCCGCCGTCGCCGCAGAGCCGTTGCAGCGAGTGCTGGAGGTGGGTACGGGTTCGGCCTATCAGACGGCGATCCTGGCCGCCCTGGCGGACGAGGTATATAGCATCGAACGGATTGAGCCCCTCCTGCTCCGTGCCCGGGAAAAACTCGCGCAACTGGGCGTGGGCAACGTCCACCTGCGTCATGGTGACGGCGCCGCGGGCTGGGCGGAGGCGGGGCCTTTCGATGCCATGGTGATCACGGCGGCGGCGCCTTGGTCCCTGCCCTCGCTCTTTGCCCAACTCCGGCCGGGTGGTCGCTTGATCATGCCGGTGGCTGATGGAAGAGGGCAGCGCTTGCGTGATTTGCGCTGGGATGGGCACACGGCCCACGAAAGGGATCTGGGACCTTGCCATTTTGTGCCTCTGCTGGCGGGAACGGTTGCTGTAGCTTCAGGAGATCACGGATGGTGAATCGAGCAGAAGCAGAAGATGACGACGCGGTGATCCCGGAGGAGGCCATGGAGGCCTTGGGCGGCGGACCGGATGACGAGGCCTTGATGAGCATTCCTGCCGATAACCAGGATTGGGATGCGACTCGCTGTTATCTGCGCGAGATCGGCCATAGCCCGCTCTTGACGGCTGCAGAGGAAATTGCCCTGGGCCAGAGGGTACAGGCGGGCGAGGCCGCCGCTCGCACCACCATGATCGAGAGCAACCTGCGTCTGGTGGT
>NZ_RIZI01000193.1 GCF_003721225.1 Acidithiobacillus sulfuriphilus | reverse complement strand
AGAAGTTGGCCCCCAGAGACATCACATTGTAGGCACCCGCCTGCAGATAGAACTGCACCAGGCCGGAGTTCTTCTGGATGATCACCTGACCGTTGCTGATGTCGGCGGAGGTATTTTTGTCACCAGGCATTTGCGCTCCATCGAACGGAGCAGCGCCGAACTTGTTGTCCTGATAAACTCTATAGCCGCTCAACACCCCTTGCACATCGAGCTTGCCCAAGGGGCCGGCGTCGAAGGTAAGCGGGCTGGCCAGTGATAACGGCCCAGCATGGCCCATGCCAGGTGTAAGGGTAAATATCGCGATCACTGCATCTGCCGTACCTCGCGGCCATGCCAATTTCCCATTCATGGGTTTCTTAGTTTCTAGCATCTGCATCACCCTATTGCGCAACATCATAATCGGACCCTCAATTTTGGTAGTTCAGCGGTTCTGGCGACTTCCCTTCCAGGGCCATTTGCCATCCCCGCTCGAACGCGTATACCAATACTCCGGAATTCATCTCTGGCCATATTTCCTGACACGCCGCGGCGACTTGTTCCGCCGTGGCGCCAGGATGGTTTTTTGCCCAATGATAGCCCAGCCCATTCCGCAGCAAGAATTCTTTCTTTCAATGTTTCCATGTCTTTCTCCTCCACAAATGGTCATGACGCGCCCCGATCCATCTCCAAAAACCGGGGGGCGTTTTCCACCGCATCCACCGCGCCGGTTGCAAAAAGGGATTGCGAATGCTGATTCCCCGATGGCGCAGCACCCGTTTGCGCCAGGATACCAACCGGCGGTGGCCACTTTTGACTATCCACAAAATCAGGCCCAAAAGGACGAGAAACAGGCCGCTGACCAAGAGGTCGATCATCATGCTTTGCCCTCCTCCTACCGCTCTTGAGGTGAATGGGCAGAGGCATAGATCTTGTGCAAGGCCAAATTGAGCTTGAGGACGTTCACCACCGGCTCGCCGATGAAACCAAACAGCGGTTCCGTGGTGTTGTCCCGAATCAATCGGCGCAGCGTGTTCTCGGCAATACCGCCAGCCTTGACGACCTTGGGAAGCTGGTAGAGCGCCGCGGCAACACTGATGTCCGGATCGAGACCGCTGCCGGAAGAGGTGACCAGATCCACCGGGATGTGGCCCTTGGCATCGGGATCGGCCTGGCGTAGCGCCGCCACCCGCTTCTGCACGTGCTGCAACAGCTCGGGGTTATTCGGCCCGAGGTTGGATGCGCTGGATCCGCCGGCATTATAAGGCGCCGGTGAAGTCGCCGAAGGCCGGCTCCAGAAATACTGCGGTTCCCGGAAATATTGCCCAATCAAGGCAGATCCGACCACCTTGCCGTGGACTCGCAGCAATGAGCCATTGCTCTGGTAGGGAAACACGATCTGCCCTATCCCCGTCATTGCCAGCGGATAAATCAAGCCGGTAATGACTGCGAGCGCCACAAATAACAGCAATGCCGATTTCAAATCCCTGATCATGGTGTCATCCCCTCACAATAAACCCAATAGCATGTCGATCAGCTTGATGCCGATAAAAGGCGCAATAAGGCCGCCCATGCCATAAATCCAGACATTGCGCCGGAGGATATGTTGGGCGGAATCGGCGCGGAACTTGATGCCCTTGAGCGCCAAGGGAATCAACAAGGGAATGATCAAGGCATTGAAGATCACTGCCGCGAGGATGGCATGCCGCGGTGAGCTCAGGCCCATGATATTCAACAGGCTCAGTTGCGGATAAGTGGAAACGAAAGCCGCCGGGATGATGGCGAAGTATTTGGCCACATCGTTGGCAACGCTGAAGGTGGTCAGCGCGCCCCGGGTCATCAGGATCTGCTTGCCAATTTGAACGATCTCCAGCAGTTTGGTCGGGTTGGAATCCAGGTCCACCATATTCGCCGCCTCCCGGGCGGCCTGGGTGCCGCTCGCCATGCACAGACCCACATCGGCCTGGGCCAGGGCCGGCGCATCATTGGTGCCGTCTCCGGTCATGGCAAGCATGTAGCCCTGATTTTGGTATTCGCGAATGCGCGCGAGTTTGGTCTCTGGTTTGGCCTCGGCCAAAAAATCATCCACTCCGGCCTCTGCGGCAATGGCGGCGGCGGTCAGGGGGTTGTCTCCGGTCACCATGACGGTTCGAATACCCATTGCGCGCAGTTCCGCAAAGCGCACTTTGATGTCGCGCTTGACAGTATCCTTGAGCTCCACCGCGCCCAGTGCCCGGGCGCCGGCGCAGACCGCCAAGGGGGTCGCGCCCATGCCCGCGATTTTCTGGATGACCGCATCCAGCTCCTCGGGCCAGGTGCCGCCCTGGGATAGCACCCATTCCTTCATGGTATCCGGGGCTCCCTTGCGCAACTGCATCCCCGACCAATCCACACCGCTCATGCGCGTTTCGGCGCTGAAGGCCACCAGTTTGGCGTCGTCCGGCAATTTATCGTTGATCTGCGGAAATCTTTCCCCGGCCAAGCTGACGATACTCTTGCCTTCGGGCGTGTCGTCCGCCAGGGAAGCGCGCCGCGCGGCGGTCGCCAAATGCTCTTCCGTGGCGTCCTGAACCGGATAGAACGCGACGGCTTCGCGATTGCCGTAGGTGATGGTGCCGGTCTTGTCGAGGAGGAGCACATCCACGTCTCCGGCCGCTTCGATGGCACGGCCCGACGTGGCGACCACATTGGCGCGCAACAGGCGCATGATGCCGGCGATACCAATGGCCGGGAGCAGGGCACCGATAGTAGTGGGGATCAGGCATACCAACAAAGCCACCAGTACCGTGATGCTGATGACGCTACCCGAATGACTCGCATCGTGCACGCTGTACCAGGAGAAGGGATACAGGGTGATGGTGACCACCAGAAACACCAGGGTCAAAACGACCAGCAGGATGCTCAAGGCGATTTCATTGGGGGTCTTCCGGCGGGCAGCCCCTTCCACCATGGCGATCATCCGATCGAGAAAGGAGTTGCCGGCTTCGCTGCTGACCCGAATGATCAGCCAGTCGGAGAGGACGCGGGTGCCGCCGGTAACGGCACTGCGATCCCCCCCTCCTTCGCGGATCACCGGGGCGCTTTCCCCCGTGATGGCGCTTTCATCCACCGCAGCCACACCCAAGATGGCCTCCCCATCGGTGGGAACGATGTCGCCGGCCTCGACCAGAACGAAGTCGCCGCTGCGCAGGCTGGCGCCCAGGACTTCGTGGTAAGGGGCCTCCCGAAGTGGCTTGTGGAGTTTTTTGGCCTTCACCTCTTGACGGGTCTGCCGCAGACTGTTGGCCTGCGCTTGCCCCTGCCGCTCCGCCAGGGCTTCGGCGAAGTTGGCGAACAGCAGGGTCAGCCACAGCCACAAGTCAATGACGCCGGTGAATATCGCTTCTTCGGAACGGCCGGCGAGATCCCGAAAGAAGAGCGCCAGTACCAGCCAGGAACCGATATACACGACGAACATCACCGGATTGTGCCATTGCCTTTGGGGGGTCAGCATACGAAGACTATCCCATAGGGCGCCTTTCGCCTGTTGCTTCCAGTCGATTCCCGGAACCTTATGTGCGTGAAGATCATCCATGATCGTTCCTCAATGAGTCGTCAAAGTCGTGGCGAAGGGCGCCAACTGCTCGGCAATGGGCCCCAGCGCCAAAGCGGGGAAGAAATTGAGCGCCCCGACCAGCAGGACCACACCCACCAGCAAACTGATAAAAATGGGCGTATGGGTGGCGAGGGTCCCCGCGCCCGCCGGGACCTTCTGTTTGCCTGCCAGGGAACCAGCCATCGCGAGCAGGGGCAAATAAGCCCAGTAGCGCCCAAATAGAATGCAAAGCCCGGTGATGAGATTGTAAAAACGGGTATCGGAACTCAGCCCGCCAAAGGCGCTGCCGTTGTTGTTGGCGGGACTGGTAATGGCGTAGAGCATCTCGCTGAAACCATGGGGTCCCGGATTGAAGACGCCCGCGCGGCCCGCCGACGTACTGACGGCAATGGCCGTGCCGATCAGCACGAGCAGGGGCATGACCAGGATGGACAGCGAGGCCATCTTGATCTCGAAGGCCCCGATCTTCTTGCCAAGGAACTCCGGGGTACGCCCGACCATCAGGCCACCCAGGAAGACCGCGAAGATGGCAAAAGCCAGCATGGTCGCAAGGCCGGTCCCCACTCCGCCAAAGACCGTCTCACCCATCTGCATGAAAAAAAGGTTCACTCCGCCCGACAAGGGCATCAAGGAGTCGTAGGCGCTATTCGCCGCTCCCGTCGAAGTGGCCGTCGCCAGACTGCCAAACAAAGCGGATGCTGCTGCGCCAATCCGGTCCTCCACCCCCTCCATGTTGCCGCCACCCGTCAGGCTCAAAAGGTTGGCCTGCGTGACCCCCAGATGGGCAAACAGCGGGTTTCCTGACAAATCAAAATGCTCGCTCGCCAGCGCCAGGGGAATGAACAGCACGAGCATCGCTGCGAGGATGGCCCACGCCGTGCGCCGCGCCTTGGCCATGTGCCCGAACAAAAACACCAGGGCCGTGGGGATCAGGATCATGGCGACCATCTCCAGAAAGTTGGTCAGGGCCGTCGGATTCTCGAAGGGGTGGGCATCATTGGCATTGAAGAATCCACCGCCGTTATTGCCCAGCATCATGATGGCCTCTTGCGAAGCCACCGGTCCAACCGCGAGCACCTGATGCGCGACTTGCTTACCGCCGGAAGAAAACGGGGCGATCAGATGGGCCTGGATATAAGAGGATAGAGTCTGTATGACGCCCTGCTCCATGAGCACGAGGGCAAAGATGAACGATAGGGGCAGGAGCGCGTAGAGGACGGTGCGGGTCATGTCCACCCAGAAATTCCCCAGATCGACCGTTTTCTGACGGGTTATGCCACGAATGATAGCGAGGACGATGGTGATTCCCGTCGCCGCCGACAGAAAATTCTGCACAGTCAATCCCAGCATCTGCGAGAGATAGCTCATGGTGGATTCGCCGGCATAATCCTGCCAGTTGGTGTTGGTGGTGAAGCTGACGGCCGTGTTGAATGCCGAACCGCCGGGCACGCCGGGGAAATGCTCCGGGTTGAGCGGCAAGGCGCCTTGCACCAGCAATAACCCATACAGAAACAACCCACCGAATAAGTTGAATATCAGCAGAGCGATGGCATAGCGCTTCCAGTCCATCTCCTCGTTCGGGCGGATACCGGAAATTCTGTAGAGCACATTTTCTACGGGAGCAAGAATCCGCGACGCCCAGAAACGCTCTCCGGAGTAAACCATGTACATATAGCGGCCGATAGGGACGGCCAAGAAAATAGCAACCAGCAATACCGCAGCAGTGAGTGCAATGGCCAGATTCATAGGAATCGCTCCGGATAAATCAAAAACGCCAAGAGATAGATGAACAGGGCAGCACCAACCAACAAGCCGATCCAGACGAATGCATTCATCGCTTCCCCTCCAATCGTCCCAACATCCATACGACCCCTATAGATGCCATGAAAAATCCGATGATGATGATCAGGTAAATTAATTCCATCATATCCTCCATGTTGCCCTTTCTGTACCTGTTTCCGCCCGCCCCATAGAATCCCGTGGGCGATAGCAAACGCGCTCGCCGTATCTTATACCTCGCGAATGTACTGATAACACATATATAAAATCCATATAAATGGCGTATAAATTTTGTATAATCGTCCCGGAAGGGATCGGAAATGAATTTCTTGTCGTCAGGGCCGGCATCGCTTATGCTAAGTCTCGTTTCGCAGGTTCATCATGGATGGCCGGCCAGGAAGCACGTCTCGCGATCAGGCCATTGATGAATAGGGCGATTTGAGTTGACCATGAGGTAGCCCATCACCTATGAGTAGGGAAGAAGGAAGACCCGACCCGGACGCGCTGCTGGCGCAAGTGCAGGCGGAGGAGCGCAGCCAGGAGCGGGGCCGTCTGAAGATCTTTTTCGGCTCCGCCCCGGGAGTGGGAAAAACCTATGCCATGCTCCGTTACGGCCAACAGGAAATGGCCAAGGGAACTGATGCGGTGGTGGGTATCGTGGAGACTCATCAACGCAGCGAAACGCAGGCCTTGGCCGATAGCCTCCCGTTCCTGGCCCAGCGGCGGATCCCGTACAACAACATTATTCTGCAAGATTTCGACCTGGATGCCGCCCTCGAGCGCCGGCACTAGCGGCGGAGGACTGACGAGTGACGACATCACCGGTAGAAGTTCTGATTATCGAAGACGACCAAAGTATTGCAGACTTCCTCCAGACAGCCTTGGGTCACGAACCATACTACCAAGTCCGGCGCGTAGGAACTCTTCGGGATGCTTGGCGGGAAATGGAAAAACGCCTGGTTTTCTGTAATGAGCCTTTTTCCGTGCTTCTTTTGGATCTAGGCATACCGGATGGAGATGGCCAAGATTTCATAACCAAGGTGCGGGCACAATATGCCGATGGCCCATTCATCATCGTCATCTCCGCCCGTAACAACGAAACCGATAAAATCAAGGCGCTGGATGCGGGAGCTGATGATTATTTAACAAAACCTTTTACTATCGGTGAACTCCTGGCCCGGATGCGTGCGCATTTACGTCGGCGGGAATCCGCATCAATGGAGGAGGGGCACTGTTGGCGCTTTGAAGACTTGGAGATCGACGATAATGCGCACACTGTCAAAAAAAGAGGGGAAAAAGTCGCGCTGACACCTACCGAGTTTCGCCTTTTACGCCTCCTCGCCGAGCATTATGGCAGCGTCTTATCCCATCGCAGAATCCTTTCCATCATCTGGGGGGGAGAGCAATAACGAGCAATCTCATTATGTGCGCTTATATATCAAGCGCCTGCGAGAAAAACTGGAGGATGATCCGACCAAACCGGCCTACATCCGTACTGAGAAGGGTATTGGTTACCGACTGTGTGGTAGCCATGAAAAAGTTTAAAACTTCCTGGATTCGCTACAGTAGGGACAATAATCATGAAGATGGCGCGGCCTCGGCATTCGGCCATCCGGAACCATGGTTACTAATTTTAAAGAAAGTAAAACCATTAACTGATAGCGTAGCGACACCGGGGATGACGGAAGAACCCGGCAACGATGTGGGGGAGCTTTTGCAGGCGGCGGAGCGCGGATAGGACCAAGAACTTGAGGTCGTCCTGGCTCTGGGGGATCAGCCGAAGGGTACCAATCCGCAGGGACTGGTTCCAAGACATAAGGACACCTCTTGCGCGAAGCGGCGGGCGATCAGGTCCCGCACCATGGCCAGTGTCCACAAGGCGAAAGGAAATTCGTATTGTTCTGGATGCTTGCGCAGGGCCTGTGCCAGCCAGGCCAGTTGTTGCGCGTTCAGTTTGGGCGGACGCCCGGGAATGGGCTTGGCCTGCAGGGCTTTCTGCCCACCGGTGAGAAACAGGGCCACCCAACGGAAGACCGTTCTTTTATTGAGACCAAAGACTTCCGCGACCTGCTCCACCGGTTGGCCCTTGCGCACCGCACTCACTGCGCGGATGCGCATCGCCTGCAGGGTCCCAAGAACCGAGACCGCAAGCGGGATCCGGAGATGAGCTCCACGAAGAAAGGGAATCAATGGTATTTCGGGATGAAGGCTCAGGTGGCAACGGATCTCCAGGGCATCGTCCAGGCGGTGGACTTCACGGCGGCCAAGGTACCGGATCATCAGATGCTGGATGGGCTCCTTACTGGAGAGGAGTCGGTGATCCTCGCTGACCGGGGCTATGACTATCCTCAGGTGCATGACACGCTGGCGGCCCGAGGCATACGGAACGCTGTAGCGCGGCGACGCTAACTGTCTAAGTATTGACCAGCGAAGTAGCACATTTCCTTGTTCTGTTATAAATATATCTACCATTGTGGTAGTAGCGGCGTCTAATTTGATGGGCATGGAGCGTTATTTATCAGGGGTAGGATAAATAATTATAGAAAGAAAGTGGATCGGGCATTTGATCAGTTTCTCCGGGCCATGCGGCACGTCTCCGCGGAAAGTCAGGGAGTCTCCGGGTCCCAGGATATAAGTATTCTGACCATGCCGATATTCAATTTTTCCTTCCAGCATGTAAATAAATTCGGTGCCAGGATGCTCAAATGTGGGAAACACTTCTGATTCATCGGTCATGGTGATCAGAAATGGCTCGAAAAGCTTGGTCGGCCCCTGATCATAAGCCAGCAGATGGTAGGTGTGTCCCCGCTTGGTCCCACGACGCACGACCTCCATGCCCTCGCCGCGCTTCACCATCTGGGCGCCGCCGTCTGGAACATCATAGTTGCGAAATAAGGTGGTGAGAGAGACCCCGAGGGCGCGCGCCAAGCGGGAGAGGGTATCCAGGCTGGTCGCGGTTTGCGCGTTCTCAATTTTCGAGAGCATGCCGCGACTGATGCCTGTGAGCTCTGACACATCGGCAATGGTCAGTTCCTGTTTGAGCCGAAGCCCGCGGACGGTAGTGCCAATATAACGCTCCAAGCCACCGCTCAAGTCAGGTTCAATCATTATAATCCTTTATAAACAATGAGATACAGAGAATTCCTGGCGGCTGATGTTTCTTAATATGAAATATAGTTGACCAAAGGTGAACCTGCGGATATCATAGACCTATCGTAAGTCCTTTTAAAACGCACTGTCGAGTAGGAGTGCCATGCCCATTGCCGACTACTACACACTCACTCTCTCCTGCCCCGACCGGGTTGGCATCGTCGCCGCTATTAGTACATTCATTGCCGCCCACGGGGGTTGGATCACGGAGGCAAGCCATCATGCGGATCCCGATGCTCAGAGGTTCTTCATGCGGCAGCAAATTCTTGTGGATTCCCTGCCTTTCGGTATCGAATCTTTTCGGGAAAAGTTCTCCAGGATTGCCACCGAATTTGGTATGGACTGGCACATCGCGGATACTACGCGCAAGAAACGAGTCGTGATCCTGGTTTCGAAATCAGGCCATTGTCTTTATGATCTATTGGGGCGTTGGCAGGCAAAGGAAATGGATATCGACATTCCTTGTGTCATTTCCAATCACGATACGTTCAGATCGTTCGTGGAATGGCATGGCATTGCTTTTCACCATATACCGGTCACCCATCAGGGAAAAACGTCAGCCTATACCAAGATAGTGGACTTGTTTGAAGAAGTTCGAGGCGATGTCATGGTGCTGGCACGTTACATGCAGATTCTTACTCACGAGGTATGTGTACGCTATCCCGGCAGGATCATCAATATTCACCATAGCTTTCTGCCCAGCTTTGTCGGCGCAAAACCCTATCATCAAGCCTACGGGCGTGGCGTGAAATTGATTGGCGCCACTTGCCACTATGTCACACCTGATCTGGATCAGGGGCCCATTATTGAGCAGGACGTGGTCCGTGTGGATCACTCCGATACGCCGGATGCATTGATTCGTTCTGGAAAAGATGTCGAAAAAACGGTGCTGGCGCGTGGTCTCCGTTATCATCTGGAAGACCGTGTCCTGCTGCATGGCAATAAAACCATCATATTCCGCTAATTACTTGCGAGGAGAGTCACGATGCCTTGGCGTCTCTTACGTTTTGTTACATCCGGGAAACACCCAGAACCACAAATGTTTACTCATCATGATGGGTTAAAAAAGGTTTATGATGCGGTGATTATTGGTGCCGGTGGGCATGGTTTGGCTGCTGCCTATTATCTGGCGCGTGATCATGGGATGACCAACGTTTGTGTGCTGGAAAAGGGCTATATTGGCGGAGGTAACACAGGGCGGAACACCACCATTATTCGATCCAATTATATTACACCAGAAGGCGTGCAGTTTTACGATACCTCTGTAAAACTTTGGCAGGATCTGTCTCAGGATTTTGATTTGAACTTGTTCTATGCAACGCGCGGTCACTATACCCTGGCGCATACCGATGCAGCATTACGCACCATGCGCTGGCGGGCGGAAGTCAATAAGCATTGTGGGGTAGAATCGGAAGTGGTGGGACCGGAAGAGTTGCGCCGCGAGATACCCATGATGGATATGTCCTGCGGTGGTCATGCGCCCATCATTGGGGCTCTTTATCATGCTCCCGGTGCCATCGCCCGGCACGATGCAGTGGCCTGGGGGTACGGCCGTGGAGCGGATCAACGGGGAGTGCAAATCCATCAACAGACCGAGGTGCTGGGCATAGAGGTAACGGCGGGGAGGGTGAGCGGCGTGCGTACCTCGCGGGGGTTCATCGCCACCAGCAAGGTCCTCTGTGCCGTAGCGGGATCAACGCCACGCATCCTGGACATGATTGGAGTACGTAGCCCTATTTATATTCACCCCCTGCAGGCGATGGTGAGTGAACCGATGAAGCCATGGCTCGATCCGATTCTGGTTTCCGGGAGCTTGCATGTTTATATCAGTCAGTCTGCTCGGGGAGAGCTGGTGTTGGGCGCGTCCCTGGATCCTTATGAGCTGCATTCTACGCGGTCCACCCTGGATTTCACGGAGGGGCTCGCTGCCCATATGTTGGAACTGTTCCCTTTCCTCTCCCATGTAAAGATTGTTCGTCAATGGGCGGGGATGGCGGACATGACGCCCGATTTTGCACCCATTATGGGCAAGACTCCTATAGAAGGCTTTTACCTGGATGCAGGTTGGGGGACATGGGGTTTCAAGGCGACGCCTGTGTCAGGAAAAACCATGGCGCATACAATGGTCACCGATACCCCTCATCCATTGATTACCGGCTTTTCTCTCGATCGCTTTCGCAATTACGCACTCACCGGCGAAAAGGGCGCCGCTTCGGTCGGCCATTGATCGGGGCTAGGGAGGATTCCTTATGAAAATCATAAACTGTCCCATCAATGGTCCACGCCCGGTATCGGAATTCTTTTACTGGGGACAGATGCGCGTCATGCCGGACCCGGTGGCCAGTTCTGATGATGAGTGGGCTGATTACGTCTTCAACTGCAATGGGGCTCCAGGTGTAAAGCGCGAGTGGTGGTGCCATACCCCAAGCAACACCTGGTTCATTATCGAACGCGATACCGAAAAAGACCAGATTGTGCGCACCTATTTATATGGGGAGGAGGAATGATGTCGAACAATCATCGCCTGCCGCGGCTTCCTGGCGAGTGGATTGACCGCGCGCATTCCATCGAATTTGAATTCGAGGGGAAGCATTTCCAAGGTTTCGCCGGAGACACGATCAGCAGCGCACTCTGGGCCTCTGGTCAAAGGGTGCTGGGTCGCAGCTTCAAGTACCACCGCCCCCGGGGAATCTTCTCCCTCGCCAACCATGACGTAAATGGCATGATGCAGTGGGGACAAAAACTCAATGTTCGGGCTGACGTCACCTTGTTGGAAATGGGGATGCAACTCAGTGCGGTGAATACCTTCGGTGGGCTCAACAAAGATCCGGCCAAGGTGTTGAATCATTTATCGCGATTTCTGCCCGTTGGTTTCTATTACAAAGCATTTCATGGTAAACGTCTTTTTCCCCGTTGGGAGCGTGTATTCCGCACGCTTGCCGGCCTGGGCAAAGTGAATTTATCGACACCGCGTTTGCTTACTCCTAAGGATTACGCTTTCTGTGCGGTGCTGATCGTGGGCGCGGGTCCTTCCGGCTTGGCCGCCGCGCTGGCTGCGGCGGACCAGGGTGCTGACGTGGTTATCGTCGATGAGAATGCGCAAGCCGGAGGGAGCGGCGGCTACCAGATCGGCGGCGAATTGGCGAAGCGGGAAGCGACGGAGGCTCTACTGGTACGAGTAATAGCTCACCCCCGTATTCGCCTACTCACCGGCATTTACGCCGCAGGTTATTATACCGATCACTGGATAGCCCTAGTCGATGACAAAAAAATGACTAAGCTGCGTGCCGAAGCTGTGGTCATCGCAGCCGGTTCATTTGAGCAGCCTGCCGTGTTTCGCAATAACGATCTCCCGGGCGTGGTACTGGGCTCTGCGGCGCAACGGCTGATTTACCGGTACGCGGTGCGGCCTATGCAGCGGGCCGTCGTACTCTGCGCCAATGCAGATGGTTATCGCGTGGCCCTGGACCTTATTGTCCATGGGGTTATGGTAGCGGCCATTGTGGATTTGCGTGCCCATCATCAGCCGTGCGACGCAGAGGTCGAATTGGCGGCCAAAGGTGTGGAAATGCATACTGGCACCTGCATTGTCGAGGCACTTCCGACCCCTGGCTGCAGTGGGGTGGCAGGTGCCAGAATCGCCGCTTTTGCCAATGGAGTGGCAGATGCTGCGACGGCAAGGGATATCCCCTGCGATGGCATAGTCATGAGTGTCGGCTGGGCACCCGCCGCGAACCTCCTCTATCAGGCCGGAACACACATGCGATACGACGATTTGGTTGAACAGTTCGTCCCGGATGCGTTACCTCCTGGCGTGTTCGCGTGCGGTCGCGTGAATGGTGTCTACGATTTCAAAGCTCGTCTACTGGATGGCGAGCGAGCAGGCAGTGCGGCCGCTGCTCATGTCGGTTTTGGGGAAAAGCGGTCGGTGAGCGTCCCTGTAGAATTGGAATCTTCCAGTTTCCCATGGCCTATCGTTGCGCATCCTCAGGGCAAGAATTTTGTGGATTTCGACGAGGACCTGCAGCTCAAGGACTTTGAGAATGCCGTGCAGGAGGGCTTTGATAATATCGAACTGCTTAAGCGCTTTACCACCAATGGGATGGGTCCGAGCCAAGGCAAGCATTCCAATATGAATGCGCTACGCATTTTGGCGCGACTGGTCGACAAACATCCGCGCGAAGTGGGGACGACGACTGCCCGGCCCTTTTTTCATCCGGTACCTATGGCTTTGCTAGCGGGACGTGGTTTTCATCCAGTGCGGCGGACACCCATGCATCTTCGTCATGCCGCAATGGGTGCGTATTTTATGAGCGCCGGCGATTGGCAACGGCCGGAGTACTACGCTCGCCAACACAAGGATCGTCTCGAATGCATCCGGGAAGAAGTCGATATGGTGCGACATGGTGTCGGTATCATCGATGTCGGCACTTTGGGGAAATTGGAGATCATCGGGCCTCAGGCCGCAGAATTCCTGGAACGTGTGTATGTCTCGCGCTATGCCAACTTGAAGATCGGTATGACCCGCTATGCGGTCATGTGCGACGAGACGGGCGTGGTGGTCGATGACGGGGTTGTGGCACGTCTGGCCGAGGACCATTTTTATTTTACCACGACCACTTCGGGTGCCACCGCCATTTATCGGGAATTATCCCGCCTGAACACCCAGTGGCAGATGGCCTGCGGCATTATCAACCATACCGGTGCCTTTGCCGCCATCAATCTCGCCGGACCTCAGTCACGTAAGGTTCTGGCGCGCGTGACCACCCTCGATCTTTCTGCTGCTGCATTCCCCTATCTCGCTATTCGTGAGGGCAAGGTGGCGGGCATTCCTGCCCGTCTGATGCGGGTTGGCTTTGTTGGGGAATGGGGCTATGAGATTCACGTCCCGGCCGAAGATGGCGTGGCACTTTGGGATGCGCTGGTGGCGGCCGGATCTCCCTTCGGCATTCGGCCTTTTGGTGTCGAGGCGCAGCGATTGCTCCGTCTGGAAAAGGGGCATGTGATTATTGGCCAAGACACCGATGGATTGACCACTCCCTTTGAAGCGGGTTTGGGATGGGCGGTCAAGATGGATAAGCCCTTCTTTATCGGTCAACGGAGTCTGCAGATCGTCGACAAGCAGCCGCAGCGGCAACGACTGGTCGGCTTTCGACTGGATCAGGCGCATGGCGGTCCTGCCCCACAGGAATGCCATCTCGTCATCCATGACGGGGCCATTTCCGGCCGGATTACCAGTATCGGCTGGAGCCATATCCTTTGCGCCTATATTGGCCTAGCTATGGTCACCCCGGAACTGGCCAAGCCCGATCAGACCTTCGAAATCCGCATCACGGATGGCAGTCTGGTCGTGGCGCGCGTTACGCCTACCCCGTTTTATGACCCCGAGCAGCGCCAGCAAAAGGAGGAGGCATGACTACTATGCTGCGCCAAAGCCCTCTGGCGGGCTGGAAAACTCCCGACCAGCTTGTCCAGGATCAGCAAGGAACGGCTACCCTGTGGATGGTGGATCGTTCTCTTACGCCCCGATTCGGCTGCAAGGGACCGAGTGCGGGCGAATGGCTCGCTGCCCAGGGGTTACCAGTTCCGGCACCGGCCAATAGTTGGGTCGAAATCCACAACGGCCGGATAGCCCGTCTTGGCCGCTCAGAATTTTTGATAGAGGGGTCAGAAACGATCGTTTCGAGGCTGAAATCCAGTCCCCGCGCAGACGGGGTATACCCCGTTCTGCGCCAGGACCTCGCTTTAGCGCTGGGCGGGCAAGCAGTACGCAATCTGTTTGCGCAAACCTGCAGTGTAAATTTTGCGGCCATGGGCCCCGCTGCCCATCCGGTAGTCCTGACGTCGATGGTAGGCGTGGGTGTGGTCGTGATTCCCGAGCAGATCCAGGGTGTACCCCGCTTCCTGCTGTGGGCCGACTGCACCTATGGGCCCTATCTGTGGAAAACCCTGCTGGGCATCGCAAAAGAATTGGGCGGAGGCCGTGTCCTGGCAGAAATACCCGGTGCCCAGGCACTGGCTCATGAATCGCAACCCTAAGCACGGAGAAACTCGATGAATATTGAAACAGCCAAAAATTTCCTGGCCGATAACCAGATAAAATATGTGTTGGCCCAGTTCGTCGATGTCCACGGAACCGCCAAAACCAAGGCTGTTCCGGTGAAGCACTTCGAGACCATTCTCACCAATGGCGCCGGCTTTGCGGGATTCGCGGTGTGGGGCTTGGGCATAGATCCTCACGGACCCGATTTCATGGCCGTAGGGGATTTGTCCACCCTGTCTCTGGTGCCTTGGCAGCCCGGATATGCTCGCATCGTCTGTGATGGTCATGTGGAGGGTAAACCCTGGGCATGCGATGCCAGAGTCACCCTCAAGAAACAGATCAGCCGTGTGAGTGAGCGGGGTCTGATCTTCTATACCGGCCTGGAACCCGAGTTCTCCCTGCTGCGTCGAGATGTTGCGGGCAAGATCGCCCCTTGCGACCCGAGCGATGCCCTACCCAAGCCCTGTTATGACTATAAAGGGCTGTCCAGATCCCGCGCTTTTCTGGAGCAACTCGTGGACAGCATGATCACTACTGGTATTGATGTGTATCAGATCGACCATGAAGACGCCAACGGCCAGTTCGAGGTCAACTACACCTTTATGGATTGTTTGGCCTCCTGCGACCAGTTCATTTTTTTTAAGATGGCGGCTGCCGAAATAGCGCATGAAATGGGCCTGATTTGTTCTTTTATGCCCAAACCCTTTGCTAACCGGCCGGGTAACGGCATGCACATCCACATGTCGCTGGGGGATGGCGAAAAAAACCTCTTTGAGGATCAATGCGACCCGCAGGGATTGCGGCTGTCCCCATTGGCCTACCAATTCCTAGCCGGTATTTTGGCCCATGCCCCGGCATTGGCGGCCCTCTGTGCCCCCACCGTCAATTCGTACAAGCGGCTTGTCGTCGGACGCTCGCTCACGGGCGCCACCTGGGCCCCTGCTTATATCAGCTATGGCGACAATAATCGCTCCTCCATGGTCCGCATCCCGGGGGGAAGGCTGGAGTTGCGCCTGCCGGATGGCGCCTGTAACCCTTACCTCGCCACTGCAGCGGTAATTGCTGCGGGCCTGGATGGCATTGACCGCGGCATGGATCCCGGCGCTCCCCGCAATGTAAACCTCTATGAACTTTCGATGGCAGACCTGAAAAAGGAAGGTATTGGCATATTGCCGCAGAACCTGCATGAGGCATTGCTGGCCCTGGAAGCCGATGAAACCCTGCTAGCCGCACTCGGCCCGGTGGTCGATGAGTTCCTGCGCCTCAAGCACATGGAATGGGTGGAGTACATGCGTCATGTTTCCGATTGGGAGATGTCCAGTTACCTGGAATTTTTTTGATAAACCGCTTTTCCACATCACGGCGCGGAATAGCACGATTGAGGGAGACCTACCATGTGTGGGATTGTTGGATTATTGGTCAAAAAACCGAATTTGCGGGAGCATTTAGGCGCGTGGATGGTACCCATGCTCATTGGCATGACGGAGCGTGGCCCAGATTCTGCCGGGCTCGCCGTTTTTACGGACTTGCTGCCAGATTGTCTGCGTAAAATCAGCCTCTATTCCGGATCTACGCCAGATGGGGCGGACTTCAACTGGGCCGGGCTGACGCATGGAATTCGCGAGCACCTCGGTATTGAGGCCACTCTGGAGGCGCGGAATAACCATGCCGTAATCACGGTAGCAGGCCCCCCGGAGCCGGTAAAGCACTGGCTCAAGGAGCGGCACCCCAAGCTGCACATCCTGTCCACTGGGCGGAGTATTGATCTCTACAAGGATGTCGGTACCCCCGCCGAGGTAGCGGAACATTATCACTTTGGCAACCTGAAGGGGAGTCACCTGGTGGGCCATACGCGCATGGCCACGGAATCGGCGGTAACCCCTGATCGCGCCCATCCCTTTACCGCCGGTGAAGATTTCTGTCTGGTGCATAACGGATCGCTTTCCAATCCCTATGGTATTCGTCGGATGCTGGAGCCCCATGGCATTCACTTTGAGACGGATAATGACACCGAGGCCGCTTGCCGATTCCTCGAGTGGCGTCTGCGTGAGGGTGACAGTCTGGAGATGGCGCTGCAAAAAAGCTTCGAGGAGCTCGATGGATTTTTTACCTTTCTGATAGGAACCGCAAACCAACTGGCACTGATCCGCGACCCTTTTGCCTGCAAGCCGGCCATCGTCGCGGAGACTGACGACTATGTCGCCATTGCCTCTGAGTTCCGATCGCTGGCCCACCTCCCAGATATTCAACATGCCCGGATCTTCGAGCCTGTCCCAGAGGAGATGTACGTATGGAATGCCTGAATTTTGATCTTGCTACCACCTCCTTGACGGAGGTAAATACTTTCCTCCACCAGAAATCGGCCAGCAAAGGAGTGAGGAAAGTCACCATTAGTAACCCGAATGGGGCGCACAATATTGCCGTAGGATTAAATCTGCCGGTGGAAGTGGAGATCGCTGGCCATGCGGGCTACTACGCAGCGGGGATGAACCAATTGGCATCGGTGACGATCATGGGGAGCGTCGGGACCGGCGTAGCGGAAAACATGATGAGCGGTCGCGTCCATGTGCAGGGTTTCGCTTCCAATGGCGCAGGGGCCTCCGCTCATGGTGGCCTGTTAGTGATCGACGGCGACGCCGGCCTGCGCTGTGGCATCTCCCTGAAGGGCGGCGACATCGTGGTCGGCGGTTCGGTAGGTAGCTTCTCCGCCTTCATGGCGCAAGCGGGCCGTATGGTGATCTGCGGCGATGCCGGGGATGCCCTGGGTGACTCTCTTTATGAAGCGGTGATTTATGTCAAAGGCCGCATCAAGTCTCTGGGAGCGGATGCCCGTGAAGAGGCCATGACCGATACCGATCTTGCCGCAATTGGCGAACTCTTGGTACAGGGCGGCCCCACTTTCAGCATCCATAAGCCCGAGGAATTCAAGCGCATTGCCTCGGCGCGCGCGCTCTACCACTGGAATGTCGACGCCGATCAGGAATATTAAGGAATTAGCCATGGACAACAAGCTCAGACCGACGAAAAAGCTCTCCCACGAGGAGTCATGGGGTTACGATCGCAGCATTATTGATTATATCCAGCGCGCAGCTGCCCACGGCTTATACGAAATTCGCGGATTGGGGGCCAAGCGTAGGCTCCCCCACTTTGACGATCTCGTCTTCCTGGGCGCGTCCATGTCCCGCTACCCATTGGAAGGTTACCGCGAAAAATGCACCACCAAAACCATGCTCGGCACCCGCTTCGCCAAAAAACCCATCGCGCTGGAGATCCCCATCACCATTGCCGGGATGAGTTTTGGGGCGTTGTCGGCTCATGTGAAGGATGCCCTCGGCCGTGCGGCTACGGAGATGGGAACCTCCACTACCACTGGCGACGGAGGGATGACGTTGGAGGAACGCGCATCCTCCAAAATTTTAGTATACCAATGCCTACCATCCCGGTATGGCTTCAATCCAGATGACCTGCGTAAGGCCAATGCCATCGAGGTGGTGATCGGCCAAGGGGCGAAGCCTGGGGGTGGCGGGATGCTGCTTGGTCAAAAAGTGAACCCCAGGGTAGCCAAAATGCGGACGCTGCCCGAGGGCGTGGACCAGCGCTCGGCCTGCCGCCATCCTGACTGGACGGGCCCGGACGATCTTGCCATCAAGATTCGTGAGTTGCGCGAGATTACCGACTGGGAAAAACCCATTTACGTGAAGGTAGGGGCGACCCGCACCTTCAACGACGTGAAATTGGCTATCCACTCCGGTGCCGATGTGGTCGTCGTTGATGGCATGCAGGGAGGTACCGCAGCCACTCAGACCTGCTTTATCGAACATGTGGGCATTCCTACTTTGGCGGCCCTGAGACAGGCGGTGGATGCTCTGGAAGACATGAACATGAAGGGAACCGTGCAGCTCATCGTCTCCGGAGGCATCCGCACGGGAGCAGACGTCGCCAAAGCATTGGCGATGGGCGCGGATGCGGTATCCATTGGTCAAGGGGTGCTGGTAGCCCTGGGTTGCAATAGTGAAAGCTGGATACACGATGGAGAACATATCTCCGCCGTAGAGGGCTACGAAACCATCGGCGCTGCACCAGGCTTCTGCCATCACTGTCATACCGGGCAATGTCCGGTAGGCATCACCACCCAGGACGCTGTTCTGGAGCAGCGACTACAACCAGAAGTGGGTGCCCGGCGTGTAAAAAACTACTTAAAAACCCTCAATATGGAACTTACCACCATTGCCCGTGCCTGCGGCAAGCAAAATGTGCATCATTTGGAGCGTGAGGACCTGGTGGCGCTCACTATCGAAGCAGCCGCCATGGCCCACATACCCCTGGCGGGTACGAACTGGATACCGGGGGCAATGAACGCCCTGTGAATTGGCCGATGACAGGGCTTATGAATGACCGTGATGGCTGGGGCCCGCCCCATCTCTCAGTACTCTGGTTAGCGCGGGATCTGAATGATCAATTATCGACTTATGGAAGGTCATCAATGACAGCGAAAATATTGGACGGCAAGTGGCTCTCCAAAAGCCTGCGCCAGAAGCTCCGCGAACGCGCTGCAATTTTGCTGGAAGGCGGCATTCAGCCGGGATTGGCGGTGGTGTTACTGGGAGACGATCCGGCTTCAAAGGTTTATGTAAATAACAAGGTCAGGGCATGCGAGGAGTGTGGCGTCAAATCCTTTAGGCATGCCCTGCCGCCCAACACAACAGAGAAGAGCGTGCTATCCACTATCGCCGCACTGAATGCGGACCCTGAAATCCACGGCATTTTAGTACAAACTCCACTTCCATCGCATATCAACATGCGGCGAATATTAGAAAGTATTTCCATAGATAAAGATGTAGATGGCTTTCATCTCTACAATATAGGGGGTCTGGTTGTGGGTAATAGTATTTTCCCACCGTGTACCCCTTATGGTGTACAGCTACTGCTGGAAACGGCAGGGATAGACGTGTCCGGGAAGAACGTCGTAGTGGTTGGAGCCAGCAATATAGTGGGAAAACCAATGGCACTTATGCTGCTACAAAAAGAGGCAACTATAACGATCTGCCATATCAAAACACGTGACTTGGCGCAGCACACGATTCTAGCCGATATCCTGATCGTTGCCGCTGGTCAACCAAAACTGATAGTGCCGCAGATGGTGAAGCGCGGCGTAGTGGTCATCGACGTAGGTATCAACCGGATGCCAGATGGTAGCATTGTAGGAGATGTCGATTTTGATGGAGTAAGGAAAAAAGCATCCTGGATCACCCCAGTACCAGGTGGGGTTGGTCCAATGACGGTGACGATGTTGATTGAAAATACGGTGCATGCTGCAGAACGTAAAAAATTATAAAATCATGTTGGTGACGCACCATTTATGTGCATCAAGCACAATCCGCACCAGGATGGAGCATGTTTCATATTGGTAACTTTTTTTAACTGTATGTTTATAAATGTATTGCTGCTCCATGCACGTTGGCATACATCATGCATGTTCTTGCATGGCGATAAGTTCACACATAGGAGAATGTAGCAATGACAATGGAGTATATATCTGGTGCTCAGCGGGCAACTCTACAATCGATGGGATTGCCGAACGATAATGGTTTCATGAAGGATTTTCTCGGCTCAAATGATAAGTCAACGCCTTTGACATGCGGATTTTTTCGAATGGAGAAGGGTGACCCATTAACTTATAAATATGGCTTTGACGAAATGAAGTTGGTGGTGGAAGGGGAAGTAATAGTCACTGACGAAAGTGGGCAATCTAGGAAAGGGATACCAGGCGATATTTTTTATTTTTCAAGTGGAAGTGAAATAACATTTTCTTCTGCCTCATGTGCCACAATATTTTATTGCGCCCTGCGAGAAATGATAAGTTCTGTGTGAATTATAGAGCATTATTGTTCATATGTCTAAGTCTCGTAAGAAGACGTAGGTATGTGGTTATAAGATTGTTAACTAATGGCTAGATCGTGTTCGGCTCATTGATCCCTGCCGATCTAGCCCGGAATCGCTCGTGAGAGTTAATGGTATCCTGGAAAAGTAATGCGATGCCTTATGGTGGTCAAGTGAATAGTAAATAGGAGCCAACATGTTTTTAAGGCGTAGCACACCTCTTTACACCGAATTAGTCCCGACTGAAGCGGCTAACCAGCATATAATAGCAAGCAATTGCAATAATATTACTTCGTTAATGGAGTTTACAAAAAAATTACCGCCATTGACATCGCTTATTGTCCATCTTGAAATAGATAGCGATGATATCATGGTGTTAGATGGTCTACGTACTGATGAAAGATTCCAGGTAATTACGCATAAACCACAGTGCGGGATAACCCATGCAATGCTGGATACGCTAAATAAATCGAGCATGGGAACGGTGGTTTATTTCTCTGGCGATGAGATATTTATTTGGTCTATGGTGAAACTAGCAAAAAAAGTAGGAATTACAGATGGCAACATTATTTTAAATAAGTGTGGTTCCAAAAGAAATGTATACTGCGCGCATTGCAGTACAATCAATATTGCCGATAATTCTAGCATAATACAATGCAACAGGTGCGGGACCTCATTGTTCGTGCGTAATCATTTTTCGCGACGAATGGGTGCTTATCTAGGGGTGCGAGTAGATGACTAAGATATCAAGGAGCATAAAAGCTTAATTATTATCCAGGAGTAAGCATGAAAACGATAACTGTTTGTGTTGCAGGAATTAAACAACCAGTTGATAATGTTAAGATATTTAGGTTTATTGCCCAAGATCTGGCTGCTTTACCTGGATTTTCTCCTGGTAGTAATATTCTTGTAAAGCTAAATTTATATGGATATACCCATTATAACGCCTACTCATTAATTAATGACCCGTGGGATACCGAGGCTTATGAAATAGCAGTACTTAGAAGAGATGATTCGCATGGTGGATCATCATTTATGCACAATCTAATTCAGACAGGATCTGTTTTAGAGATCACATACCCCAGGAATAATTTTCCTATCAATAAATTAGCACGAAAACATATATTAATCGCTGGAGGAATCGGTGTTACCCCATTTGTAACATATATAAAATATTTAATGCGTTATCAACTTGATTTTGAGATGCATTATGCGTTTAAGTGCATGAATAAGACTGTATTTCATAACCAATTGATAGATATTGTAAAAAAATATTATTATTATTGCTCGAACGATGGAAAGCGAGTGAGGGTAGAAGATATATTGAAAGACCAACCAGTTGGTGCTCATGCTTATGTTTGCGGTCCTAAATCGCTTATCGAGAACGTCATAAGCGTCGCAGAATATTTAAATTGGCCTAGATCTCATCTGCACTATGAATTATTTGATTCTGGGCAAAGTGGAAATCCTTTCATCTTTGAATTAAAAAACTCGAATATGTCTGGAAATGTGCCTAAAGACCTTACTCTTTTAGAAGCATTAGAGAATCTAGGCGTGGACATTCCATATGGGTGTAGATCTGGAGCATGTGGACTATGTGCTACAAGAGTAATATCTGGAGATATCGAGCACCGAGATTGTTACTTGAGTGATGATGAAAAAAAAGAAGGAAATCTTATCTTGCCATGTGTTTCGCGTGGGCACGATAAGATTATCTTGGATTTATGATTATTACTGCGGATATAGTGGAGCATAAAACATGATAAAGATGAAACTGGAAAGCTATGCATGTCCATTTACATTCAAGAATAGCGATGAAGCGATTGCGCGCTTTCCGTTTCCATTTAAGAGTAACGAATATATGTATTACGTGGATGTCAAACCCTACATAAAAGGCCCGATTGGTTCCCCATATGAGCATCTTATAGATGTTGATGAGCATTATATATCAGAAGTCTACGAGCGCAGGCGTATTCTGGAACAGGATCGTTCAAGATATGGTGCTTTATCTCATATGGAAACTGCACAATGGGATGCTCTCGAATATATCATGATTAATTTATCTCGTGATTATCCTGGATATTTTAGCCTTGAAACGTGTGGCCCAGAGTGGATTTGGAGAAATAACCTTCTAAATATTTCAAATAAGTTTAAATTCGGTGATTGTGCTACACTCACTATGGGGCCGTTAGAATATATTACAAGGCAATGTCAAGGTGATTTCTTTATTCTTGACCAACGTGATAATAACTTATATTTAGATGCTGGAATGATAACTTTTGCAGCTGATTTTTCTGCACAGTTTGATTTTGGTATGTCTTTTCACGAAATTCATGGTCCAGTGCCGCTAGCCCATGAGATGGGTGTTTACGATCGCGTATTGAGTGTTCTTTTAAATCTTCGCATAGAGGAGCCTCTGCAACGCCTAAATTGGACCCTTACAATATTTCCAATGCTTGACACATCTACGGAACAATATCATCAATGGGGAATAAATAGATCATTTGTTACATGTGACAATGCCGGTGAAATTGTGTTCCTTCGCGTCGAGTTGCAGACATTCACACGTTTACCAAGAAGTAATTCTTTGATGTTAACAACAAGGACTTACCTGCTCAGTTTGAATGATTTAGCTAGCAATCATGAGTGGTTATCAAATTTTTATTCAATTATGCGCTCGTTAAATGACAAGATCTCTGAGTATAAAGGATTCGCAAAATATCGTAATGATATTATTGTATGGTCTGAGAGACGTCTCAACCAATAGCCCAATAATCAGGATTGGTTTATTCTGGATCGTAGTGGTAAATCCGTTGGGAGAGCTTCTGATGGTCAGTTCAGTTGATTGGGCGCATATGTGATATAGGTTACTCTAATGAAAGATTGTTGCTTCGTAATATTTACCGTTATCGGCAGCATAAGGAAAATAATAAAAAGCAAAGAGATATAGTAACTTGAATGGGTCTTGATGCGTCATTAGTTACAATGTGGGATTGAATAGAAGTATCTTAGGTTTAATCTGTGGCGGTACTTTACTTTGGGGGTCATATTATGTCGATTCAAGTGGATGCAGCGAGCACGAATAAAGGTATGGAATTAAAAAATGCTAATCTTGGATTTTGGGAATTATTCGGGCAATCCCTAGCAAATCTTTCCCCTACATTCATGCCGGCACTTAACGTGGCTGCAGTAGTTGCGTTGGCTGGGAATGGTACATGGTTAGTTTTTGGCCTTGCTTCTCTTGGTCTTACGCTGGTGGCCATGAATATCGGTATATTCGCTAAACGTATATCTGGCACAGGATCATTATTCCTATATATTTCAAAGGGGTTAGGTTCTGCTGCTGGGGTTATTGCCGGATGGGGGCTTGCCGCGGCATATATCAGCACAGCAATTGCCGTTCTTGCAGGTGAGTACATGTTTATCGATGCTGCCACACAGTATTTTGGATTTGGTGTATCATCTAGCTTAATCTATTTGTTAAGTATAGTATTAATTGTTTATTTAACGTATAGGGATATCAGTGTTTCATCAAAGGTGAGTATAATTATAGAATTTACTACAATCACCATTGTTTTCGTTCTTTTGTGTGCGATTCTGGTCAGCGGAACTTACAAGATTATTGATATGGACCAGTTATCACTCCGTGGGACATCTTTCAAAGGTATGGCTGAGGGTGTTTTCATCGCCATATTCTCTCTGGCTGCATTTGATAGCGGTGCAACATTAAGTGGCGAAGCAAAAAAACCTTTGAGTACCGTGCATAAGGTTGTAATAGCTACAGAGGTAGTATCTGGTATATTTGGATTGTTTGTTGCGTATGTAATGATGATAGCATTTAAGGGAAATTCTACTATTTTTGGTGCCAGTAATACGCCATTAATGTATATTACAAATGAGTTGGGTGTGCCTTACATTGGGCCAGTTATGTATTTTATTGCGGCTATCAGCGCTTTTGCATGCACTATGGCATCAATAAATGCAGCCTCTCGTATTTTTTATTCTATGGCCAGGTTTCAAATCGTCCATAGATCTATGGGGCTGGTCCATAAAAAATACGGAACACCGCACGTGGCTCTTTTGGTAATGTCAATATTTGTTTTGGCTGTTGTGTTGTGGTTCTCTTTTGATGGAAACGCGATGAACGCTTTTGATCTAACAGGAACATTCGCGTCGTTCGGATTTATGACGGCCTATTTTCTGGTCAGCGTAGGCGCGCCAGTTTATCTTGTTAAGAATAGAAAGCTCACCTTTGGTGTTGTCCTTACCGGAGTTTTAGGAGCGTTATTTATGGTCGCCGCCTTTACCGGCAGTGTGTATCCGGTTCCTCCTTTTCCATACAATGTAATACCGTATTTATATTTAGCATATATTATTGTTGGTATTGGGTGGTTTATTTATGCAAAAAGTAAATCACCTCAGATGGTTAAACTGATTGAGCAGGATCTGGAGGAGCATGCTAAGCTCATAATCGGGAAGAAGTAGAAGGAAATGTAACTATATCTGGTCTCCGCCAGAAACTCGGTGGCGGTGTTCGTGGCTTCGCCGAGCGGGCGCCGTCAAAGTAGCTCAGGATGACTCGTTGATGGTGGGGGATAGATTTTCTTGTCGTAGGGCTCGACGCGAACCTCGGACGGGTTCACGCTGATCTGACCAGCGACTTACTCGATATCCCCTGGGCGAAATTGCCAGTCAAAGAATTTGCGCCGCGCCTTGAAATACCCCGCTGCCACCAGGAAGCAGACTTTCTTGGTGGGGGTGTGCAGATTCACCATCGAGTCTTTGAGTATTGGCGGCAAGGAGAAGAACCGCTTACGGTCGGCGCTGTTGAACACCAGCGGGGGGTCGAATGCCTCTTCCTCCAACGTGTTGAAGATTCTTATTCTTGCCATGGGAAGCCCTCACTAGATGGAAAATGCGCAGGAATCGCTTATACTTTAAATAACATGCCTCTGAACCGTTCTCAGCATCCATGCTTTAACTCATTGTATGCAAGGGAGTAGGAGAGCCGGAGATGGCAGCATCTATCGGCTGAATGGGCTCATGGAGCTGGATGATGCTTTCGTCGGTGGGCGAAGGTCCGGCGGTAAAAGCGGTCGGGGCGCCGAGGGCAAGACCCCGATCCTGGTCGCCGTGGGAAATCGTGGCAAAAAGGCCGGCTTCATAGCCATGGAAGCCACGCCATCGATATCCGCAGACAACGTCCGCCAATTTGCAAGACGCCACCGGCGTCCGGGATAGCCAAGCCGCCGAGACGGTCTGGTGACGCTGCGGGTTCTGGGAGAGAGCTAGGAACATGAGGGGCGCGTCACCAAAGCGGACCAGGTGGATGAGTGGTTGCCCTGGGTGCACATCGCCATTGGCAACCTCAAGGCCTTCTTCCTGGGCACGTTCCATGGGGTGTCAGGGAAGTATCTGGACGAGTTCGTCTATCGCTTCAACCGGCGATTCTGGGAGCCGGAACTCCCGTTGCGCCTGGTCCATGCCTGCATGGACCATATGCCCATCCGATTCATGGCTGAAAAAGGTTAAGAGGCATATTAAATGATCGTTTATCCGATAATGAATATTATAGGAAAACCAAACATTTCCGTATAATATTCATTATCGGATAAACGGGAAATTTTGGTATTCATCGAATGGAGTAAAAATGGTGACAAACGGGCATCCCACAACGTGCAAAAGGGTCGCTTATCTGCGCGTGCGACGCTCGACCAGACATCGGGAAGAACAAAGCAGAGATATCCTGCACTTCACCAACCACCGAGAGCTAGGAAAGGTGCATTTCGTCGAAGAGATTGCTCCGGGCGAAAGCCATGGCGGGACCGCCGGATCGCGCAGGTACTAGATAGAAGGGACCTCGAAAAACCTGCTGTTGAGGTCTTGTCGTGATAAAATTGGGACAAGCGGATGGAGATGAGGCCAGGATATGAAACCACGGAAGAGCGCGATCAAGACGGATCTGCTCGCAGCGGAATTGCATCAATAAAAGATCGACCAGTTGAGTGATCCCCTGGTGCGGATCGGTAGCCATATCGACTTTACTACGTCTTGCCGCCGAGAGTGAATTGGATCACACCGCCTCCTGTTAGTCCGCAAGGTGGCCGTCCACAGTATCCGACAGAGACCTTGATGCGGATACTGGTGCTAAAACATCTCTACAACCTTTCCGATGAGCAAATGGAGTATCAACTCCCGGATCGGCGTAGCTATCAACGCTGCTGTAGTCTGCTCGATGCCGTCAACCTGCCGGGCCGGACCACGATCTGGACCTATGAGAACCGGATCGGTGCCGCGGGCGCCGAAGCCCTGTTCACGGCGGTCGAGCGGCAACTCCTGCAGCACGGCTATATGGTCCGGGGTAGGCAAATTATTGATGCCACCCTGGTACCCGACCAGAAACAACATTTCAGCAAGGACGACAACGAGCAGTTCCGACAGGGTGCCATGCCTGCAGACTGGAGCCCTGCCAAGCGGCGGCAGAAAGATCTGGATGTCGCCTGGACCATCTGGATCAAAAAACATAGTAAAAGCACTTACGGTTTCAAACTCTCCATCAGCGTCTACCGCAAGCACAAGGTCATCCTCAATCTGGCTGAGTACGGCCAGAGATAATGATGGGCTTTGTGGATGCCCTAGTGATCACGTAGCGTGAGGGGGAGGGGTGAGTCTCCCTCAAGGGACTTGAACAAACAGACGCTTACGAACAAACGCGCCTGTTGGGGGGAGTGTCAATTTCCGGCAAAGAAAAGAACCCCTCCAGTGTGTCACAACCTCCTGCACGATCTCAAAATCTTTCAGCTGCTACACCGTATTGACGAAGAACTCGCCTGCCGAAACCAAAGTAGGTTGATGAACCACTATGGCCCACATACCGCTAGCAGGAACAAATTGGATAATGGTGGAAAAAACCTTAGAATGAATAATTTGATTAACAGGAACTTGTTGTTTTATCGTTGTGCGGGTATCTGTTTTCACTATCCCTTGCTCCTCTATCCAGTGTTCTACCGTGCGTAGTGATAAACCGGCTTCCGCGCAGGCCTGCGTTTTGCGGGCGCCGCATCAGCGGCTTCCTGTAACCAGACGACGAGTGCCACCGCGCTGGAATCAGGGTCAACTTTCCCCAGCGTCGTTTTCCCTTTCACGAAAAATTGCACCATCTAAGTGCATGATTATCAGCGATGCACCATAATAGACTAAATTTCATATAAGGAAATATAGTATCCCTATGTTTCCCATGGAAATTATATTTAATATGGCCGGCACATTAATTGCTTAATATGGAATGTAGGCGAATAATCAGCCATGTACCGAGTATCATGTCGAACCATTTATCTAGTTTCAATTGGGAGGTCTTACCGATGAGTGCGGTCATAAAACCTGCTACAACATTAAGAGGTTCTAGCCTTGGTTTCATTGAAACAATCGGCCAGTCGTTGGCAAACATATCCCCCACATTCACCCCGGCATTAAATGTTGTGGCGGTCGCGGCATTGGCCGGACAGGGTAGCTGGCTTGTTTATGGAGTGGCTTCATTTGCGTTGTTGTTTGTCGGGCTTAACATTGCCGCGCTAGCCGGCCGTTTCGCTGCTGCCGGGTCATTTTTCGTGTTTATTTCCAGATCGCTGGGGCCATTGAGTGGAGGCCTGGCCGGATTCGGTCTGGTGGCAGCCTATATTGGCACAGCAATGGCCGTGCTTGCCGGTGAAGCAATTTTTGTACAGAATGCGCTCACTCCTTTAGGTTTAACTGTTCACTCATATATCATATATGTAGTAACAATAGCATTGGTAGGTTACCTATCTTATCGAGATATAAAATTATCATCACGCATTAGTGTCGCGATAGAAATCATATCTGTTGCTATAATTTCTATTGTGCTGGTAATTGCTCTGGTAAAACACCATCAACTTATTGTCGATACTACGCAACTCACTTTGCATGGCGTAACTACCAAAGGATTTGCCGAGGCGATAGTTTTGGGAATATTTTCATTTGTCGGTTTTGAAAGTGCAGCAACCCTGGGAAAGGAATCCAAGAATCCGTTAAAAACTATTCCTATGGCGATACTTTCCAGTATGATATTTGCTGGTATATTTTTCATGTTCGTGGCTTATGCGATGGTGATTGCGTTTGGAGGAGATGCATCAAAACTTGGTAATGACTCAGCCCCTTTGGATACGCTTCTTCATGTTGTTGGTCAGTCGGAGCTGGTGGTATTTATTTATGTGATTGCCTCGATGAGTGCCTTTGCTTGTGTCCTCGCGAGCCTCAATGCAGCGTCTAGACTCCTTTTTTCCATGGGAAGATATCAATTCGTGCATAGATCGATGGGAATGGTTCATGCTAATCATCAGACCCCGCATGTTGCCATATTGATTAGTTCAGTAATAGCGCTCATTGTTCCCTTATCCATGCTGAGTGAGGGACCGCTAAACACGTTCGGAATTACTGGAACGTTCGCAACTTTTGGTTTTATATTTGCCTACTTTCTTATCAGCTTGGCAGCGCCTATATATTTACATAAAAACAAGGCATTGAAGGCGAGAAATATTGTATTTGGGTCCCTTGGCGGAATATTTATGGTGGGTGCATTTTTTGGTAGTGTATACCCAGTGCCATCCTACCCATACAATGTTCTACCTTATCTGTTCGTGGCTTACTTGGGTATTGGTGTAGCGTGGCTTTATATGCTTAAAATCAGAGCGCCTCAGGTTCTGATCAAGATGGGGCAGGATTTGGAATCTCAGGAAAGCGAAGTTTTTGGGCGGAAATAAGCGATTTAGGTTGGGGCATCTACATTTTGTGGTATTGAGGAAACTTAAATGAGTGGTCAAACCGTTCTGGTCACTGGCGGTACGAAGGGCATCGGCTTTGGAATTGGCGCGGTCTTTGCCCGGAATGGAGCAAGGGTTTTTCTCGTTGGGCGCGATAGAAGTGAAGGGACTGCAGCGGTTGATAAAATCAAAAGTGAATATCCTGACGCGGCCGTTGAATTCGTTTGCGGAAATGTAGAAAGTCAGACTGACATGTTACAGGCAGCCAGCACCGCAGTGCAGCATTTTGGCGGAATTGATGTTTTGTGCGCTAACGCTGGTATTTTTCCGTCGGTAACTATTGAAAAGATGACGGAAAAATCCTGGGATATGGTAATGAATGTCAATCTCAAGGGGGTCTTCCTTGCTTTGCAGGCTTGTTTGCCCCATCTGAAAAAAAGTGGAGCGGGTCGCGTCATTCTCACCTCCTCGATCACGGGGCCAATCACGGGTGATCCTGGTTGGTCCCATTATGGTGCTTCAAAGGCAGGTATGCTGGGTTTTATGCGTACTGCGGCTCTAGAGCTGGCTGAGCATGGTATAACCATCAACGCGGTTCTCCCAGGGAATATACTCACCCCCGGCCTCAAGGTTATGGGTGACGAATATCTTAAGCGGATGGCCACAGCGGTACCTTTGGGCCGGTTAGGTACCGTTGAAGATATTGGCCATGCCGTCTACTTTCTCGCCACTGGGGAAGCAGGTTATATTACCGGGCAGACCCTGGTAGTGGACGGCGGGCAGATTTTGCCAGAGTCTATGATGGCGTTGGCAAAATGAAGGAACATAAACATGAATTGGAAGGATAGATACCGCTCATTTTACTATCAAGGTCTGGTCGATATTCCAGATATTCATTTATCTCGAATAGAAACCGCATTGCTGGTGATAGATGTTCAGAATATTTATTTTTCAAATACCGCTGATATAGAGAATACTGTCGAGGAAAGGATGGATTGGATGCGGTGGGCACCATTCCGTGAACGTATGGCAAAAGTTGTCATACCGACTGCATCGAGAATGTTAGATTATTTTCGTAGCCATGCTATGGAGGTTTTCTTCGCAAGGATCGCCACGTTGAAGCATGATGGTAGGGATCGCTCCCTTAGCCAGAAGAGACCTGGGTTCAACAATATTCTGCTGCCAAAAGACGATTCGGCCAGCCAGATCGTAGATGCGCTTAAACCTTTACCGGACGAGATCGTTGTGACGAAAACTACGGATAGTGCATTAACGGGCACTAATCTCCGTTTAGTCATGCATAATATGGGGATCAAAAACGTGGTGGTCGTAGGTATTTTCACTGATCAGTGCGTGTCCTCCACGGTTCGTAGTCTAGCGGACGAAAGCTTCAACGTGGTGGTGCTGGACGATGGTTGTGCGTCCGCGACGGATGATCTGCATGGCAAGGAACTGGAGATCCTCAACAACATCTACTGTCAGGTAATGGAGAGCAATGATGTCATCAGTATTCTTGAAGAGGGGGCTGTATGCCCAGCCAGAAACTAGACCAAGAGGTCTATTATTGAATATTCAGCCAACGATTGGAGTTCGGACAAGGCCAGCGCGTTGCAGGCGTTTGGCGCGGATTTCGCCAGCGGCCGTCGGGGGTAGTAGATAGGAGATGGGTGTCACCGGCTGTCGATATTCATTTTAATGGCGGCATCTATCCCGCGAGGAACCGCAATCTGAGTGGATCGTCGCGCTGTGCGGGAATGGTGCATTATGATATATGGCCTTTAAATATACTGGCACCAGGCCTGCCCCAGCGGGCTTATAGTATAGCTGTGGGGTCCGGGTATTTTCGAGCGAGCCTCATCTCTCTCCTAAAAACGGAGTTTCAAAAGGGGGAGAATGAATGTTTGAAGAAAAATTTTTTCAGCAACCCCCTAGATGAATTCTCTCAAGCTCGTGATTCTATTCCATTGCCCACACAGGACAGCTAGGAGCCGTAAATAATCGTGAAAAATATTCCCAGAGAAACCTATGAAAATATTCATATCGGATTAGATAACAGGGATTGCCCGGAGGCGATTATCGCTTTCGTTTCTGTCTCAGGGCGTCGGCCATACAATGAAGATTATGTTGGGCTAATGTTGGGTAGTCGGGAACAGCAGGCAACCAGAGGTAGCACATTGGTTGTCACCGATGGTATGAGCGGGGGGCAAGGGGGGCGTGTTGCGGCGGAACTCGCTGCACGATCGTTTATAGAATCATATTATGGGGTTGCAGATACATTGAGCCCGGAGTTGGCTGCGGGGAAAGCGCTGGAATCCATCAACCGTTGGTTGTATATATTGGGGAGAAACGATCCCTACCTGAAAAATATGGCGGCTTCATTTGCTGCCCTAATATTGCGCGGGAGAGAAGCATATCTGGTTTCTGCAGGTGATGTTCGGCTTTATCTCTGGCGTTCCGGGCGACTGGTTCAGGTCAGTGAAGACCACGTGTTTAATGTTGGTTTCGGTGAACTTATTGCACGTGCTCCAGGTTTGGACGAGAATTTACTCGCAGACTTTCATCCCATAGACATCAGTGATGGTGACCGTTTGCTATTATGTAGTGATGGACTTTATCGTTTCCTGGAAAAATCTCGTTTACAGGAACTTATGGCAATTAAAGTAGATGCATTAACAACTGCGCGCGCACTGATAGAAGAAGGGCTAAAGTTTGGATCGCAGGATAACATTACTGCCGCAGTCGTGGATATTGTTCGGCTACCGGCTCTTGATATGATGTATCTTGAACGCATTATCGGCGAATTGCCAATTTTAAATTTACCGAAAATTGGCAGTATTGTTGATGGATATATTATAAAGTCAGTTATTTATGATGGACATTATAGTCGTCTCTTCTTAGCAGAAGATGGCACTTCTTCTGGGCGAAAACTAATAATGAAATTCCCGAAACCACGAGTAGTTAGAGACGAAAATATCCGAAGGGCTTTTGTGCGTGAGGGTTGGATTTCAAGCAGGATAAAAAGCCCTTGGATAGTAGAGGCAATTCATGTGGCTCGTGAAAGGCAAAGCCAGGTTTACATGGTGATGCCATTCTATGAAGGAGAAACTCTTGAAAAGCGTATCAAGAGAAAGCCGATCTACCTAGCTGAGGGTTTAGAAATTGCCTCGAACTTGGCAAAAGCCATTTACTCTTTAAATCGCAACAAGATCTATCATCGTGATATTAAGCCAGAAAATGTACTCCTTTTAAATGGCGGAGGATTGAAGTTGCTTGATTTGGGTTTTGCATACATTCCCGGTGTTCTTGATCCGGCACCTCCTTTCACACCAGGGACACCGTCATATATGGCGCCGGAGCTCGTTCGCGGGGAGACTGGTGACGAACGATCAGAGGTTTTTGCTTACGGAATCACCCTTTTCCAAATCTTCTCTGGAGGAGAAATGCCTTACGGGTTACGCAAAAGAAAACTGCTAAAACAGTACCGCTCTGATCTTCCTGAATGGCTTGATCCGATTATAGGCAAAGCGCTTGACGAAGATCCTAAAAACCGGTATCAGGATATTCTGGAAATTGCCTATGATCTTGACCATTCAGAAAAAATATTTGCAATCAGTTGCTCGTCACGCAAGCCCTATTTCGAAATAAGCCAGCTATTTTTGTGGCGCAGTATTAGCATTATTTTGTTGGTTACATTGCTTTTATATCTGGCTAAGTAATAATTAATATTTTATTAATTCGATTAAAGTTGCTTGGGGAAAATGGATTAATGGTGTTCGGGTTCTGCAGCGTGATGCAGCAAATTCATCGTAACTACTCATCGCTCCCCGCTGCCAGTAGAATGGCAGCGTGAGTTTTCCCGAGGAGAAGCATGGATCTGCCGAATCTTAGCGAACCGAGAGAGTCCGGTTCGGACGCCCTGGATACAAATCTGGGGTCTTCAGGATGGAGTGCGGTTGCTTCAAGAGCAGATTCATTCCCTACGGAAGCACAATCGATCTGGCGGCCCATCTTGATGGAGGACTCACAACTACCGCAAGCCACCATCTTCCGATGGACCGAGAAAGTCTCCTGCTCCCAAACTCTGGTGTAAAGCTGCTGAACTTGCTTCAGAAGTGGGTTAGAAAGGTTATAAGGGGAACCCCCTCAGCCAGGTAGCGCATCTTGATCACCTGGTGATCCACCCCTTGCCATATATGCTGCGATGTATTTGGCAAGCCCGCGCAAAATGCTTGTCGCCTAACTCATGGCACATTCTTCTTACATCCCCCCAGGAAGACGGGGGTTACTGAGCACTGCATCCTAGAGACCGGCCTTTTTGCGCTAAGGCCCATCGTAGCGCGTTTTCCGAATATGTGCGAGCTTGCCCGCCTTTCATGGAATAGAAATTCGAGGCCAACAATTTCAGCCACACGGTACCTTCCTGCTGCACGCTTCGCAACTGCTGATAGAATGTGTGCAGGGGAAAAAGGTAAAACAGCTGCGCCGTCTCTGCTTGCGGAGCCGCCGGCGGGGTGGTTTTATTGCCCACCAGGTGAAGCTACGTTGTGGTGGTGTAGATCTACAACGCATCTTCTGCACAATAGCGGTGCATGATTAACGAATAATGCTTTATTGTGGTGCATTATTTACGCTTGTGGGGCACATTATGGTTGGCAAAAAACTTCTTCCATATTAAAAATATTTATTATATTACAACGTGTTATAATATCATGTGCGAATTAATTTGCGTGAGAAACAATGTGTGGCATCATATTTGCTTAATTTAACTATCAAACTCATTATTGATGGAGATTTATATGAAAATAGATGTAAAGTATAGGACCATTCTCGCAGAGGTTCTATTTTCTGGCACGCTACTCATCGCAGGTAATGCATATGCTGATCCATTGACTATGCCATCGTCGCTATCGTTTAGTGCAGGACCGCTTGGGAAGATCAAAGCCCAAGGTGTTTTATCTGGTTTTGGTTTTTGGCAAGATAACGCACCGTCTGCAGCTAATGTTGGGCCGTTGGGCGGAAAGAGCGTCGGGATGGATATCTCTAATGCTTTTTTAATATTAAAGAAAAATAGTGGGTTAGTCCAATTCTATCTGCAAGCTGGAGCCTATAATTTCCCAGGAATAGGGCTACCGTTTGCATCTACTTCTTCTACACTTAATAGTTATGGAGCGCTTCCTATAGCGTATTTAAAAATTGCACCGACCAGTAATTTTTCTATTGAAATAGGAAAGTTGCCAACTCTTATTGGCCCTACCGGTAGTTTTAGTTATCAGAGAAATGAGATAGAGGGTGGGTTACTCTGGGATGTAGAGAATGTTGTCAATAGAGGCGTCCAAGTAAATTATGAGAATGGGCCCGTGAGCCTATCTGTTTCTTGGAATGATGGATATTACTCAAATAGGTATAATTGGGTAGACGGGTTATTGACATACGCGATTAATGGCTCAAATAGTATAAGCTTTTATGGAGGGGGGAACTTGGGTCATACGGGAAGCATTAACGGATCCTATTCAACGAACAGTTCAGTAAATGCCAGTTTGACTGCGGATAATAGCGAAATATATGGGTTATATTATGAATATAGTTCGGGGCCGTGGATAGTTAAGCCTTACATACAATATATGTATACACCAGCCAATTTGCAATATGGCGTTACCCGCGGTTCTGACAACTATGGGGCGTCAATTCATGTTGATTACTCAATCAGCAAGGATTATTCTATTGCCGGTAGAGTGGAATATTACGCAGCAGACGGTGTGATTGGTGATGGAGGTGTCTCGGGTAGCATCTTGGGTTATGGAAATGGCGCTCACGCGTGGGCTGTTAGTATTACTCCAACATATCAGGATGGTGGATTTTTCACTCGTGCCGAGCTATCATATATAAGGGCGTCCTGCTATAAATCTGGTGGTGTATTTGGCGTTAATGGAACTAATCCATCGCAAGTTCGTGGACTCGTTGAAACTGGATTTATGTTCTAGTGCCGGGTTATTTGTAATTCCTGCCTCTTAGGGTAGAGGCAGGAATTGTCTGGGGCGTAGATATGTGAGGTGATCGTTTAATGGTAACGTGCTTAATGGTAACCTTTAGCTATAAATAATACCATGCCAGTGGTCAATGCTTGAAAAAATTGGGAGATTATATGATGGAGACTGATTATCTTTGTGCGGTCTCAGGAGGTTGGTTGGCTATAGGTGTGCAGTCGCTGCGTATCCATGCATCTCTTCATGGTGGTTCTATTTCAACTGGAATAGTGAACGGCATTAAAAAATGGTTTCAACCATGAGCGCTCTACACGACACTCTCTATCGTCATGATCAACTTTATACCTTGGCTGAATCAGCAGTAACGTGCTATCCGGAAAATGCCCATGGCATGGTAACAGAACTATGTCACTCGGAAAATGCAACGTATCGTGTGGACACGCCGGATGGCAACCGATTCGCTATGCGGGTTCATCGTACTAATTACCACGATCGAACGAATATAGAGAGTGAGCTTGCTTGGTTAGATGCCCTGCGATCTGCTGGCTTCGAGGTTCCACAGGCGATTGCTGGTAATGACGGTCATTATGTGCAATCCGTGCAAAATGGCCATGACATAAAGCGTAATATAGTGTTATTTAAATGGATCGATGGTGTGATGCCGTCGATTGACGTCGACATGACAGCGTTTCAGCAATTGGGCGCTATCACTGCCAACCTCCATAACCATAGTCGCAGATGGGCGAAGCCAGTGTGGTTTAAAAGGCTTGTCTGGGATCATGAAACAATGGTCGGTGCCCAAGGGCATTGGGGAGATTGGCGCAACACTGCGGGCCTTAATGGCTTGCATTCCAGGCTAATTAACGAGGCACTTTGTCGTCTTCGGGAAGAATTGCTGGGTTATGGCAAAGGCGAACAACGTTATGGGCTGATTCACGCCGACCTGCGCCTCACCAACCTGCTCATTTTAGGGGGAACGACCCGAGTAATAGATTTCGATGATTGCGGTTATGGCTGGTATATGCATGATTTAGCAGCAGCTCTTAGTTTTATTGAGCATCATCAGTGCATCAATAACTGGATAGAGAACTGGTTGAAGGGTTATGAAGTGGGTGGGCATTTAGATGATCGTGACATCGCTATGATTCCAACCTTTATTATTCAGCGCAGAATTCAATTGCTTGCTTGGGCAGGATCACATGCCGGGACTAAGCAGGCGCAAGAATTGGGTGTGGAATGGGTGGCGCAGAGTGCCGCCTTATGTGAGCGCTATCTTGACGATAAGATGCTTAGTTTATAGGCCCGTGAGCGATGTTCGATGAAAACACATGTGGCAAAACTGCATAGCGACTTAGTCGAGGCAATAAATCGCCAATATTTGGGGAATCTGCATGCAATCGCGTTAATCAGCGGCATGATGATAGGCATGATATGCTGCCTGTCATTATGACATTGCGGCTGTCAGAAGGTGGTTCCATAACCGCATTGAATCAACTTAAATATTGTGTGTTAACCACAATATGGTGGGCTATGTTTTTTTAGGAATACATTGTATCAATTTTATGAGGTAAATCTCGGTGCTGAAAATTAACGCATTTTCGTCAGGGCATGGTAAGTCTACTGCCTTGGCCCAAAAGACCAAGGAAATGATAGCGCGGCGGCAAAGATTGCTAGGTCCGGCGTACGAATTATTTTACCAAGATCCTTTACACCTCGTTAAGGGGGACGGTGTTTGGCTTTATGACGCTGATGGAAAACGTTATCTCGATGCGTATAACAATGTACCATCTGTTGGTCATTGTCATCCCCTGGTTGTCGAAGCATTGTATCGTCAGGCTTCGATGCTCAACACGCATACGCGTTATCTCCACGAAAATATACTTAATCTAGCAGAGAAATTATTGTCCACAATGCCCACTAATATCGGTCACGTGATGTTTACGTGTACTGGTAGCGAAGCCAATGATCTGGCCCTTCGCGTTGCGAACGAGTACACGGGCGGTACTGGGGTTATTGTCACAGCATATTCATACCATGGAATGACCATGGCGACCGCAGCGCTGTCGGCGTCTATGCGACAAAATATGCCAATTAATACACATGCGCGTGTTATTCCTGCTCCGATGCATTGTAAAGATAACTCCAGCCAGGTTGGTCGTATATTCGCCGATAATATTCGCAAATCCATAGGAGATATGCGTCTTCACGGTATCAAACCTTCTGCATTACTGGTGGACACATTTTTTACCAGCGACGGTGGATTTTATGACCCGGCCGGATTTCTACAGGAAGCGACAGATGTTATACACGACGCGGGTGGACTGTTGATCGCCGATGAGGTGCAGCCTGGTTATGGCCGTTCCGGTGAGTTTATGTGGGGTTTCCAGCGGCATGGCGTGAAACCAGATATTGTCACCCTCGGTAAGCCGATGGGTGATGGGCATCCTCTTGCTGCAGTCGCCGCTGATTCGCAGATCCTTCAGCAATTTGGTGCAAATACTAGTTATTTCAACACGTTTGGTGGGAATCCCGTTTCCGCTGCGGTGGGCTTGGCCGTTTTGGAAGTGATTGAGAAGGAAAATCTGATTGAGAATGCAAGGTGCTCTGGGTTAGCCATATTCCAAGGCATGGAGGCACTCGCAAAACAGTTTATGGCTTTTGGCGATGTTCGTGGGGCTGGCCTATCGATAGGCGTCGATATAGTCGGAGAGGATAATCTACCCGATCCGGAGTATGCTCTGCATTTAGTCAATAGACTTAGAAGTAAAGGGGTGCTTATCGGAGTAATAGGGCCACACGCGAATATACTTAAGATTCGGCCACCGCTGGTGTTTAAACCCGAGCATGCGCAGTTGTTGCTCGACGCATTGGAACAGGAGCTTAGAAATGGCAGATGAAAATGGTGTCCTTGTTGCGATAAGGGATGGTCGATCATTTCGAAATCTGGCGATTGCCCTACGATCTCCTTTTTAACGCGAGTTTGGCTTCGGTCGGCCATTACTGGAGACTGGCGCAGCGGATGCGGTTATTGGCCGTTTGCCCCCCGTGCGCGGCGCAATATCATTCCCAGCAGTACCTTTGCGAAGGCGATGGTAGGAGGACTCTTGTACTATAGGCATTCCGACTTCGTCGCCATCGCGACTTATTGCGGGGGGCCGTTCTTTGGCCGGTGCCCTGGATTTGGCCCAGGTCCCCTTGGCCGTAGCCTTGCGGCGGTTGTCACGGATCGCCAATATGGCGCCACCTACCGTACCCCTGGTGTCTCGACTTTCCTTGGATCGGCTACCTAGCCTCTGGCCCTTTGGTGAGATAGCCATGGCCAGTCGGGGGGTCGAGATGCTGCTTATCTATCGTCAAATCCTGGTGCGGATGCGCCCAGGGGGACTCGGATCGGGACATTGTGTTGAGCAGCGTAGAAAACTGCTCCACCCTGGGTGTAGGTCTTACTCCTGGTATTAAGACAGGAGGACAGGAGATGCCGATCATGGAGGCCAGAACGAAGGTTCGGCGGTTGTACAAGGTGGAGGGCCGTTCCTGGCTTTTCACGCCCCGTCCGCGTTTTGCCTCCCTGGTCCAGTCCTTGTCGAGAAAAATCGACGACCTATGCGTGTGATTCGGGATATCCAGTTCCCCAGGTCATAACCTCGCAACGGTTACCCTGTGGTGCACTTAAATGGTGCGATTAGTCCAATAAAATCACTGTGGCGCACCAAAATGGTACGCATTCCAGGGTCGACGCTGACTCCATCGCGGCATATCCTGGGCTGTTGGCACCCAGGCACAAAATCTGCTTAATATTATTAACAGATGCGGCCGTCGATATGGAGAGCCATATGAACGCAATTCCACGCCTGGCGCAAGCGATTGGTGATGGAAAGGATTTTGCCAAGCCTGCCGCCGAGATCCATGATGCGCAGCATGGAAAGGTCCATTTGCAAGACGTATCCAAAGTGTTTGCAGATGGTACCGTCGCTGTGGACAGGGTGAATTTGGAGGTAGAGCCAGGGGAATTTTTCACTCTTCTCGGTCCCTCTGGTTGTGGAAAAACCACCTTGCTGCGCATCATCGCTGGTTTCGAAGATCTCAACGGTGGCGCCATTTTTATAAGTGGGCGCTCCATGCTGGGGGTGCCGCCCCATGCTCGAAATGTCAACACGGTCTTTCAATCCTATGCCCTGTTTCCCCAGTTGAATGTCGCGGAAAACATCGCCTTCGGCCTGCGTATGCGAGGGGTCAAAACCGTGGAACGCCGGCGACGCTGCCAGGACATGATGGTGTCCATGCAGATCGACGTTTTTGCCAAGCGGATGCCACACCAGCTCTCCGGCGGCCAAAGGCAACGGGTGGCCTTGGCGCGGGCGTTAATCAACGAACCGGAGGTGGTGCTGCTGGACGAACCACTCTCAGCTCTGGATGCGAAGCTGCGGCAGGAACTCCAGGTGGAATTGCTGCGCATGCAAAAGCGCTTGGGGATGACCTTCATTTTCGTAACCCATGATCAGCATGAGGCCCTGGTCATGAGTGATCGCATCGCCGTCATGGATAAGGGGCTGGTACGGCAAATGGGTAGGGTGGACGATGTTTACGAACGCCCGCGCGATGTCTTTGTGGCGGAATTCCTGGGCCTGTCCAACATCTTTCGCGTGCAGTCTAAGCAGGGGGCAGACGTTTCCACTTCCCTGGGCATGCTCCGATTGTCCCATACCCCAGAAACTCTTCAGCATGTGATGGTCCGCCCGGAAAAGGTGCTACTGTCGTCCCTTGAGGAAAAGGGACGGGGGATCAACGACTTTCATGGCTTGGTGCGGGAGGTGCTTTATATGGGCGCGACCAGCCAGTATGGGCTGGAGATTGACGGCTATCCACTGGTCGCGACCATCAGCAATACGCAAAACGGGCGAACCCGCTATCGGGTGGGCGAGCGGCTACGGGTGCACATCGAGCCGGCCAGCATTGTCGGTATGGGAGGGTAGGGCATGGCCTCCTCCCTCGGTACTACGGAGCGTGCTCATTCCGGCAGACGGAGCGAACGCTTTGCCCTGGGTTTTGTGTTGACGGTCGCACCGGGCGCCCTGTGGATCATTCTTTTTCTCCTCGCCCCCAGTATCCTCGTCATCGCCATGGCCTTCCTCAGCAACGGGGACTATGGCTCGCCTCACCTCCCCATGACCCTGGACGCCTTTCGGCGAGTCCTCGGGTTCAGCGTTCTCGGTTGGAGTAACGGTAATCTGAAAACGCTCTGGCGTTCCCTCGTCCAGTCCGCCACGGCAGCCGTCGCGACTATCCTGGTGGCCTATCCGCTAGCATTCTTCATCGTGTCGCGGCGATCTTATCTGCGCCCCTTGCTGCTGCTCATGGTCATTCTGCCTTCGTGGACCAACCAGGTGATCCGCACCTACGCGTGGATGGAACTCCTCGCGCCCGACACGTCCCTCTCCCATCTCGCCCAAGAGAGCGGGCTGATCGCCCCACACATGGGACTTTTCCCCAGTGATTTCGCGATCTTTCTGGGCTTGATCTATAACTATTTGCCGTACATGGTCCTGCCCCTCTACGCGGCCGTGGAGAAGCTGGACTGGACGATCGTGGAGGTGGGGCGCGACCTTTATGCCAGCGGCTACCGGCTCTTTTGGCATACGGTGTTTCCCCAGACCCTGCCGGGGCTCTTGGCCGGGATCATTCTGGTGGCGATACCGGCTTTCGGGGATTTCGTGGTGCCACAGTTGCTGGGAGGCAACAAGTTTTTGATGCTCGGCAACCTCATCGCCAATCAGTTTACCTCCACGCCTGACTGGCCCTATGGCGCTGCTTTGGCGCTGGTGATGTTGTGCTTCACCTTCGCGGGGCTCTTCGTCTTTCGCCGTGTGGCACGGCGGCTGGGACGTGGGGAGGGGCAGATCTTATGAATTTCTCCCGTTCCCTGCGCACCTATCTAGCACTCCATTCCTGGCCAGTATTTCTGTTTCTTTATGCGCCCCTGGCCATAATTGTCCTTTTCTCTTTCAACCGCTCGCCGGTCTCCGTGCAATTCACCGGATTCAGCACGGCTTGGTACACCAGCCTATTTCACAATCAGGACATCCTCGCCGCCCTCGGGCGCTCCCTGGAACTAGGTATCGGCTCCGCTTCCCTTGGGACCGTCCTGGGTACGCTGTTGGGATATGGCGTCTACCGGTACCGCGCCGCCGGTCTGGCGTGGTTGGGGCTATTGGTTTATCTCCCCATCATCATGCCAAGTATCGTCTTCGGCATTTCGGAGATGATTTTTTTTACCTATGTTCATCAATTCACCGGTTTCCTGTCCGCCGGTCTGTTGACCATGGGTGTTGCCCACGTGACCTTTCAGATTCCTTATGTCGCGCTGGTGGTGTATTCGCGTCTGGTGGGACTGGACCGGCATCTCTTCGACGCTGCCCAGGACCTCTATGCCAATCCCTGGAAGATCTTTTTCCACCTGGTTCTGCCCGTGACCCGGCCAGCGGTGGTGGCAGGTTTTCTGCTCGCCTTCACCCTGTCGTTCGATGATTTCGTGATCAGCTTCTTTACCAGCGGGCCGGACAGCATGACCCTACCCCTGTACATCTATGGGGCGGTTGCCAAGAAGGGAGTGTCGCCGGAAATCAACGCGGTGGCATCCCTTATGATCGGAATGGTGTTGGTTGCGGCAATAACCAATCTGTTGGTAAGTCGTAGTAAAGAGCAAGCACAGCGCCCTTCCAGACCCTGGCTCCGCTCACATTGAGGACATTTTTCGAAGTGTCCTAATATTGTCCATCGATAATGGAGGAAGTCGAGCAATGAAAAGTCTGCGTACACTTATTGCGGCCGGTATCCTGGCTTGGGGTACAGCCTTTACTATTCCTGCCGCTCAGGCAGAAGACACACTTTACCTGTTCAACTGGACGGAGTACATGTCCCCGGAGATCATCAAGCAGTTCGAGGCCAAATATCACTGTAAGGTAGTGCAAAGCTATTACAATTCTCTCGGTGGAATGCTGGCCAAGCTCAAGGCTGGCGGAGATTCCCAGTACGATGTGGTGGTACCTTCGGATTACTTTATTCCGCGGCTAGTCCACGAGGGTCTGCTGATGAAACTCGACCCGGCCGATATTCCCAATCTCAAAAATCTGCTGCCGCAATTCAAGAGCCCTTCCTATGATCCCAATAACGCCTATTCCGTCCCTTATCAGTGGGGCACCACGGGGATCGCTTATAATGATCTGAAAATCAAGAGCCCGCCCGCGAGTTGGGGCATCCTTTTCGATCCCAAGGTCAATCCGGACTATCCCTTCAGCATGATGGGCGGCAGCGGCATGGAGACTGTGGGTGCCGCCTGCGCTTATTTGGGTGACGGCTTTAGCTGCAAGGGAGAAAAGGATTGGGTGGCGGCTGCCAAACTGCTTACCAAGACAGAGAAGCGCAAGAATTTCACAGGTTTCCAGAACGGAACCCCAGCCCTGCACCAACTGGAAAGCGGTATTCTATCTGCCGCGATGGTGTACAACGGCGATTTTGCCTATGGCATGGCCAAGGACCCCAAGGCCTTCGCGCATCTAAAATTCATCCTGCCCAAGGAGGGCGCCCACGTTTGGGTGGACAACATGGCCATCCCTGCCCACGCCCCTCATCCCAAGCTGGCCATGGAGTTCATCAATTTTATTCTGGACCCGAAGGTTGGTGCGGAACTCTCGAACTATAACCACTACGCCAGCCCCAACGCCGCTTCCAAGCCCTATCTGGACCCGGTGTTGAAATCACCCCTCATCACGCCGACGGCAGCAGAGTGGAAGCGGTTGCATTATCTGCCGGCCATCATGGGTAAGGACTTGCAGACCTACGACCAGATCTGGACTGCGGTGCGGGCGCAGTAATTATGGCTTGTCCTGGGGCCGCACGGCCCCCTTTCATAAAGGACGCTTCGAAGCGCCCAAAGAAGGAGCATGAAGATCATGCATGACAAAATCGCTGTGGTGACGGGCGCGTCGTCGGGTATCGGCGAGGCGACCGCCAAGGCGTTGTCGAAGTTGGGTTATCGCCTGTATATCGGGGCCAGGCGGCTGGACCGACTGCAAGAGGTTGCCGCCGCCTGTGGCGCTACCGCCCTGCACCTCGATGTCACCGATGCTGAATCGGTGGAGGCCTTCGTCAGTGCCCTGCCTGACGGCGTCGACATCCTCATCAATAACGCGGGCGGCGCCCTGGGGCTGGAACGCATCGCAGAATTCAGGGAGGCGGATTGGCTCGCCATGTACCAGTCCAACGTGATCGGTCTGGCGCGGGTGACCAAGGCGCTATATCCACGCCTGCTGGCCGCACCCGGCGGGGTGGGGCATGTGGTGAACCTGGGCAGTATAGCCGGCTTCGAGACCTATCCGGGGGGCGCTGGATATACCGCCTGCAAGCACGCGGTGCGAGCGCTGAGTGACACTATGCGCCTGGAATGGCTGGGCCAGCCCATCCGGGTTACGGAAATCGATCCTGGTTTTGTGGAAACGGAGTTCAGCCTAGTCCGCTTTTCCGGCGACGTCGAGCGGGCGGCCGGTGTTTACGCTGGCATGGCGCCGCTCACGGCCGCGGACATCGCCGATGTCATTTGCTGGACGGTTACCCGACCGGCCCATGTGAATATCGACCTGATGGTGGTTCGCCCGCTGGATCAGGCCAGGGTGGACAAGGTGTACCGGAGGAACTGATCGCCACGGTGGCGTGATTAAGAGGTGGATATGGACAGAAAGATACCGCTGATTGGCTTGAGCACGTATGGATCGGACGGGGGCGGCCGCTTCGGGTTGCCTCGTGAGTATGCCGACGTTGTGATTCGCGCCGGGGCTTGGCCGGTGCTGCTGCCACCCATGCCGCTGCCGGTAGCGCCCCTCCTGGGGCGGTTGGATGGGCTAATCCTGTGTGGTGGCGGTGATCTGGACCCAGGCCTTTACCGCGGCCGTCAGCACGAGGCCCTATATGGCATAGACAGGGAGCGCGACGAATTTGAACTGGCGTTGGCCTGCGACGCCATCGCCATCGGTTTGCCAATTTTGGGGATTTGTCGTGGTATGCAGGTCATCAACGTGGCCCTGGGCGGTGACTTGCACGAGCATCTACCGGATGTCGCCGGAGCCGAGGTGGCGCACCGCGCCGATCCCAGTGGGCCGATTTTCCATCCTGTTCGCCTGCGCGCATTAAGCCGGCTTGCCGAGGCCGTCGGCCCCGCGCCTTTGGAAACGGCGTCCTGGCACCATCAGGCCATACGGTGCTTGGGAAAGGGCCTGACGGTGGTCGCAGAGGCCGCCGACGGGGTGGTGGAGGCGATGGAGTTGCCCGCACATCCGTGGCTGCTGGGGGTTCAATGGCATCCCGAACTGGGGGGCGAGGATCATTCGCGCCATCAGGCGCTGATCGACGCTTTTGTGCTTGCTGCCGCAGATTGGCGCGGGTAGATTAAAAAAATAAACATTATATATAATACTTCTTGGATTAATATAGAAATTTCTATATAATGATCATTATAATATTCACCTAAGGTGTGAAACGATGAATATGAACGATTTCAGCGTGTGGTTTGCGGAGCACGGCATCACCGAGGTGGAGTGCCTGGTCCCGGACATCACCGGTATCCCGCGGGGCAAGATCATGCCGGCTCAAAAGTACCTCAACGGCGGCCAACCGCGCTTGCCAGAGTGCATTTTTACCCAGACCGTTACCGGAGAGTATCCCGAAGACGAGGAAACGGGGTCGGACCCAGCCATCATCGACATGCGGCTGGCACCCGATGCCAATACCCTGCGCCTGGTACCCTGGGCGCGCGAAGCCACGGCGCAAGTAATCCATGACTGCCAGTACATGAACGGCAAGATGGTGCCCATCGCCCCCCGCCAGGTCTTGCGCCGCGTACTCGAACTTTACGAAAGCCAAGGTTGGCGACCGGTCCTCGCGCCGGAGCTGGAGTTCTTTCTTGTCGCCCGCAACACCGATCCGGACTATCCGCTGGCCTCTCCCGTAGGACGTTCGGGCCGCCAAGAGTCCGGTCGACAGTCGTATAGCATTGATGCCGTCAACGAGTTCGACCCGCTCTTCGAGGAGATGTATGACTTTTGCGAGGTGCAGAAGCTCGATATCGATACTCTTATTCACGAAGAAGGTGCGGGGCAGGTAGAGATCAACTTTTTGCATGGTGATCCGCTCCACCTAGCCGACCAAGTCTTTCTGTTTAAACGAACCGTACGCGAGGTTGCCCTGCGCCACGATATTTACGCCACCTTTATGGCAAAACCAATTGGTTCGGAGCCTGGTAGCTCCATGCATTTGCATCAGAACGTGGTGGACCTGGGGACGGGGTGCAATCTCTTCGCCACCGCTGATGGTCAGGCCAACCCGCTTTTTCTCTCGTTTATCGCCGGATTGCAGAAATATCTGCCAGCGGTCATGCCCATCTTCGCACCTAATGTTAATTCCTATCGGCGTCTCGCTCGCCATTCAAATGCTCCCATCAATCTGCAGTGGGGTTATGACAACCGCACTTGCGGTCTACGGTTGCCCCATGCTGAGGTAGAATCGGTGCGGGTGGAAAACCGAGTACCAGGAGCTGATGCCAATCCTTATTTAGCCTTTGCAGCTTCTCTAGCATGTGGCTACTTGGGCATGATCGAGAACCTGCAACCGACGCCACCCTACCGGGGTTCGGCCCATGAACTACCCTATACCCTGCCCCGGGAATTGTCTCACGCCTTAGAACTGATGGAGGAGAGCAAGCCGGTGCGGGATCTGCTCGGCGATCGTTTCGTGCAGGTCTTCATTGCGGTGAAAAAGCTTGAATACGAAACCTACCTACAGGTAATCAGCTCCTGGGAGCGCGAGCACCTGTTGTTGAATGTCTGATGGGCGCTTCGTGCCCATGCTGGAAAAGGAGTGCAGTTATGCGTGAAGTGGACATGCTAGCGAGGGATGGCGGCAGGGCTGCTGTGGAAGGGCTGCGCGCAGCGGACCTGCGCCATTATCTGCACCCGTTCACCGATAGCAGGGCTCTGGCCGCGGAGGGCGGCACCCGTATCATCACCCGCGCCCACGGCCCCTATATCTGGGATGCCGAAGGCCGGAAGACACTGGACGCGATGGCCGGGCTGTGGTGCGTCAATGTCGGCTATGGCCGCCAGGAACTGGCGGCGGCGGCCCACGAGCAGATGCTGGAGTTGCCCTACTACAACAGTTTTTTCAAGACCACGACGCCCCCCACCGTACGCCTCGCCGAACGCCTGGCGGCCCTGACGCCGGAAGGGCTGAACCATGTCTTCTTCGCCGATTCCGGCTCCGAGGCCAACGACACCATCGTCCGCATGGTGCGCCACTATTGGGCCTTGGAGGGGCAGCCCGAAAGGCGGGTAATCATCAGCCGGGAGTATGCCTACCACGGCAGCACCATGGTCGCCGCCAGTCTCTCCGGCAGCCATATGCATAGCCAGGGAGGGCTGCCCTTGCCGGATTTCGATCATATCGCGCCGCCCTACTGGTACGGGCGCGGAAGGGACATGGACCCGGCGGCGTTTGGCCGATCGGCGGCCCAGGCGCTGGAGGCGAAAATCCTCGAATTGGGGGCGGGGCGGGTGGCGGCCTTTATCGGCGAGCCCATTCAGGGGTCGGGTGGCATGATTATCCCCCCGGACACCTACTGGCCCGAAATCCAGCGCATCTGCCGGGAATACGATATCCTGCTCATCGTAGACGAGGTGATCACCGGCTTCGGGCGCACGGGCCGCTGGTTCGCATCCGAACACTATGATTTAAAAGCTGACCTGATGAGTTTAGCCAAGGGTCTGTCCTCGGGCTACATTCCTATCTCGGCCGTCATGGTGGGTGATCGGGTTGCCCATACCCTCATCGAAAAGGGCGGTGAATTCTTTCATGGCTTCACCTATTCCGGTCATCCGGTGGCCTGCGCTGTGGCTCTTGAAAACCTGCGCATCATCGAGGCGGAGGACTTGGTGGGCAATGCTGCACATACTGGCATCTATCTCCAAGGACGCCTCCAGGAATTGGCCGACCATCCCTTGGTGGGGGAGGTGCGGGGGATTGGCCTCCTTGGCGCTATTGAACTGGTGCAGGACAAGGAAAGGGGCGAGTTTTTCTCGCCCCAGGGCGAGGTAGGCACCCGCTGCCGCGACCACTGTTTCCAGAATGGCTTGGTCATGCGGGCAGTGCGCGACACCATGATCATTTCGCCACCCCTGATCTTCACCCCCGCCCACGTGGACGAACTCATGGAAAAGGCCCGTCTGGCTCTTGATCTGACCGCACGGGATCTGGCTCGAAGATGAATATGGCGAGAAAGGACGATATGAACGAGGTCTTGCATCAGTTTTTGGAAAAACACCCGCGGGCGGCTTTTGTGGATCTGGTCTTGCCCGATCTCAACGGTATCGCCAGGGGCAAGCGGATACCCGTGGACATGCTGGCGAAGGCATTCGGCGCTGGAGTGAATCTTCCGGCATCTATCTTCGCCCTTGATATCACGGGTGCTACCGTGGACGCGACGGGGCTGGTATGGGAGACCGGCGATGCCGATCACCTGTGCCGGTGCGTGCCAGAAACTCTCCAACCGATGCCGTGGCGGAGCGTGCCATCCGCCCAGATTCTCTTGACCATGGATGATCATGGGAGCGGTTTTTTTGCCGATCCGCGTGCCATTGCGCAGCGCGCAGTGGCACGGATGAAGGCAATGGGAATGCGTCCGCAAGTGGCCTTCGAGCTGGAATTTTATCTCTATGGCCTGGAGGATGGCCGCCCCCGGCCGCTGGCGCCCGGAGGGTTTCCGGACGAGGATACCCAGGTCTATGACCTGGATAGCCTGGATCGGCAGCAAGCGTTCTTCGATGCGCTGCACAGCGCCTGCGCCTCCCAGGGGTTGCCGCTGGAAGGCACGGTAGCGGAATACGCGCCGGGTCAATTCGAGGTGAACCTTCATTATCGACACGACGCTCTACGCGCCGCTGATGATGCCTGGTTTCTCAAGCGCCTGGTCAAGGGGGTGGCGCAGGCTCAGGGTTGCTGCGCTACCTTTATGGCCAAACCCTACCCGGCCCTGGCGGGTTCTGGCATGCACGTCCACGTCAGCTTGGCCGACGGGCAGGGCAACAACGTCTTCGCCCGGCAACCTGCCGTACTGCGCCATGCCCTGGGCGGCCTCCTCAACACCCTGCCGGAAGGCGTGGCGCTCTTCGCCCCCCATGCTAATTCCTATCGCCGCTTCCAGACAGCATCCTATGCCCCCACCATGCCATGCTGGGGAGAAAACAATCGCACTGCTGCCCTGCGCATCCCGAGCTCAGAGCCAGATGCCTTGCGGATAGAGCACCGTTTCGCGGGTGCCGACGCCAATCCCTATTTGGTCCTTGCTGCTATCCTGGAAGGCATCGCCTTTGGTATCGAGGCGGCAATGGAGCCGCCGCCACCCATCAGCGGCAATGCCTACGCCAGCGCGGAGGGCGGGCCGGCGGCCTTGCCCGGCCGCTGGGAGGAGGCCCTGGCGGCACTGGCGGTGGGAGAACGGCTGCGCCCCCGCCTGGGGATGGATTTTGTGGATGTCTATTGCGCCGTCAAGCAGCAGGAAATGGCCCGTCTGGCTGCCGCCTATCATCCTCTAGAATACGGCTGGTATCTGGACCGGGCCTGAGCTTGCGGGAGATCCGCGCTATGAGCGCCACCAATTATTACTACAGCACCCAAAAGGTCCACGTCCCGACCGAGGTGTTTCAAGGCAGCCTGCAAACGGACGTGGCCATTGTCGGGGGCGGGCTGACAGGTGCTTCGGCAGCCCTCCACCTGGCCGAACAAGGATATGGGGTGGCGCTCCTGGAGGCCCGCGACATTGCCTGGGGGGCGTCTGGCCGCAACGGTGGACAGATCCTGCCAGGCCTAGCCATCCCCCAGCACCGTCTGCGGCAACTGGTCGGCGAGCAGGATGCCCGCCGAATCTGGGATTTTTCGCTGGAGGCCGTCGCCCTGCTCAAGGCGCGAGTGGAACGCCACTGTATCCCCTGCGATTTACGCTGGGGATACCTGCACGCTGCAATCAAACCCCGTCAAGTCAATGAACTAAGGGAGTGGCAGAGCGAACTTGCACAGGTCGGCCATGTTACTCAACTCTTGCAAGGTGAGGCTCTACGGGCAGAACTGAATAGCCCCGGTTATCTGGCTGCCCTCTTCGACCCTGCGGGCGGGCACCTGCACCCCTTGAATTATACCTTGGGGTTGGCCAATGCCGCTCAGGACGCGGGGGCGCGGCTGTTCAGCGGCAGCCCGGTCACACGGGTCCGGACAGGTGACCCCCTCCTCATCGAGACCCCGCAGGGGCATCTGCGCGCCCGCTATTTGCTGCTGTGCGGCAATGCCTACCTGGGCGACCTGATGCCCCCCATCCGCTCCTACGTGATGCCGGTCGGCACCTATATCCTCGCCAGCCAGCCCTTGCCAGAAGCGCTGGCGCGGCAGATCATCCCTCACGATTATGCCGTCTCCGACCTGAACTTCGTCCTCGACTATTTTCGCCTGTCGTCCGATCACCGCTTGCTTTTCGGCGGCCGGGTGAGCTACTCCACCGTGCCGCCGCCACGGCTCAGCGACACCTTGCTCGCCCGCTTGCGCCGCGTTTTCCCGCAGTTGTATGAGGCGCGGGCCGATTTTGTCTGGGGCGGCAATGTGGGCATTACCCGCAACCGCGCTCCCCATTTTGGCCGCCTGGCGCCGAACATCTATTTTGCCCACGGCTACTCCGGTCACGGGGTCGCCCTCACGGGCCTGGCCGGAAAACTACTCGCGGAGCTGGTGGCAGGGCAGGCGGAACGTTTCGATGTCTTCGCCCGCATTCCCCATCGGCCTTTCCCCGGCGGACGGGCCTTGCGCCTGGCGGCGTTATTGCTCGGTACGACCTACTACCGTTTGCGGGACCTGCTTTGAGAGAGACCGGTTCCTGCTTAAAGTTTATATATTTTCTGTCCTATATGGATACGTTGTTAGTAGGTTGTACGTCAAATGAACCGGCCGTTGACCCGGATGGAAATGATTAGTATATTAAACATAAGATGGATTGTCTGGAGAGAAAAGCATGCCGCAGAATGATGCGCTGGCAGCCTTTTGGATGCCCTTCACCGCGAACCGCCAGTTCCAGGCGGCGCCGCGTCTCTTGAGCCGGGCGGAGGGCATGTACTACTGGGGCGACGATGGTCGTGAAATTCTGGACGCCACCGCTGGCCTCTGGTGCGTGAATGCCGGGCATGGCCGGACGGAGATCACGACCGCCATCGCCGAACAGACCCGACGGCTGGATTTCGCGCCAACCTTCCAAATGGGGCATCCGCTCGCCTTCGCCTATGCGGAACGCTTGGTAAGGATGCTTCCCGCGCCCCTCAAGCGGGTGTTTTTCACCAACTCCGGTTCAGAAGCCGTGGACACGGCTCTCAAGATCGCCCGGGCCTATCATTTCGTGCGCGGCGAAGCGCAGCACACCATTTTTATTGGTCGGGAGCGGGCCTATCACGGGGTCGGGTTTGGCGGCCTGTCGGTGGGTGGCCTGCCGAATAATCGGGAGGCGTTCGGTCCCCTGCTGGAAGCGGAACACTTGCCGCATACCCTCGACCAGGAGCGCAATTCCTTTGCCCGCGGCCTTCCGGCCTTCGGCGCCGAGCGCGCCGATGCCCTGGAAGCCCTGATCGCCACCCTTGGTGCCGAGCGCATCGCCGCCGTCATCATCGAGCCCGTTGCCGGCTCCGCGGGGGTCATCGTTCCCCCGGTGGGTTATTTGCAGCGCTTGCGGAACATCTGCGATCGGCATGGCCTTTTGCTCATTTTCGACGAGGTCATCACCGGATTCGGGCGCCTGGGAACTCCTTTCGCCGCCGATTACTTTGGCGTCATTCCGGACATGCTGACGACCGCCAAGGGCCTGACCAACGGCGCAGTGCCCATGGGGGCGGTATTCGTCGGCGACCAGATTTTCCAAGCCTTCATGAAGGGGCCGGAAGAACGTATCGAACTCTTCCACGGCTATACCTATTCCGGCCATCCGCTGGCCTGCGCTGCCGGCATGGCAACCCTGGACATCTATGAGCGGGAAAGCTTGCTCACGCGGGGCGCGCATGTCGCCCCTCTTTTTGAAGATGCCGTGCACAGTCTGCGTGGACTACCCCTCGTGCGCGATATCCGTAACCTGGGGCTTATGGCGGCCATCGAGCTGGAACCCCGTCCCAATGCCGTCGGTGCCCGTGGCTATGACGCGCAGGTGCAGGCCCTGCAACGCGGATTGTTGGTTCGGGCCGCCGGTGACACCATTGCCCTTTCTCCTCCCCTCATTGTCGAGGGGACCCATCTGGATAGGATAATTCAAACCCTGCGCGATGTGTTGCGCCATTTGGCATGAGGTGACCCATGTGGATCGGAGTTCCGAAAGAGATCAAGAACCATGAGTATCGCGTCGGACTGACGCCCGCCGCCGTTCGCGAATTAGTGGCTCATGGACACCACATCCTGGTGGAAAGCCGGGCAGGCGCGGGTATCGGCATGAGCGACGACGATTATGGGCGGGCCGGGGCGGAGATCGTCATGGCTGCCGAGGAAGTCTTCGCCCGTGCCGAAATGATCGTGAAGGTCAAGGAGCCCCAGCCGCAGGAGTGCCAACGGCTACGGCCAGGTCAAATCCTCTTTACCTATCTCCATCTCGCGCCAGACCCAGAGCAGACCCAGTTGCTCAAGGCTTCCGGTGCAGTGGCGATCGCCTATGAAACCGTCACCGATTCCCAGGGGCGCTTGCCCCTGCTCGCCCCCATGAGCGAGGTGGCTGGACGTATGGCCATCCAGGTGGGCGCCCATGGTCTGGAAAAAGCCTCCGGCGGAGCGGGCGTACTCCTCGCTGGTGTCCCTGGCGTATCCCCCGGCAAGGTGGTGGTTATCGGTGGTGGCGTGGTGGGCGCCAATGCCGCGCGGATGGCCATGGGCCTGGGGGCGGAAGTAGTCCTGCTGGACAAATCCCTGCCCCGTCTGGCGGAAATCGATGCCCACTACGGTCCCCACCTGAGGACCCTCTACGCCACAGCGGAAGCGGTGGAGGAGGCGGTTTATGCTGCCGATCTGGTGATTGGCGCGGTCCTGATTCCCGGCGCCACTGCCCCGAAACTGGTGACCAGACCCATGCTGGGGCATATGCGGCCGGGTAGTGTGCTGGTGGATGTCGCCATCGACCAGGGCGGCTGTTTCGAGACCAGCTATTCCACCACGCACACGGAACCCACCTACTTGGTGGATGGTATCGTCCATTATTGCGTGGCCAACATGCCCGGCGCCGTGCCGCGCACTTCCACCTTCGCCCTGACCAACGCCACGCTTCCGTATGTGCTACGCCTAGCCGATCTGGACTGGCAGCAGGCGTTGCGCGACGATCCCCATTTGCGAAATGGCCTCAATATTGCGGATGGGCATATTGTTCACCCGGCGGTGGCGGAGGCTATGGGGGAAATACCCTTGGCTGTGGAGCGGCTTTTGCAGGGAGGTTGAGAGAATGGTGCCCAACGAGGAAAAGGAGATGGCGCAGCAGGTCGAAAGCATGCAGGAGCCCGTTGCGGCAAGCACTATCGACGGGGTTGGTAGTCGCCTACGCCTGGTTCGGCAAATCTACGGCCTGACACAGCGGGAACTGGCGCGTCGTGCCGGTGTCACCAATGGCGCCATCTCGCTCATCGAACAGAACCGGGTGAGCCCGTCCATCAGTTCCCTGAAAAAGCTATTGGACGGCATTCCCATGTCCATCGCCGACTTCTTCACCCTGGACCTCACGCCCACCCAGCAGGTGTTTTTTCGCGCGGCGGAGTTGCCGGAGATCGCCATCGGACCCGAGATCAGCCTGCGACTGGTGGGCCGCAAAGCCAACGGCCGCGCCATGCAGATCCTGCGAGAGGTTTACCAGCCGGGCGCCGATACGGGCGAGGCCATGCTCCGCCACAACGGCGAGGAGGGGGGGGTGGTGGTTCGCGGTCGCATCCTGCTCACCGTCGGCCATCAGGAGCAAGAACTGGGTCCCGGTGACGCCTATTACTTCGAGAGCCAGTTGCCCCATCGTTTCCGCAATGCGGGCGATGACATCTGCGAAATTATCAGCGCCAATTCGCCACCGAGTTTCTGAGTTTGGCGATTTGGATTACTAGTAGGGAATACAGTACGCCCGGAGGAATACCATGAGCGAATTACCAAGTAAGGAACATTGGCAAGACTTGTCCAGAAAACTCGTTTTTCCGCGGCGGCTTCTGATTGACGGAAAATGGCAGGAGGCCATTTCTGGACGGCGTTTCGGCACCTACAATCCCGCTACCGGCGCGCTCCTTACGGAGGTCGCGGAGGCCGACGCGGTGGATGTGGATTTGGCCGTCGCCGCGTCCCGCCGGGCGTTCGAGGAGGGTCATTGGGCCTCGCTTCCCCCCCGAGAGCGGGGGCGCCGCCTGATCCGGCTGGCCGATTTGCTCGAGCGCGATCATGAGAACCTAGCCCTCATGGAGACACTAGATGTCGGTAAGCCCATTCGGGATAGTTATGGCATTGACCTCCCAGCGGCCATACGCACCTTCGCCTGGTATGGCGAAGCGGTGGACAAGATCTACGATGAAGTGGCTCCTACCGGCCCAAATGCCCTTGGTCTTATCACCCGGGAGGCTCTAGGTGTAGTAGCCGCAGTGGTTCCCTGGAATTTTCCCTTGGAAATGGCCGCATGGAAGGTGGCGCCAGCTCTTGCCGCGGGGAATAGCGTGGTCCTCAAGCCAGCGGAGCAGTCCCCCCTTACGGCCTTGCGTCTGGGGGAACTCGCTCTCGAGGCGGATATTCCTCCTGGCGTACTAAATGTCCTGCCCGGTTTCGGACCCACTGCGGGCCGCGCTCTAGGGCTTCACCCCGATGTGGACTGTCTGGCTTTCACAGGGTCCACAGAGGTCGGAAAGCTCTTTCTACAGTATTCTGGCCAGTCCAATATGAAGCGCGTCTGGCTGGAATGCGGAGGCAAGACCCCGAATATCGTCTTCGCCGATTGTCCCGATCTCGACGGCGCCGCCCGCGCCGCTGCTCTCGCTATTTTCTTTAATCAGGGGGAGATGTGTAGCGCCGGATCCCGTCTATTGGTGGAGGGCGAAATACGCGAAGATTTCGTCGTTCGGGTGATTCAGGAAGGCCGACATCTCCAGCCCGGCGATCCTTTGGACCCCGCCACACGCATGGGGGCCATCGTCAGCGACGAACAATTGAGGCGTGTGCTAGGCTACATCGACCAGGGCAAGGCCGAAGGCGCGCGCCTGCGTTTGGGTGGGGAGCGTGTCCGCTCGGAAACGGGAGGTTACTACCTTGCCCCCACCATTTTCGACCAGGTGGATTCCCGCATGACCATCGCCCAGGAAGAGATATTCGGTCCTGTGCTAGCGGTTCTGGACTTCCAGACGGAGAAAGAAGCGGTTGCCATAGCCAATGACAGTTTGTACGGGCTGGCCGCCGCCGTTTGGACCAGAGATGTTGGCCGGGCCCATCGTCTGTCCAGGCAACTACGGGCCGGCACGGTTTGGGTGAACTGCTTCGAGGAAGGTGATGCCACTGTTCCTTTCGGGGGTTTCAAACAATCCGGTTTCGGGCGCGACAAATCGCTTCATGCCCTGGACAAGTACACGGACCTTAAAACCATTTGGATAGATCTCCATGCCGGTGTCGGCGCGGTGTAAATCACACCCCTCCCTCAGAACCCCCCTGGCCAAGGCGTGCCAGTTACCCTGAAGCAGTAGCGAGGCCTACCACGCTTCTTGGAAGATAAGCGCTTGCCTTTATCCAACAACGCAGGCGAGCGGGCCAGCCTTGCCACAAATAGGTTGATGTGGGTAGGACGTCCGAAACCGGGGGCTCGGTGCGCCAGTAGAAACTGCAGACTAATTAGTAACTACCTGGGTAGTCGCTCAAAAATTGTTATGGAATACACTTCCCGTGCGCATTGTTTTTGCGCAATCCTGACCATTTGCGCACCTAATTGGTGCGATATTTTTGTAAAGTTAGATGGTTATGTTGCCATTCTCATGGCAGATAGTAGCTCTTTCTTCTCATGAAACATAATTATTGGCAGTAAATTCATCTCCTTATAGACATCTCTTGCGCGCCCGCCCTTATGGTGCATGATGATTGGCATAAAGTTTGCTTTATATGCCACACATATCGACGTGTACATTATCCCTTGTGAGCTAATTTTTATGAGGCAGGTGTTGCCACTCGTTTTCACCGCCTTGACCATAAATAAGGAAATTCTGATGACCAAATTGTTTCGCAGCACGTTAATCCGGTTCCATAGTCCGATGGGGCTGAGCACATGCACCCCGAGGAAAGATCATGCGCAAAATACTGGCAAGACGTTTGCAGCATATCACTGCCGCTGCTGAGAAATGGGTGCCGGCCCTCTGCATACAAGAGCTGTTCTATGGATCCAATTTTTGCCTCATTTTAGGATGCGCTAGCAGCTCTCGCCGAATCAGTACCGAATCGCTCGACGGCTAGAATCCTGCAAGAGTACGCAAAAAATATCAGTTTGTGCGATTGCCGCGTGGTAACCGTATCCTGTTTAGCATCCACCCATCATCTGATCAGAATGAATGAACTGGCCACCTCTCAGATGGGCCAAGCATATGCACAGGATAATCAAAGACATACCACAGGAATTGACCGATTACGAAGAGATCAGTCGTTACCGCGCAAACTGCTTACTTACCATCCCGTGTTAACGGGCAAATTAGGCTCTTGGGTATCTCGAAGAAATTATGCGTTTGCGGCATGGCAAAATCGTGCAAAGATCCTCTTGGCAAGTGGCAAACGGAGTTTGCGAATATGAATATTTCAGTTAAAAATGCGGATGACAATATGGCGTTCGTCAATGACGAAATGGGCGGTGTGCATCCTCTCGATCCGCTGAGCGTTGAGGAGATGCGGGAAGCGGTGCAGATACTGCGAGATGGACGGCAGCTTTCCGGCAGGGTCCGTTTTATGTCCGCCGCCCTCCGGGAACCGACCAAAGCGGAGGTGATCGCTTACGAATCCGGCCAGCCCCAGGCGAGAGAGGCCCATTTTATCCTGCTCGACAATGGGGACGGTCAGACCTACGAGGCGGTGGTGTCCCTGACGGAGCGGTGCGTCAAGTCCTGGTCCCACATGTCGGGAGTTCAGCCACCGATTCATGTCGATGAATTCGTCGAGTGCGAAAATACGGTCAAAGCCAACCCGGAATGGCAAGCGGCATTGCGCAAGCGTGGCATCACGGACTTTGAGAATGCGATTGTGGATCCTTGGTCGGCTGGCAATTTCGGAGACGAGCAGTTCCCGGGCCATCGCCTTGCCAGGGGCTACACATGGATGCGTACCAGTCACGATGACGTGGGATACGGACGACCGGTGGATGGCGTGGTGGCCATCGTGGACCTCAACACCATGACGGTGCTGAAGGTGGAGGACAATGGTGTCGTCCCCCTCCCGCCGCCCTCCGGAAATTATACGGCGACGGCGGTGGGGTCTATCCGCGATGACTTGAAGCCTCTGGATATCGTGCAGTTGGACGGGCCAAGCTTTTCGGTCGACGGGTATGCCGTTAGCTGGCAGAAATGGAAGTTCAGAATTGGTTTCACGCCACGCGAGGGCCTGGTGCTGTATTGCATCGGTTACGCGGACCGGGGTCGTGAGCGCCCGATCCTGTACCGCGCGTCGCTCTCGGAGATGGTGGTCCCATACGGTGACCCTGGGCCCATTCACAGCAAGAAGAACGCCTTTGACGTGGGCGAATACGGCATTGGCCGGCTCGTGAACAGCTTAGAACTGGGCTGTGACTGTCTCGGTAACATCAAGTATTTTGATGGGATCATGACGGACAGTCGGGGTGGCGTGGTGGTCATCCCCAAGGCAGTGTGCATGCACGAGGAAGACCATGGCACGTTGTGGAAGCATACCGATTGGCGTACCAATCACACCGAGGTAAGGCGTTCGAGGCGCCTCGTGGTGTCATCCTTCGCCACTGTTGGTAACTACGATTACGGGTTTTTCTGGTACTTCTATCAGAGCGGAGATATCCAGCTTGAAGTCAAGTTGACGGGGTGTCTGTCGGTCGGTGCGCTGCCGCCGGATGTCCAGCCGAAATACGGTGTTATGGTGTCGCCACAGCTCTACGCGCCGATTCACCAGCATTTCTTCAACTTCCGTCTGCATTTCATGATCGACGGCGAAGGCAACTCGGTTTACGAGGTGGATACTGTGCCCGAAACCCAGGGACCGCACAATCCGCTCGGCAATGGCTGCTATCCTCAGACGACACTGTTGCGTAGCGAGGCCGAGGCACAGCGGGTAATCAATCCCCTGGCGGGGCGTTACTGGAAGGTGATCAATCCCAATGTGCGCAACAATGTGGGACAGCCGGTCGGCTATAAAATCGTGCATGGTGAGAACGTACTCCCGTTTGCTAGCCCGGATTCCAGCGTGATGAAGCGCGCCGGGTTCATGCGTAGCCACCTGTGGGTGACGGCCTATGACCCGTCCGAAATGTACGCTTCTGGCGATTATATCAATCAGCACCCGGGTGGCGATGGGCTCCCTGCCTACGTGGCTAAGGATAGGCCGCTGGAGAACAGCGATGTCGTGGTCTGGTACACATGCGGCCATCACCATATACCACGACCGGAGGACTGGCCGGTTATGCCTGTGGCCTACATAGGCTTCATCCTGAGGCCGGTCGGATTCTTCGACGCCAACCCTGCGATGGATACGCCGCCGCCCGAACTGAGGGCGAGTTGCGAGGTGCAGTGAGTGGACAGCAGCGGCGGTGCGGTGGACTCCTCCATGGGCACGGCCACCGCTCATTGTGGGGTCTGCCGGTTGCCCCTGGGAAAGCGGCCGGTTATCCGTAGCATTGGCGGTGTGGAGAACAGATTCTGCTGTTTGGGATGTGCAAGTACGTATTACTTGATTCAGTTATTGACGGAACGGGGGCAACCGCTCGGCAACGCGGGCAAGGCGCGAGATTAGCCGAGCCGGTACGGTGGGGCGTGATCTCGCGGGATTCTCAAACAGGATCGTTGGCTTTTGAAGCGACTTACCGCAGGGGCGATAGAGAGTGAACCTGAGCATAACCGGACCGAGTCTTTCTGCAGCCTTCCTGGTGGGACTGCTGGGTGGAGTCCACTGCGTCGGTATGTGTGGTGGTCTGGTCGGAGCCTTTAGCCTCAGCCAGAGCCCGGTCCGCCGCAGGCCGTCTACGGCTTGGTCCTTGGTGCTCGGCTACAACCTAGGCCGGATCGGCAGCTACAGCTTCGCCGGGGCACTAGCCGGAGGGGTGGGTAGTTTCGCCGCCAACCTGGTGAATGTCCGCTACGCCCAACTCGCCCTGGCGGTGCTGGCTGCCCTTTTCATGCTGGTCTTAGGCCTTTATCTGGCCGGTTGGTGGCGGGGGCTGGCGGTGGTGGAACGGCTCGGGGAAGGTTTCTGGAAGCGACTCGCGCCTTTGGGGCGCCGCTTCATACCGGTGCATTCCTTTCCCCAGGCCATAGCTTTGGGAACCCTTTGGGGGTGGATGCCCTGCGGGTTGGTCTACAGTGTTCTCATCTGGGCCATGGCCGCCGGTGGCGCTGACCGCGGCGCGGCCCTGATGATGGCTTTCGGTCTTGGCACTCTGCCGAACCTCGCCCTTATGGGGCTGGTGGGGGGCGGCTTGGCTGCATCCCTCCAGCACCCATGCCTAAGAGCGGCTGCGGGAGTGGTGGTGATCGGTCTCGGCGTTCTGAACTTGACCCATGTGTTCTGGATATTCTAGATCCGTTCAGCGGTGGCAATGAAAGGGTTTGGACAGGGTGGATAGGTCTGATTGCTGCGGCTGTCCTGTGCTGTTACTGGCTACAATACTTGGGCCGAGCACTCTCTCAAGCCTGTTACGGTTTGTAGTCCCGGGAGTGGGGGCGGCTGGCAAGCAATGGTCCGCGGTTACCGATTCCACTTGCGCATCGATGGGCTAAGGGGTGCGCTGCGGCCCTTTACCATTCATCTGACCGCCACCCCCAACCGGTAGCAGTGTCGCTACGTTGCGTAATGGCAGGTATGGACATGGGCGATAACCACTATCGCCTCAAGCCATTCGAGGGGGTTTGGCAAGGGGGGGCGTGCTACCGGTGTGTATGAGTGGCAGCACACGCTTCGGCGGCATAGTCAGAAAGACGGCATGACGTGACGTGGGAGCGGATGACGAAGATCGCTGCGGCATAGCTTCCAACATCCCGAGACCCTCATGGTGGTTGAATCACCATGGAATCAGTCACTGAATGTTCCTAGCCCTATTGTGGTGCTCTACATGGCCGATGATTGCCCTATAATAGTGCGTACTACAGATCCGACCGAAACAATATCACAATCTATCAATAAGTTAGATTTGTATGCGACATGGCCTGATTATTGCTTAATATAATTAGCTTAACTTAAAGAGAGGGGGTATTGCTATGGGCATCATTGTCAGAACACACATTCTCCGTGCATTGGTCGCGTTACCACTTGCAATAGTTGGTTTTTCTGCGACCGCTAACGCAAGCCCCATCGTAAAAATAGGGGTCGTCAACTGGATTGGTTATGGCCCGCTTTACGTTGCGGAAAAGCTTGATTTGTTTGATAAATATGGTGTCAAGGTTAAGTTGGTTAATTTTAGCGATGGCGCTTTACTGGCTGGCGCTACAGCATCTAATGCTGTTAACGCAAGCACTCTTACTTATGATCAAGTCATTCCAGCCGTTGCCACGGGTCTCCCAATCAAAGTAGTGATGCCGATTGACTACTCAGATGGAGCAGATGCAATCGTCGCAACTGATTCAATAAAAAATGTTTCAGATTTTAAGGGCAATAAAGTGGCATATAATTTTGGTACGCCGTCAGAGTTCTTGCTGGCTTACGCGCTCAAACAATCGCATTTGGGATTTCATGATATAACTAAAGTCAACATTCCAGCGGGAGAGGTGCCGTCGGTTCTTGCATCTGGCGCAACACCTATCGGGGTTACATGGCAGCCACACGTATCCCAAATCCTTTCACTCGATGGCGGAAAAAAATTCCATGTAGTTTATTCCTCAAAAGATGCACCTGGGTTGATATCCGATACGTTGGCATTCAATACTAATTTTATACAATCGAATCCGCAACAGGTTCGCGGTGTAATAGAAGGATATATCGCCGGGATGCGCTACATGCAAAACCACTATAATGAAGCGATAGCAATTATTGCGAAAGCTATACATGTAAGCCCAGCATCAGCCGCAGCTCAATACGCCGGGGTTAAAAATATTCCCCTGAGGAATATGGAAGCCGTATTTACGAATAGCAAATCTACTCTTTCGTATTATACTAGTGGAAATATCATAAGCAAAATCCAACTCAAGGATAAAGATATTAGCCATATTCCGGCGACGCCATTGACCTTTGATGATGGGTTCGTTAAGGGTTTGGCCAAATGAGCAATTGACTGCCGTTGCCAATTTTACCGGTAGCAAAGCCGCCGAACTCGCGAATAATGTTTCGGAGTAGATAAAGATGGCTAATCAGTTATTTCGCCATATAGATGGCGCCATACCCAATGCTCTGGCTCTCGGCTATACATTCACTGGTTATGGTGTAGGGACCGGTTTGCTAACGGTCGCACCTTGGTGGCTGAACGTCTTGGGGGTGCTGTTGCTTGCCCACGCCCTGATCTATTCCGCTTATTTCATCCATGAAGTCGCTCATGGAACGATATTCGGGAGCAACGCAGCCAATCATCGTTGCGGTGTGATCATGGGATGGCTAAACGGAAGCTGCTATGCGTCGTTCGCCGATCTGCGCCGCAAGCATATGCGGCACCACCGTGATCGCGCCGATGTGATCACTTTCGACTATAAGTCCTTTCTGCGCGCCGGTCCCTCGTGGCTGCGTAACCTGGTGCTGGTGCTCGAGTGGGCCTACATCCCTGCAGTAGAATTTATCATGCGGATTTATGTGCTGCTGCTGCCCTTCATTGATCTGGAGTACGCGACGGCCAGAAAGCGCATCATTGCGGTGCTGGTATTGCGCCTGTTGTTTTTTGCCATGCTGGCTTGGGTGTCGTGGAAGGCGCTAGTGCTGTATTTCGTCGCCTATGTGATTTTCATCACTGCACTGCGCTTCGCCGACGCTTACCAGCACACCTACGACGCCTTCGCCATTTTGGCGGCAGGCGGTATTCCTGACAACAAAATACGTGACCGTGCCTACGAGCAGAACAATACCTATTCTAATCTGGTTTCGGTGCGTCACCCACTGCTCAATCTGCTGCTACTCAACTTTTCATACCACAACGCCCATCATGAAAAGCCCACAGTGCCTTGGTACCGCCTGCCATCTTTGCATCATGCACTATATGGCGACGATGGCGAGCAGGTCATTCCGATGTCATGCTTGCTTTCCGGATTCCATACACACCGAGTGAAGCGCATCCTTAGCGATGACTATGGCGTGGTGACCTCGGGGCCAAACAAGGCCGATGGCTTCTACGGTGCGGTTGGGGTTTCCTTTTTGACTGCGGTATAGCTGGAATAAAAATAACCATGCGAATCAAGCCTGCCGGGAAAACTGCACGGGTGGCCGGAGCGGCCAGTAACATTGGCCGTACAATTGCTTGGGAAACGGCATTCGCCGGAGCCGCTGTGGCGATCAACGCGTTGCCGCAGGAGACCGCATGACCCAGGTCCTCAGGATGTGGCCGCTGCTTACCGCCACCCACCGTTACGACAAATCCCTCTCTACCCGCCATCGCGGTCAGGGCCAGGTCATCGAGGCGCCGATCATCGCGTATCTGATTGAGACTGCGCACGGGCGTATCCTCTACGATGTCGGCTGCGACTACGGCAAGATTGCCGACCAGCGGCAGCGGGACCACTACTACGACCCCAAAACCTTCGCCTTCGGGGCCCCCGATATGCGTGAAGGCCAGCGCCTGCCGCATCACCTGGCGCGCTTGGGTCTGACCTTGGCCGACGTGGACCTGGTGTTTCTCGGCCATCTGCATTTCGACCATGCCGGCGGATTGTGCGAGGTGTGCGGCGCCGAGGTCCATGTCCAGGGCGACGAACTCGAAGCCGCGCGCAGCGGATTAGACCCGGCGTACTTTCCCGATGACTTTTCCGGCGACCATCGCTGGAAGGTGATGAGCGGGGAATATGAACTGGTACCCGGGGTGCGCGCGGTGTCCAGCCCCGGCCATACCGCTGGGCACATGTCGCTGTGGGTTGAACTGCCTCACGGGGCGCCGGTCATCCTTTGTGGCGACGCCGCTGATCTCGAGGAAAACCTGCGCGACGAGATCGCGCCGGGGATCTGCTGGCAGGACCGCGAAGAACAGGCCTTAGCCAGTATCCGCAAGCTGAAGCACCTGGCTGCGCAGGAAAAGGCCCGGCTCTGGCCCAACCATGATCTGGCCTTTTGGCGGGCCCTGCGCCGATTTCCAGAGTTCCACGACTGATGAACAACACCGTGCCTGCTGTCTACCAGGGGTTGTGGCGGCGCAGACTGCTCACTACGCCGATTCTCCGTGACGACACCACTCTGGTGTTCTGGCTGCAGACCGCCGCCTGGCATGCCGACCTGCGCATACCCGCGGACCGGCCCGATTTTTCAGGCTGCGTCACGCTGAGTGATTGTAGTCGTGCGCAATTGCTAGCGCTGCTGGGCCAAGAGGGATTTGCGGGCGTGACGTTGATCGACGGCGATACCTGCGAGTGGCAACGCTGTGTAGACTACCGCCCCATAGGTCTGCGCGATCTCGGGCGTATGGTGTTTTCCTCCACAGCCGATGCCATCGAAGAATACGGCGTTGAGGCTGAGTACACCGAGCGCTGGGAGCGTGTGGAGGAAGGGGAAGGTTCGGTTGATGTTTGCTGGTCGACGGATGCTCGGGCGCAGATCCTGTGGTTGAGAGCGGGGCGGCGTTTCATGCGGGTGCGCGACCGTCCTCTAGCCGATGCAGAGAGCCGCAAATACTGGTACCGACTGCATGCGGGCATGGCTAGCGATGACGATTTGCGCCGGCTGGCCGATTGCGAGATTTCCTTTGGCGAAATTGCCGGACAGGCCGGCTATATCCTGCATTCCACCCTACCTTGGCTGGAAGGCCAGAGTCTGACACTGCCGATCGAGATGCTGGCCCTTCAGACCTGCAGCGAGCGCAAATAAGCACGCCAGCCGCCGAATCTGGTGATATCGCTGGCGTTGGTAATACCTATCCCTTCGCATAGGAAACCACTGACCGCGCTGCCATCGGCCAGTTCGACGGTACCGATCCCCAGTGGCGCGGGGATGCCGGCGACCAAGGATCCAAAGACTGCGGTGGGCATCTCCCACACCTCACAGTCGATCGCCTCGCCTCCATTGGCGACGCGAATCAGCCCGGGACGCTTGCCATCTGGCAGGGCGTAAAACCGGTAGCAGGGAGCGGTGCGGGTCTCGCTTAGCAGCCGGCCACCGCGTGAAGTGAGTTGCTGATTGAGCGGTAGCCCGCTGAGGTGGGCACCGACCACCGCGACCCGTACCTGGCCGCTGGGCACTGCGGCGGGTACGGTTTCCACTGGTGGCGGCATGGTTTCCACAGCGCCGTTGGGCATGGAGTCTGCCAACTGCCAGCGCTCGGCCAGATGTAGCAGTGGCACATCCTGATGCGCCGGGGCAAACAGGGTGACGCCGAATGGCAGGCCGTCAGGGCGGAATCCGGCCGGCACCGCTACCGCCGCGTAATCCAGCAGATTCATGAAATTGGTGTAATAGCCCAGGTCGGTATTCCTGGCCACGGGTTCGGCCAGCAGTTGGGCGCGGGTAAAGATGGTGCCGGCTGTAGGCGTAATGACGCAATCCACCTGCGGCCAGATGCAGTCGCAGTTGCGCCTGAGTTCCCGTAGCCGGTAGAGCGCGGCGAATGCGTCTGCAGCCAGCGGTTTGGCTCCCCCCAGGGTGATGTCGCGGGTGACTGGGAACAGTGCATCGGGATTGGCGTCAATAAAGCTGCGGATGGCCTGGTAACGTTCGGCCACCCAGGGGCCGCCGTAAAGCAGACGAGCGGTTTCCAGGAAGGGTGCGAAGTCCAGTTCGATGCGCTCGCCACCCAGCGATTCGAGCCGTGCCACTGCTGCGTCGAACAGATGCCCGTATTGGTCGTCCCCAAAGAAGTTCAGGTCCTTGGCCGCTGGCACGCCGAAGCGAAAGCGCGGCGCACGGCCAAAGTCAAAGCCGTGGGGCTGGATCGTGCGTGAATAAGGATCAGAAGGATCTTCCCCCAGTGCAGCCGCAAAGACCCGCTGGGCGTCCTGCGCACTCAGAGCGAAGATCGATACGCTGTCCAGGGAACGGCAGGCTGGCACTACGCCGGAGGTAGACAGCAGGCCGCAGGTCGGTTTGAGTCCAACAAGATTATGGAAAGCCGCCGGTACGCGGCCGGAACCGGCAGTATCGGTGCCCAATGAAAAACTCGCCAGGCCCAGCGCTACAGCCACTGCCGATCCGGCGCTTGATCCACCGGAGATATAGTCCGGAGCGAAGGCGTTGCGGCAGGCGCCATAAGGCGAGCGAGTGCCATTCAAGCCGGTGGCAAACTGGTCGAGATTGGTCTTGCCCATGGCGATGGCGCCGGCGTCTAGCAGCTTCTGCACCACCATAGCGGAGCGCTTGGGCGTATAGGCGAAGTCCGGACAGGCACAGGTGGTAGGCACGTCGGCTAGATCCATGTTGTCCTTGATGGCGAAAGGCACACCGTACAGCGGCAATTCCTCCATGCCTCGGCCTTCCAACTCCCGCGCACGTTCGAGCAGATGTTCACGCTGCGGCGGGGTAATCCAGATCGCGTGATCGGTATAGCTGGCGGAACGCTCAAGCAGTTGCTCCATCAAAATCGTTGGGGTGAGTTGTCCGGAGCGGTAGGCTGACAGCAAGTTGTGTATATATAGGCTACTAGACATTCAGCTCTCCTTTAGTATCAGCACGTTCTGTCCAGCACTAACCGCTTCGCCTTCGCGGCAGAGCAGACGATCAATGACACCAGAGGCAGGCGCCTCGACGGTCATCTCCATTTTCATGGACTCTAAAATAATCAGCGGATCTTTGGCCTCTACCCGTTCACCAGTTTTGACCAGAATCTTCCATACGCTGCCGGCGATAGGGCTAGCCACCGGGCGTGCGCCAGCGGGCAGATCCACCTCGGTGTCGCTTGCGGCCTCGGCCACGGTTGCGTCGCTGATCCAGTTGGCCTGGCCCGATTGGGCCCAGCGCTCGCGCTCCTCGGCGAAGGCCTGACGTTGGCGATCGCGGAATACGGCAATATCGTCAGCCTCATCGGCCAGAAAGCGGCGATAGTCGGCCAGGCGAAAGGTGTCTTCGCGGATATCCAGGCGGTAGCGGCCGTGCACGAAGTCGGTGCGGATGGCTTCCAGTTCTGCTGTACTGACCGGGAAGAATCGGATCTGGTCGAAAAAACGCAGCAGCCAGGGTTTGCCATCGGTAAATTCCTCGGTCTGCCGCCAGCGGTTCCACATCTGCAGGGTGCGGCCAACGAACTGGTAGCCGCCAGGCCCCTCCATACCATAAACACACAGATAAGCGCCGCCGATGCCCACGGCGTTTTCCGGGGTCCAGGTGCGCGCTGGATTGTACTTGGTGGTGACTAGGCGGTGACGCGGGTCCAGTGGCGTAGCCACCGGCGCGCCAAGGTACACATCGCCCAGCCCCAGCACCAGATAGCTGGCGTCGAACACGATACGGCGCACATCCTCCATGCTGTCCAGGCCGTTGATACGGCGGATGAACTCGATGTTGGACGGGCACCAGGGGGCATCCTTGCGTACCCCGGCCATATATTTCTCGATGGCCAGCCGGGTGGCGGGATCGTCCCAGGACAGCGGCAAATGCACGATGCGCGTGGGCACTTCCAGTAAATCCGCGGCGGGCAATTCATCTTCGGCGCGGTGCAGTGCATCGAGCAGTTCCACCAGCGGCAAGATGCGGTTGTCATAATGGATTTGTAGCGATCTGATGCCTGGAGTAAGATCGATGATACCGGGCAAGTTGCGCATACGCAGGTTTTCCATCAGCACATGGACGCGAAAGCGCAGTTCCAGATCCAGTACCAGCGGCCCGTATTCAACCAGCAGGTATTTATCGCCGGCTACGCGATAGGTCACCCCCACTGGGTGTCGTGGCGTGTCGTACCGGCCGACGATGGGGGATTCCAATGCCGGTGCTGCGTTCAGCGGCGGGTCCAGAAAAGTGGACAGGCTTTCGAGCGCGGCGTCTTGCGCACGTTCGAGTCGGGTGGCTTCTTCCAGGCTAACGGGTTTGAAGCGTACCGCGTTGCCCGGCCGCAATTGGCCCAGTTTCCATAGGTCAGCGGCGATAATCACCGCAGGACAGACAAAGCCACCCAAGCTCGGGCCATCTGGACCGAGCAGGATCGGCATATCACCGGTGAAGTCCACCGCGCCAATGGCGTAGGCGTTGTCGTGAATGTTCGAGGGGTGCAAACCGGCCTCGCCGCCGTCACTGCGCGCCCATTGGGGCCGCGGGCCGATGAGTCGCACGCCGGTCCGGTTGGAGTTGTAGTGCACCTCCCAGTCGGTGGCGAAGAACATCTCCACATCAGCGTCGGTAAAAAAATCCGGCGCGCCGTGCGGCCCGTAGCGCACAGCAATTTCCCAATGCTCGGTATAAGCCGGCAGAGCCTGTGGTGCCACGCGTTGCCCAGGCTGGGACTGCGGATTGGCACCTAAATGCAGTACATCGCCGGTGCGCAGGGTACGCCCGGCGTGACCGCCGAACTGGCCGAGCGTGAAGGTGGCGCGACTGCCCAGATAGAGCGGCGTGTCGAAGCCGCCCGCCACTGCCAAATAGGCGCGGCAGCCAGCGCCGCTCAGGCTACCGAACCTAAGCACACCGCC
>NZ_RIZI01000192.1 GCF_003721225.1 Acidithiobacillus sulfuriphilus | reverse complement strand
CCACCGCCGTCGTATCACCGCCGCCACCGGCAGGGACCTCCTCCAGGGCCGGCTTTCCCGCCACCCCCCGAGCGCCCGCCCAATCCCGGTTTTGCCGCGCCTCCACCGCCGCCCGCCGGCGGACCCCATCAGGGACCGGGAACTCCGCCCCCACCCCCTTTCTGAGGGCATGCGCAGGGGCGATCAGGAATGTTTGGCTGTCCCCGGCCATATAACCTTTATGCCTTGATCCCGGCCCGTGAGGGAGCCCATTTCTTAGGGGCATCTACGGGATATTGGCGAAAGGCGGGTATTTGGACTAGGCTTGGGAAGAGGCGTGGCCCGGATTTGCCCGGATTTTTGCTGGAGATGGAAGCCGGCGATCAGTCCCGGCAGGGAGTTTCATGCCGGTGGCCAATTCGCTGGAGCAAAGGCTATTCACGTTGGTTTTCAAGTAAAGGAGTCTGATTATGCATCTGCAGAAGCGCAAAACCTTGGGGGGTGCGGTGGCCCTGACCTTGGCACTCGGATCCCCCCTGGCATCAGCGGAAACGATGGCTCATCCCTGTGCTCCCAGCCAAAAGACGCCTACCCACGGCCAGTCCATGCCCTTGTCCAAGGCGCAGCCCGGCTCCACCGCTGCAACGGCCAGTCAGCATCCCTGTCAAAGTGCGAACTGTGGGGCAGCCAAGACCCAGAAATGACGGGGCGGGAGTTGAATCCTGGCCCGTCCGGGTAGCGGCACCGGACCTGAACCGTCTTGCCTCTTGCCAGCAGCGGCGCATGCGCAATGCGGGCAAGCAGGTGGAACGCATCATGGCCGATTTGGCGGGTTGTGGGCTCAATGCGGTCGCCGATCTGCTGCGCGGCCAGGAACCCTTCACCGAGGGGCTCCACTACCCTCCCGATGATGCGAGGGAGGCCAAGACCGGTGCCCGTTTTTATTACCACGCCCACGCCGGCCCCCTCGACGAACATGGCCACTTTCACCTCTTCGCACCCATTTCTCCATCGCGGCGGGAGGCAAAAGACTGTACCAAAGACCTGGTGCAATTGGTCGCCATCTCCATGGATGTTTGGGGGATGCCACAGGCCCTGTTCAGCATCAATCACTGGGTCAGTGGCGGGCGATGGCGGGATGCCGGAAAAACCCTGGATCTGCTGGGACGTTATCGCGTCGAACACGCCTATCCGTCCTGGATGGTGAACCGCTGGATCACGGCCATGCTCCGCCTGTTTCATCCCCATATCGCCACGTTGTTGGCGGCGCGGGATAAGGCCATCGGCGAAGCGGCAACGGGCACTTCGGTCGCGGCCGTCCGGGCCGATCGGCGGCGGCCGGTGGTCGCCATCATGCCCATTGACGTGGGGGAATTGCTGGCCGAGCTCCACCAGCTCGAGTTGCAAGCCAGGGAATACCAGGAGACGGCGTCCTCGGCATTGGAGCGCTAGCATGCCCCAATGCGGATTTGTCTGGCCTGGTTTTCCTGTCATTCCACTGTGGCAAGCTTTGGGTGCGGCCATGGGATGTGCTGTTGTTTGGGCTTGGGTTGGGCTTGGGTTTGACAGGGGGGATAGGGAATGTCTAATATCTGCATCGTCAAATATAAAGCGGTTATGGGGAGCGCAAGGGATGGTCATGGAGCCGGTCACCGGTTTTTTTCAACTCCTGTCTGACAAGACCCGCTTGAGCGTTTTGCAGTTGCTCTGGGCGAAAGGAGAACTGTGTGTCTGTGAGATCACCGGCGCGCTGGAGGAATCCCAGCCGAAGATCTCCCGGCATCTCGCGCTGTTGCGCGAGGGACGCCTCATTCTCGACCAGCGCCGCGGGACCTGGGTGCATTATCGTCTCCACCCGGATATGCCGCAGTGGCAGCGCCTGATCCTGACGGAATGCTTTGCCCAGCCGTTGATGGCCATGGTACTGGAGACGCATCTGGCGCGTTTGGGCGGGCCGGCCGAGGGCGCCAGGCATTGCGCGGCGTGATTTTGCCGCGCCCTGGCATTTTCCGGTGTAGGTCAGGCGGATCTTTTTTCCTGTGCGGAACAGCGCCAAAGGATGATCGCGCATCCTGAATCCGGGGTGTCGGCCTTCATACGGGATGGATGGCGTTTCTCCTTCTTTTTTGACTTTAATAATATGGAAAATCATATATTATGATCCTTGCCCTGGCGGTTTTCGTGTTCACCCTTGCCCTGGTCATCATCCAGCCGCGGGGTCTGGGGATTGGCTGGGGGGCGTTGATCGGCGCGGTGCTGGCGCTGGGCTTGGGGGTCATCCAATGGCAGGACATCCCGGTCGTCTGGCATATTGTCTGGGATGCGACTTTTACCTTTGTAGGCTTGATCGTCATTTCGCTGATTCTCGATGAGGCGGGCTTTTTTCATTGGGCGGCCTTGCATGTGGCGCACTTGGGCGGGGGTAGCGGGCGCTTGCTTTTCCCCCTGGTGATCCTGCTGGGGGCGGTGGTGGCCGCCTTTTTTGCCAATGACGGAGCGGCCCTGATCCTGACCCCCATCGTGATGGCGATGCTGCTGGCCCTGGGCTACCGCCCGGCGGCGACGCTGGCCTTTGTCATGGCCACGGGCTTCGTGGCGGATACAACCTCCCTGCCGTTCATCATTTCCAACCTGGTGAACATTGTCAGCGCCGGGTATTTCTCCATTCCCTTCGATCGCTATGCCCTGGTGATGATCCCGGTGGATCTCGTGGCCCTGGCGACGACCCTGGTGGTGCTTTGGTGGTATTTCCGCCGCGATATTCCACTGCGGTACAACTTGGCGGACATTGCCCTGCCGGCCTCGGTGATCCGTGATCCGCTGGTCTTTCGCTGGACCTTCCCGGTCTTGATACTGTTGCTTCTGGCCTACCTGGTGACGGCCCGTTACGGGGTGCCGGTGTCCGTGGTGACGGGGACGGCAGCCCTCTTCATGCTGGCCCTGGCGGGGCGTTGGTGGCGGGGAGGACGGGGGGCGCGGATTGCCGTCGGCCGGGTGCTGCACGGCGCACCCTGGCAGATCGTGCTCTTCAGTCTGGGGATGTACCTCGTGGTCTATGGCCTGCGCAATGCGGGGCTCACGGGCTACCTCGCCCTCTTGTTGGAGCAGTTGGGTCAGCACGGGGTGTTCGCGGCGGCCGTGGGCACGGGTTTTTTGAGCGCCCTGCTCTCTGCGGTGATGAACAATATGCCCACGGTGCTGGTAGGTGCCCTGGCCATCCACCAGTCCGCGGGGATTGCGGAGCCGGTGCGGCAGGCGATGATCTACGCCAATGTCATCGGTTGTGACCTGGGGCCCAAGTTCACCCCCATCGGCAGCCTTGCCACGCTTTTGTGGCTGCATGTACTGGCCGGCAAGGGGGAGAAGATCGGCTGGGGGATGTATATGCGGGTCGGCCTCATCATTACTCCACCGGTCTTGTTGCTCACTTTGCTGGCCCTGGGAGGCTGGCTTTTATTCCTGGGGAGTTAGTGGCTGGTTTCTCGTTAAAACGGCGGATCTCGGTTTATCCGAATCGGAATTCATGCGCGCCTAGGGGCGAAGGAGAAGGGGATGAAGGTCTTGTTTTTGTGCACGGGCAATAGTTGTCGCAGTCAGATGGCGGAAGGGTGGTTGCGGGCCTTGGGTGGCGGTGCGGTGGACGCGGCCTCGGCGGGTATCGAGGCCCATGGCAAGAACCCCCGCGCCATTGCCGCCATGGCGGAAATCGGCATCGATATCAGCGGCCAGCAGTCCAAGATCGTCACCGATGAGATGCTCCAGGCGGATCTGGTGGTCACCGTCTGTGGTCATGCCGATGAACATTGCCCGGTCCTGCCTCCCCAGGTACGCAAGGTGCACTGGCCCATCGAGGACCCGGCCCGGGCGGAGGGGGACGCGGCGGCGGTGCTGGCACGCTTCCGCGAGATTCGCGATGAGATCGGCCAGCGGGTGCGCGGCTTACTAAGGGAGCTGCAGGTCGCCGTTCACGAACCCCAAGGGCAGGCGCTGCTGGTGCCCGGCGCCGGCGAATGGCACATGAGCCTGCGGGTGGCGGACCTTGCTGTGAGTACGACGTTTTATACTGCCTTGCTGGGGGTGGCGCCCAAGGATCGGGCGGCACGTTATAGTACCTTTCTCGTGCCCCATCTGCGCCTCAATCTGGTCTTGCTGGTCAATGACCGCGGCGCGCCGCTGGATACCTACAGCCTCTATCACCTGGGTCTGGCGGTGCCGGACAAGGCGGCGGTGGTGGCGGCGTACTGGCGGGCGTGGGCCCTGGGGGTGGAGGTGGTCAAGCCGCCGCGCAGCACATGGAAGGGCACGCCCTTGCATGAGTTGTGGCTGCGCGATCCGACGGGTTATCTCATCGAGATCTATGCGCGCATGACGGCGGAGGATCTCCAGGCGCGACCCGCCGATGATCGGGAGACCTTTTTGGTGGAGGGAACGACAGGGGCAGGCTGAGGCCGGCGCTTTCCCGGATGGTCAGGGAATTCCCCCTGGGAGATCCTTGTTGCGGTCATTCCGTTGCGTCCTTCAACCCGCTCCGTATTGCGTATCGAGCCACTGCTGGTAGCTGCCGTCCATGACGCCTTGCCACCAGGCGGGATGGTCGAGATACCAGCGGATGGTGCGCGCGATGCCCGTGGCGAAATCGGTCTGGGGGGTGAAGCCGAGGGTGCGCGCGATCTTGTCGGCGTTGATGGCGTAGCGGCGGTCGTGGCCGGGACGGTCCTGGACATGGTGGATGAGGGAGGCGGAGGGCTGGCCCTGGGCCGGGGCGGCGGCGGGGAAGCGTTGGGCCAGACCGGGGTTTTGGGCAAAGGCCGCGTCCATGTGCTGGCAAATGAGCTGGACGATGTCGATATTGGCCCATTCGTTGCGCCCGCCGATATTATAGCTTTCGCCTTCCTCCCCTTGCCGGAGGATTCGTTCGATGCCCCGGCAGTGGTCCTCGACGTAGAGCCAGTCGCGGATCTGCCGTCCATCGCCGTAAATGGGCAGGGGCCGGCCATGGAGGATATTGACGATCACCAGGGGGATGAGCTTTTCCGGGAAATGGAAGGGGCCGTAGTTGTTGGAACAGTTGCTGGTGCTCGTGCGCAGGCCGTAGGTGTGCTGGTAGCTGCGCACCAGGTGGTCCGCGGCGGCCTTGCTGGCGGCGTAGGGCGAATTGGGGGCGTAGGGGGTGTTCTCGGTGAAGGGCGGATCGGCAGGGCCCAGGGTCCCATACACCTCGTCGGTGGAGATATGATGAAAACGGTGGGGGGCGGGCCCCCGGGGGCTGTCCAGCCAGACGGCCCGGGCGGCGCGCAGGAGGCTGTGGGTGCCGAGGATATTGGCGCGGATGAAGGCGTCGGGATCGTGGATGGAACGATCCACATGGCTCTCGGCGGCGAAATGCACCAGGGTATCGATGGCGTGTTCGCGCAGGAGCGCCATGACCAGATCCGTATCGTTGATGTCCCCCTGCACAAAGCGGAAGCCCGCCAGCGCATCGAGGTCAGCGAGGCTGTGGCGGTTGCCGGCATAGCGGAGGGCGTCGAGGACGATGAGGGGTTGATCGGGATACTGTTGCAGCCAGTAGTGGCAGAAGTTGGCGCCGATGAAGCCGGCGCCGCCGGTGACCAGGAGGCGCTGGGGGTTATGGCGACTTGCGGGATCTGCAGGAGGGTTAACGGACATGGCGCGGGCTCGATGCGGGGAGGAGTTTTTGCAGCATGACCCGTAGGGCCACGCGCCAGTGGGGGGCGGTGCCGAGTCGCGCGTAGCTGCCGCTCTTGTCGAGGACCGCGCAGGCGGGGCGCCTGGCCGGGGTGGGGTAGTCCATGCTCCGGATGGGGAGGATGGGAATGGCTCTGGCAAGCAGGCCGCAGGCCACCGCCTCCTCCTGGATGGCGACGGCAAAGTCATACCAGGAGGCGATGCCGGCATCGGTCCAGTGTTGGGTTCCGCGAAAATCTTTTGTCCCGATGGCCCGCCAGATGGCTTGGGCGAGCCCTGCCGCCCAGGTGGGGCTGCCGATCTGATCCGCCACGATGCGCAGTTCTTCGCGCTCGGCCATCAGTTTCAGCATGGTTCTGACGAAATTGTGGCCGTGGCTGCTGTAGACCCAGGCGGTGCGAAAGATCAGGGCGCCATCGCCGAGGACTTGCCGAACCGCTTCTTCGCCCGCGGCCTTGCTGGCGCCGTAAACGCCCAGGGGATGGACGCTGGCGTCGGGCGCGTAGGGGCTGGGACTTTGCCCGTCAAAGACGAAATCCGTAGAGATGTGCAGAACCTGGCAGTGCGCCTCCAGTGCCGCCTGGGCGATGTGGGCGGCGCCGTCGCGATTGATGGCATAGGCGCTGGCGGCTTCGCTCTCGGCGCGATCGACGGCGGTATAGGCGGCGGCATTGATGATCCATTGAGGCTGCCAGTGCTGCACGGCGGCGCGGACGGCGTCGAGTCGGGCAATATCGGCATCCTGCCGGGCCAGGGCCCGGATGCTCATCTCAGCGGGCGCGCTGCGTTGCAGTTCCCAGCCCGCTTGCCCTGCGGCACCGAAGATCAGGACGCGCATCATTCCACCTTGGGGGTAGGGGGTGGATAGAGGGCTTCGTAAATGTTGTCCATGGCATAACCCTGGGTATCGTAAGCGCGGACCCGGAGATGATCACCCTGGACGCCGACGCTGACCAGACAGGCATGCCGGGCCGGGAGGTCCTGGGCTAACACAAAGGCCGGGCCAGTACCGCAGGGATTGTGCGGATAAATCTGGTTCCAGCGGGCGACCAGGAGCCGGGCGCTGCGTTGGGCGGCAGCGACATCGGCGTCGGGGGGGAGTTGGCGGAGGGTTTCCAGGGCCAGCCACAAATGTCTGCGCACCGGTGCCTGTTGGACAATGGTGTGGATGCTCAGGAAAATGGCCCAGAGACCATAGATGGCGATGGCGGTAAAGAGAAAAGCGGCAAAACGCCGGGTGGCCCGGGCGGTCGGAGCAGCCATCAGGATGAGCGTCGTTTGTCGGGAGAGGCGGGAGCCGCGCTGCTTGCGGACCGGGAGGCCATGCTGCCTCCTTCATGGCGTATCTGGAGCTTGTTTTCCTGGGCAAAGCGCATGATCTCGGCGAAGGCCTCGGGATGCGCGGCCTCCAGTGCTTCGTCCATGAGGATGGCCGCATTGCCGTTGATGGTGGCGGGCTCGATGAAAGGCAGATAATGGATCTTGTGATCGGCTCCGAAATGCGCGAGGCCTACCCCTTCAATGAGCATTTCGGCCCATGCCGATGGGCGGAACTTGCCTCCACTTTCGGTTACACCGTCGATGATGATCATGCTGCGGAATACTCCTCTCGAAGCGTGGCGACTTGCGTATCCCGGCTCACGGGAGAGCCATTCAGGGATAACATGCGGCCTCTACCAATGGGCTGCCCGCCGCATCCTTGGGTGCCAGCAACGGCTCGCCCTGGAGGGGCCAGCGGATGGCGATGTCCGGGTCGTTCCAGATGATGGTGCGCTCATGGGCGGCGGCGTAGAAATCCGTGGCCTTGTAGAGAAAGTCCGCAACCTCGCTCACGACGTAGAAGCCGTGGGCGAAGCCGGGCGGTACCCATAAAAGGCGATGGTTTTCCGCCGATAGCGTGGCGCCCACCCACTGTCCGAAAGTGGGTGAGGAGCGCCGCAAATCGACGGCTACATCAAAGACCTCGCCGCTGACCACCCGCACCAGTTTTCCCTGGGGCTGCTGAATCTGATAGTGCAGACCGCGCAAGACGCCGCGGCGGGAACGACTGTGATTATCCTGAACGAAATCCAGATCCAGACCATGCTCGGCAAAGCTGCGCCGATTCCAGCTTTCCAGAAAGAAACCGCGCGCATCCCCGAAAACGCGGGGTTCCATGAGGATCACTTCGGGAATGGCCAGCGGAGTAAAGTTCATGGCAGCGTCCGTTCCGCCAGGATCCGGCGCAGATAAATGCCGTAGCCGCTTTTATCCAGGGGCGCGGCGAGGCGGGCGAGCTGTTCGGCATCGATATATCCCATGCGGAAGGCGATCTCCTCGGGGCAGGCCACCTTGAGGCCCTGACGCTCTTCGATGGTGCGGATGAACTGGGCGGCGCTCAGGAGGTCGCCGTGGGTGCCGGTATCGAGCCAGGCGGTGCCGCGGCCCAAGACCTCCACCTGGAGTTGGCCCGCCTGCAGGTAGAGGTTGTTGAGGTCGGTGATTTCCAGCTCAGCGCGGGCCGATGGGCGGATTTCCCGCGCCAGGGCGCTGCCGTGGCTATCGTAAAAATACAGGCCGGTGACAGCGTAGGAAGATCTTGGCTTGTGCGGTTTTTCTTCGAGGTGGACCGCGCGGCCATCGGCGGCGAATTCCACCACCCCATAGGCCGTGGGGTTGGCGACATGATAGGCGAAAATGGTGGCGCCGTGGCTGCGTGCATTGGCCGTTTTCAGTGTAGTGCTGAGTTCATGGCCGTAGAAGACGTTGTCGCCCAGTACCAGGGCGGAGGGTGCGCCATCCAGAAAGGCTTCGGCGATGAGTAGCGCCTGGGCCAGCCCTTCGGGTCGCGGCTGTTCGGCATAGGAAAACCGCATCCCCCACTGTTGGCCGTCCTCCAGCAGTTGCTGGAAGCGGGGGAGGTCATCGGGGGTGGAAATGACGAGCATTTCCCGGATGCCTGCCAGCATGAGCGTGGCCAGGGGGTAGTAGATGAGGGGCTTGTCATAGACGGGCATGAGCTGTTTGCTCACGGCCCGGGTGAGGGGGTAGAGGCGGGTTCCCGAGCCGCCGGCCAGGATGATGCCTTTACGCGCCTTGGGCATCTTCCCCCCGGGGGTTGGCGGATACAGCTTGCCGCTCTGCGCACAAGGCATTCAGATATTGGGTGAATTCGGCCCCCACTTCCGGGTGGCGCAGGCCAAAGGCGATGGTCGCCTGCAGGTAGCCGAGCTTGTCGCCGCAATCAAAGCGCTGCCCCCCAAAGCGATAGGCGAGGACCTGGCGTTCGCCGAGGAGCCCGGCGATGCCATCGGTAAGCTGGATTTCGCCGCCGGCGCCCTGGGCGGTTTTTTCCAGAAAATCGAAGATGCGGGCGGGCAGGATGTAGCGGCCCACGACGCCGAGATTGGAAGGAGCATCCTCGGGACGCGGTTTTTCCACGATGCGGCTCACCTGGAAGACCTGATCATCCCAGGGCCGCGCCTCGACGACGCCATAGCGGCTGGAGTCTTCGCGGCGGATCTCCTGCACCCCGAGGATGCCGGCCTGGAAGCGCCGATACTGCTCCATCATCTGCGCCAGTACCGGCTTTTCGGCGAGCATGAGATCGTCGGCGAGGAGGACGGCGAAGGGCTCATCGTTGACCACCGGGCGCGCCATGAGCACCGCGTGGCCAAGGCCCAGAGGGTAAGGCTGACGGAGGAAGATGGTGCTGACGCCGGGGGGCAGGATGCCCCGCACCTGTTCCAGAAGGGCCTGTTTGCCCCGCTGTTCGAGTTCCTTTTCCAGCTCGTAGGAGACGTCGAAATGGTCCTCGATGGCGCGCTTGCCGCGGCCGCTGATGAAGATGAGCTGAGTACAGCCGGCCGCGATGGCCTCCTCCACGGCGTACTGGATGAGGGGTTTGTCCACCACCGGCATCATTTCCTTGGCGCTGGCCTTGGTGGCGGGCAGGAAGCGGGTACCCAGTCCCGCCACTGGAAAAACCGCTTTGCGAATTTCTGGCATCAGTATCCCCGGTTGCAGTGCGCGCAGTATAATAAGACCCGGGAGGGAGCGCAAAATTTCATTGCGTTCCGGGTCATTCCTTCCTGGGCGTCGCGGCTGCGTCAGGGTGCCCCGTCACCCGGTTTTTGGCCCCGCCAACGCCGCCCGCCATGGCAAAACGCAGGGCCTGTTGCGGACTGAGATCCGGCAGGGGGATCACGCGGTCCCGCGGTACGATACAGGTGAAGCCGCCAATGCCATAACTCATGGGGATGAAGACGGCAATGCAGTCTTCGGGGAGATGGGGCAGTTCGGAGAGGTCGTCGCGGGTGACCAGGCCGATAATATACCCCATATCGCCACCCTGGCGCAGCAGCACGGCGCTGCGAAAGCCTCGGTCATTGCCCCCGAAGAGGAGCCCAACCGTTTCCTGGATGGTGCTGTAGAGGCTGTGCAGCACGGGAATCCTGGCGAGCAAGGCGTTGAGGCGCTCAAAGATCCACGCCGTCAGGACGTGGGAAGCGAGAATCCCGACGCCGAGGATGGTCAGCAGGGTCAGCAGGATGCCCAGGCCGGGAATATTGACATGGAAAATGGCACGGATGGGGCCGTCAAAGAAGCTGTCAATCCAGGAACCGATCCACAGCACGACATAGATGGTCAGCCCGATGGGCAGCGAGATGAGCAGGCCCTGAGCGAACCACCGGCGCAGATGCAAGCGCTGGAAAATGGGTCTGTTGCTGGCTGGGGTAGGTAGATTCATGGATATTTTTGACGGCGTCTAAAATGCTATGAGGATAACAGGGTCGTTGCAGAGTGCAAGGACTTCATGTGCAAGGACTTCATGGGGTGTCGCGCATTGCAGGGCTTCTCCGGGCCGATTGCTTGCGTTGGGGCAGTTTGAAAAATTTCCCATCCCGACAACTCACTTGCCGTTGTTCGAACTGCCCGTCGGTCAATGGTTCATGGGCTCTCTCCGTCCTGAGGGTAATCCGTTTCCGCCGCGGGGGATGATGGATCCAGGATGGTTTGGCCGAGCATGATCACCTCGATTTCGTTGGTAATCTCTTCCTGGCGCAACTGGTTGCGCTGTCGCCGCAGTTCTTCCATCCTTTGCTCCAGGCGGTGCGTGGCGTTGTCCATGTGCTGCAGGCGGCGCCGATTCTCCACCATCAGGGAGCGGTACAGCACGGCATAGAGGGCGGCGAGGAGATAATGATCGGCAAACTCCACGAGGAAATTCGCCGGGGGGAGGTTCAGGAGCGGCGGGTTGGAAAAGATCGGCGCTTCCCGCTCCGGATGCCGAAAGGGCGCAAAAATGGATAGGCGCACGCCATCGCCGCCATCTTCCGCATGGTGCAATACGCCGAGGCGCAGAAAGCCTTGGGCGGGGCGTTGGCGGTCGAGCCACGCCACCAGGCGGCTGAGGACCGGCTCGACCTCTTCCGTGGCGTTGGGGCCGGGAAAATGCGCGGCCAGGGGCAGCACTCCCTCCAGGCGTTCGGTGAGTTTGCGGCCTACGGCGATGACGGCGGGTTGCCCGGTCCCGGCGAGCTGGGGGCGGAGGGCAGTGAAAGCATCCAGGAGTCGTTCATTGAAGTCGCCGCAGAAACCCCGCTCGGAGCCGATCAGCAGGTATACCGTGCGTGCCTCACCCATCCTTTGGGGCGCTTGGGGATGGAAACGCAGAAAATCGGCCAGCATGCCTTCCATGCCGGCGAAGAGCCGCTGCTGGTCCTCCAGATATTGGGCGAGTTTGCGGGTTTCGGCGAAGGCGAGATTTTTCATGGCGCTCATCACGCCGTGAATGTCGTCCAGGGCCCGCAGGTGATCGGCCAGGTCGTGACCCTTGCTCATCCCTTGGCCTCCTGGATCCAGGCGGTGGCAACCTGTATCCAGCGCTCCCGCGCCGTATCCAGCGTCAGCCCTCCGGCGGCGGCCCGTGCCGGCAGAGCCGCCAGCAATGCCGGGAGCGCTTCCGTGGCCACGCCGTCCAGCAGTCCGTCATTGAAGGCCACCATCCACAGGAACTGGGCTTCAATGGCCCAGGGCGTCAGGCGATCCTGTTTGAGGATGTCGCGCAGCATGCGGCCGCGCTGGATCTTTGCCTCCATGGATGCCTCCAGGCGCGCCCCGAAGCGGGTGAATATCTCCAGTTCGAGAAACTGGAGATAGTCGAGTTTGAGGCGTCCGGCTTCTCGTTTTACGGCGGGATCCTGGGCGTTGCCCCCGATGCGCGAGACGGATTTGGTGACGTCGATGGCCGGTAGGAAGCCGGCGGCGAAAAGCCGCTGCTCGAAGTAGATCTGCCCGTCGGTGATGGAGATGAGGTTGGTGGGGATATAGGTGGCGATCTCTCCCAGTTCGGTTTCGATGATGGGCAGGGCCGTCATGCTCCCGCCGCCCTGGGCAGCGTTCAGATGCGTTGAACGCTCCAGGAGGCGGGAATGGAGATAAAAGATGTCGCCGGGGTAAGCTTCGCGCCCCGGCGGCCGGCGGAGCAGCAGCGAAAGCTCCCGGTAGGTCCGCGCATGGGTGCTGAGGTCATCGTAGACCACGAGGGTATCCCGCCCCTGGCGCATCCATGCCTCGGCCACCGCGCAGCCGGCGAAGGGAGCCAGGTATTTGAGACCGGGCAATACGCTTGCCTCGGCGACCAGGACGGTGCTGTGGGCCAGAGCCCCGGCGTTGCGCAGGGTTTCGATGACGCTGACGACGCTGGAGCGTTTCTGACCCACGATGACGTAGACACAGTAGACTCCTTTGCCCTTTTGGTTGATGACCGTATCCAGGGCGAAGGCGGTTTTCCCCAGGCCATTGTCCCCGATGAGGAGTTGGCGCTGCCCTTTGCCGATGGGGATCATGCTGTCCACGATCTTGCTGCCCGTGTACAGGGCCTCATTGACGAAGTCGCGGGCGACAATGGGCGGGGAGGGGGCGTCAATGGCGCCGCGCGCCGTGGCCCGGGGCGGGGCCAAGCCATCCAGGGGGGCGCCCAGGGGGTCGATGACCCTGCCCAGCAGTCCATCGCCCACCGCGATACTCAGGCGCAGGCCGGAGACGTGGGCCACGGTTCCCGCGCTGAGGGCGGGTGACTGTTTGAGCAATATGGCGCCAAGGAGGTCCCGGCCCAGATGAAATACCAGGGCGGTGCTGCCCTCGCTGAGGGCAAGCAGATCATCCATGGCCGCCGAAGGCAGGCCGCGGACCCAGATGATGCCGTCGCCGACGGCGACCACGGTCCCTTGCTCGGCCACCCGTAAGCCTGGGCGGTAAGCCTCCAGCCAGCGTGCCTGGCGGGCCAGGGACGCGCTGCCCGGCAGGGGATCAGTCGCTGCCATGGGGGGCCACTTCCGTAAAAAAGCGCAGTTCGTCGCGCAGATCGGCGGAGAGCACCCAGGAGCCGAGGCTGGCCTGTATGCCGGCCAGCAGGCTGCCATCCACCGCGAATGCGCAGGGGATATCCCGCCCGGCCAGCTCCGCCAAGGCCCTGCGGATGGCCCCTTGCCGTTCTTCGGCCAAAGGGAAGGCGCTCATCACCCGGATTGCCGGCCCCGAGTCTTCCGTCAGGGCGGTGCGCAAGGCCTGTCGCTGGGCCTCCGGCAGGCGTTGCAGATCCTCGATGAACAGATCGGCGAGGCGCGCGTCGATCTCCGGACTCGCCAGACGCGCCAGGAGGCGGGCAACGAAGCGGCCGCCCTGAACGACGGCCTCTTCCTCGGCGGCGCGCCGGCGCTCCTCCTCCTGATGTTCCGCCAAGGCCTGGCGCCGGGCGCGCTCTGTTTGGATTTCTGCATCCAGGGCATAGACGCGGCGCCCATGCTCGGCTTCCAGCTCCGCCTGCAGCGCCGCGCCGGCTTTTTGTTTTTCCGCCTCCCAGCTTACCAGACGATTTTCGTACTGGGTTTTCAATGCCCGGGCCTCCCGCTCCCGGGTTTGTGCCTCCGCAATGCTTTGTTCCACGGCGGCCTGACGGCGGGCGATGGCGCCCATCACCGGGCGGTACAGGAAGTGTTTGAGAAGCCATACCAGTACCAGGAAATTGATGATTTCCAGGACAAAGGTGGTCCAGTCGTATTGCATGGGCAGGCCCCGCTACTTGAGCAGATAGGGCATGAGGGGGTTACGGAACAGAATGATGAGGACAATGACCAGGACGTAGATGGCCAGGGACTCGATCATGGCCAAGCCGATGAAAAGGGTGCGGGTGATGGCCTGCTCCGCCTCCGGTTGGCGCGCCAGGGCGTCGAGGGCTTGGCTGATGGAACGGCCCATGGCCAGGGCCGGCAGCATGACCCCCAGGGCCATGGCGAGGGCGGCGATGAGGGTGGAGGCGAGGACAAACCAGGTCATGTTCGCCATATTTGGCTCCTTTCAGGTGTCTTTGGTGGTTTCTCGGGATTGAATGGCTCCGGCGATGTAGATGAGGGCGAGCATGCCGAAGATGTAGGCCTGGACCAAGGCCTCGATGACGTGCAGCATGAGGATGGGCACCGGCACCAGGAAGCCCGCCACCAGCAGTATCAGCAATGCCGCCATGTCGAGGCTCATCATGTTGCCGAAGAGGCGCACGGCGAGGGCCACGGAACGGGTGATCTCGCTGATGATCTGGAACGGGAAGAGGAAGACGCTGGGCTGCAGGTAATGACGCAGATACGCCCTGAGGCCGCCGCTGCGGATGCCGAACCAGTGCACCGACAGAAATACCAGGACGGCGAGCGCCGTGGTGGTGGAGAGGTCCGCCGTGGGTGAGGCCAGCCCGGGAATCAGGCCCGCCAGGTTGGCGGCGGTGATGAAAATCCACAGGGTGGCGATGAAGGGCAGCACTTGCGATGCCTGTTCCGGGAGGACGGAGCGGACCGCCTCGTCCATGGCCGTGACCGCCCCTTCCACGGCCACCTGCAACGGGCCGGGAGTGACGCGCAGGCGGCGGGTGGCCAGCCAGGAAAAGATCACCAGGGCCAGCATGAGCAGCCAGGTGACCACCACCGTCTGGGTAATGGCCAGGGGGCCGATGCGGAAGGCAATGGGGATGAGGAGGCCCGGGCCGATCATGCTTCAGTCCTTGATCAAAAGATATACGTTTACCGCCCCGATCACGACGCCGAGGACAATCAGGCTGAGAGTCCAGCGCATGGAGTACCCTCCCGCCAAGCTGTCGAGCCAAAGTCCGAGATAGGCGCCGGCAACCACGGGCAGCACCATGACCAGACCCAGGGTGCCGAGATAGACGGTTTGCGCAAAGAGGCTGCGGCGCGGCTTGTCCAGGCGCCAGACCTGGCGATCGATGCTTTGCTTCAGCCTCTTGTGGATGTCCATGGTCCCCCTTTCCCTCCTTCCTGCAAGCGCCAGAGACGGTGGAGCATCTCCTCTTCCATGTGGTGCAGGGCGGTCTTGACCCCCTGGAGCGCCTTTTCCTCCGCGGCGATCTGCTCTTCCAGGGCTTGCCGGATGCGATGATAGTCGGGATCGCGCAAATACCGCCGCGTATAGATATATAGCCCATTGTCGAAGAAATAGAGCAGCGCTCCGGGCATTGCCAGATATTGCCAGGGTGCATCGGCCTGGCGAAAGCGGGCCAGCCCGAAGCTGAGGGTGGTCATGAAGCGGGCGTGGCGGGCGAGGATGCCGAAGCTGCCCGAGGCATCCTCGCCGATGAAACTTGTCACGTCCGCCACCTCCTCGTGCCCGGCGGCGCTTTGCAAGTGCAGGGTAAAGGTGCTCACGGCCCTTCCTGCATGCTCCCGCGCAGGTAACAGCGGTCTTCGGGCATGTCGTCATAGTCGCCGCGCAGGAAGGCCTCGCAGTCGGCCAGGGTGGCGGCGAGGGGCACCGACACGCCGGGGATGGCGGTCTGTTCGGCGATCACGTGGAAGGGCTGCGTGAGGTAACGCTGCAGCTTGCGCGCCCGGAGCACGACGCGGCGGTCCTGCTCCGAAAGTTCCTCGATGCCCAGCATGGTGATGATATCCTCCAGTTCCTGATAGCGGGCCAGATGTTCGCGCACCGCCTCGGCGACGGTGTAATGGCGGTCGCCGAGAAAATGGCGGTCCATCAACTGGCTGGTGGACTGCACCGGATCCACGGCGGGGTAGATGCCTTTGCCGGCCTGGGCGCGGGAAAGAATGACGGTGGTATCGAGGTGGGCGATGATCGCGGTGACCGCCGGGTCGCTCATGTCATCGGCCGGGACGTAGATCGCCTCCACCGCCGTCACCGCGCCGGCGCGGGTGGAAAGGATGCGCTCCTGCAACGCCGCCACCTCGGTCATGAGGGTCGGCTGGTAGCCGACGGTGGCGGGCATGCGCCCGAGCAGCCCGGAGATTTCGCTGCCCGCCTGCACGAAACGGAAGGCATTATCCATCAGGAACAGCACCTCCTTGTGCAACTGGTCGCGAAGGAATTCGGCATAGGTGAGGGCGGTGTGTCCCACGCGGAAGCGCACGCCGGGGGATTCGTCCATCTGACCGAAGACCATCAGGGTATGGGGCATGACCCCGGCCGCCTCCATCATGTGCCAGAGCTCGTGCCCTTCACGGATGCGCTCGCCCACCCCGGCAAACACCGACACCCCTTGGTGCAGCGTGACCATGGCATGCATGAACTCCATGATGAGCACGGTCTTGCCCAGACCGGCCCCCCCAAACAGGCCGGTTTTTCCGCCGCGCACGAAAGGGCAAAGCAGATCGATCACCTTGATGCCGGTTTCGAGTACGTCACTGGGTGCCACGGCATCGGGTAGGGGGGCCGGCGCCGCCAGGATATTCCGATACTCGCTGGCGGGCAGCGGTGCGCCGCCGTCGAGGGGGGCACCGAAGACATCCAGCAAACGCCCGAGACATTCCGGCGAGACCGGCACCTGCAAGGGTGCGCCGGTGTCGTAGACCGTCATGCCCCGACACAGGCCCGAGGTGCTGTGCAAGGTGATGGCCCGCACATGGGCGCTGTCCAGGTGCTGATGGACCTCAAAAATGAAGGTTTGCTGATTACTGTGGGTGCAGAGGGCTTGGTGCAGCGGCGGTAGGCGGGGACAAGCGATATCCACCACCGGCCCGCGCACCTCGACGATGGTGCCGATGGCGGCATCGGCATTGGGCGCCTGACGCGCATCCCGGCTTTCAGTCGCTTTCACTGTCGTCGTTGCCCTTGAACAGTTGCGGGGCCAGGCCGTGTTTGCGCATGAGCTTGTAGAGGTCGGTGCGGTGGCGGCCGGCGATGCGGGCGGCACGGGAAATATTGCCGCCGGTGGCGCGCAGGAGGTTTTCCAGGTAAGCGCGTTCGAAGGCCGTCTTGGCATCCTGGAGGGGGGGAAGGGCGCTTTGTCCTCCCTGACGGCCCGCGTCGGGGATGGCGTCGGCGGCTACCCAGCCTTTTTCGGTGACGGCGGCGGCGTAGGTGATGGCGTTTTCCAGCTCGCGGACATTGCCGGGCCAGGGACGTTGGACGAGCTTGTCGAGGGCCTCGGGGCTGAAGCCCTGGATCCCGCGGCCCAATCGGCCGCTTTCACGGTCGAGGAAATGCTGCGCCAGCAGGGGAATGTCTTCGGGGCGTTCGCACAGGCTGGGGACGCGCAGGGGGATGACATGCAGCCGGTAGTAGAGGTCTTCGCGGAACTCGCCGCTGGCGGTGAGGTTGTGGATGTCCTGGTGGGTGGCGCTGATGACGCGCACATCGACGCTGATCTCGCGGCTGGCCCCGACGGGGCGCAGGGTGCCTTCCTGGAGGACACGCAGGAGCTTGACCTGCAGGGCCAGAGGGAGGTCGGCGATTTCATCGAGGAAGAGGGTGCCGCCGTCGGCGCTACGGACTAGGCCGGGAGCGTCGTGGGCGGCGCCGGTGAAGGAGCCTTTGACGTGGCCGAAAAGCTCGCTTTCGGCAAGCTCCGCGGGAATGGCGCCGCAATTGACGGCGACAAAAGGCCGTTCGGCACGGGGGCTGGCGGCGTGGATGGCGCGGGCGATGCGTTCCTTGCCCGCGCCGCTTTCGCCGGAGAGGAAAACGCTGGCCGAGGAGCCGGCAATGCGTGCCAGTTCGTCCACCAGGGCGGCCATGGCCGGGCTGCGGTGGAGTACCAGTTGGCCCGCCTGCGCCCGCAGTGTGGCCCGCAGGGTACGGGTTTCCTGGCTGGCCTGGCGCTGGGAGAGGGCGGCCTTGACTAGATCCTGCAGTTCTTCGCTGCTGAAGGGCTTGCTGAGATAGCCGAAGGCGTTGCCGCGCATGGCCTCGACGGCGTTGGGAATGCTGCCGTGGGCGGTGAGGAGGATGACGGGGAGGTCGGGATCGAGGCGTTGGGCCTCTTCGAGGATGCCCATGCCGTCGATGACCGGCATGCGCAGGTCCGAGATGATCAGGTCGGGAATCCGGCTGCGCAGGCGTGCCACCCCGGTTACGGGGTCCGAACTGGCGAAGACGTCATGGCCCTCGCTCTCCAGCCAGAGACCGAGGAGGCGAAGGAAGTCGGGATCATCGTCGAGGATGAGAATGGAGCGGCGAAGAACGGTCATGGTTGCCCGGGTTGCAAGTGCTGGAGGGTGTCCTGGGCCTTATGCCGGAGGAGGCTCTCCAGGCGGGCGAGGCGCGCATTGGCAGCGTTGAGTTGGGCTGTGGTGCCGTGGAGTTGGGTCTTGGCGGCGTCGAGCTGCGCTTCGGCGTCGTGACCCTTGCGCAGGGCGTCGCGCCAACCCTGCACACTGCGGTAGAGCGGCGCCGTCTCCCGGGCGATCTCGGGATTTTGCGCGGCCAGGGCCAGTTCGCTGGCGGCGCTGTCGAGGCTGGTTTGGGTGACGGGGTCGGCGCGCAGGTAGCCCTCGGCCAAGGCAAGATGCACTTTGGCGCAGCTTGCGCCGGCGGCGGAGCCGCAGCTTTGCAGGCGGCCGAGGAGGGTGCTGCGGCTGCCGGCGGGATTGGGTGGCAGGGGAGAGACGAAAGGGGCGCAGGCGGAGAGCAGGGAGACGCCCAAACCCAGGGCCAGCCAGCAGCGCGGATTCATGGGGTGCCTGCGGCAGTGGGGGAAGGGAGCCAGATCTCCGCGCAGAGCCCCCCTTCGGGCCGATTGCCAAGCTTGATCCAGCCCCCCTGGGCAGTCACCAGTTCGCGGGTGATGGCCAGTCCCAGGCCGGTGCCGCGCGGGAGGCCGGAGCCTACAGGTACCTGGAAGAAGCGATCGAAAACACGCTCCAGCAGCGCCGGAGGGATGCCGGGCCCGTCGTCTTCGACGCGAAATTCGACGCCCTGATCCCGCGCTTCGGCGTTCACGCGGATCTTGCCGCCGGCGGGGCTGTATTTGTGGGCGTTGCTGACGAGATTGCTGAGAATCTGGCGGAGCCTTTGGGGATCGGCGAAGACGCTGAGGCCTTCGGCGCTATGACACTGGAGGTCCTGGCCCTTCTTCTGGGTCAGGGGAAGGAGGCGCTGGCAGAGTTCGGCCAAGGTGGCAGGTACGGGCACCTCCTGGGGGGCGAAGTCGAGGGTGCGCGCCTGCAAGGCGTGCATGTCGAGCATTTCCTGGATGGCGGCGTAGAGCTCCTGCACCTGGCGGGCGATGATCTCCAGTACTTCGCGCTGGCGGGGCTGGAGGGGGCCAAGGCGTTCGCTGAGCAGCAGTTCGCTCCCGGAACGGGCCGAGGCCAGGGGCGTTTTGAGCTCATGGGAGACCTGACTGAGGAACTCGTGGCGCAGCCGTTCCTCCTCCTGCAGGCGGGCCTGCATGTTTTCGATGCCGCGGGCCAGTTCACGCAGTTCGGCAGGGCCTTCGGCGGCGACGGTGGTTAGACGTCCGGCGCCGATTTCTTCCAGGGCCCGGCGGAAGGCCTTGAGGGGGCGGGTGAGGGCGGCGGCGACGCGCCAGGGGATGAAAATGCCCAGGCAAGCGGTGGCGAAGATGAGCCCGTACAGGAGATCAATGGCCTGGTCGCGTGCCCGGGCGGCCTGTTGCCCCTGGCGGATCAGGAGGCCGCTGACGGCCGTCCTGACGGTCTGAAAGCTGGCCTGCACGGCCGTCTTGCGCTGCTGTTGCAGGAGCGGGTCCGTGGCAGCAGCGCTGGCGTAAACGGCGAGGTTTTGCTGAAGGGCGGTCAGGGCCGCGCCCAGTTCGGGGTGATGGGCGGTGCGCTGCTGGAGGCTGGTCACCTCGGCTTGTTCCTGGTTCACCATGGCCTGGAAGGCCTTTTCATAGCCCGCATGGGGGAGGACGCTGGCAATACCGAGGAAAAATTCCGCCTGGCGTTGGGTATCCTCCATGCGCAGGAGTTGTTCCTGGAGAGGCAAGCCTACGCGCAGCAGGGTTTGCGTACTCTCGCCCAGGGTATGCACGGCGCGTACGGCATAAAACACGACCCCTCCGACCAGAAGGAGGATCAGCCCGGATACCAGCAGCACGCGCCGGGGAATGGACACCGCGCGGGATGATGACCCATGGGCGTGATCGTTCGCCGGGTTTTCTTCCATGCTGAGGACTTCCACCGCCATGATCCGCTCCTTTTTTATAGTGTAAGCGCTACCCGGGCCGGGGCATAGTGTAGGGATTTGGCCACAGCGCGCACGCCCGCTGTACCTGGATTTCCCGGGGCGCAAGGGCGAACGGCTGCGGATAATCGGCTACAGGAATGCCCCGGCGCAGGCTGAAAATGGGTTTGAGCGCCCTGCCGATAAAAATGAAAGTTGATGATGGTTAAAGCGATAAGATGTTTTAATGGATCTTGGCATGATCATCGCCATTAGTGCATCGGTAACTAGTTGTGTTACCAGGGAGTGCCGGGTTGGGTGGCGCGGGCGAGCATTTCCGCGGCGGCGTTCTTGACTTGGTCGGTGATGGTCACTCCACCCAGCATCCGGGCGATTTCCGTCAGGCGCTCGGCCCCGGTGAGGGGGCGTACGCTGCTGTAGGTGGCGGCGTCGCGCACTTCCTTTTCCACCTGCAGGTGCTGGTGTCCCTGGGCGGCGACCTGGGGGAGATGGGTGACGCAGAGGACCTGCTGGCGACCGCCAAGTTGGCGGAGCAGGCGGCCCACGGTTTCGGCGACGGCACCGCCGATTCCCACGTCCACTTCGTCGAAGATCAGGGTGTCGATGCGTTCGGGGCTGGAGAGGATGACTTGCAGGGCGAGGCCGATGCGCGAGAGCTCGCCCCCGGAGGCTACCTTGGCCAGCGGCTGGGGCGGATGACCGGGATTGGCGGCGATCCAGATCTCGGCGCTATCCCAGCCCGTTTCCCGCCAGTGCCCCCCCTCCGCCGGGATGCTTTCCAGGCGCAGTTCCACCTGGGCGTGGGCCATCCCGAGCTGCCTGACCTGGGCGGCGATGGCCTCGGCCAAAGCGGCGCTGCAGGCTTGCCGGGCCGCGCTCAGGGCCTCGGCCTGCCGTCGATAAGCGGCTGCGCGCGCCTGGACAGCGGTGGCGGCGGCGTCCAGTTCGGCACCGGCATCGCTGAGGAGGGCAAGTTCGGCGCGCAGGGTGTCGCGGCGCTCCAGGAGGGCATCGGCGTCGCAATGATGTTTGCGTTGCAGGCCTTGGAGGAGCACGAGCCGATTGGCGATGGCTTCGAGGCGCAGGGGGTCGGCCTGGACGCTGTCGGCGTAGTGGCGCAGGGCGGCGGCAGCTTCTTCCACCTGGATCAATGCGCTGCTGACCAGTTCCGCGGCAGGCGCCAGGCGCTGATCCCGTTGGCTGGCGCCGGCCAGTTCCCGCTGCGCGCCGGCGAGTTGGGCGACCACGGCGCCGTCGGCGTCATAAAGGGCTTCCAGGGCGGTGTTGACGTGCTGCTGCAGTTGCTCGACGGCCCCCAACAGGGCCTGTTCCTGGCGCAGGGATTCCCATTCTCCCCGTTGCAGATCGGCGTCTTCCAGTTCGGTCAGTTGAAAGCGCAGCCAGTCTTCCTCTTCACCCCGGCGAGTTTTGGCCGCCTGCAATGCGTCCCAATGCTGCACGCTGCTCCGCCAAGCCTGGTAGGCCTGGGCGATTTCCTGGCGGGGGCGGGCAAGCTGGGCGAAACGGTCGAGGAGGAAGAGTTGGCGCTCGGGGCGCAACAGGCTCTGGTGGGCGTGCTGGCCGAGGATATCCACGAGGAGTTCGCCCAGTTCGCGGAGGAGGGCGGTAGTAACGACCTGCCCGTTGATGAAGGCGCGGCTGCGGCCGTTGCGCTGGAGGATACGGCGCAACAGGCAGGCATCATCCGCATCCAGTTCATGTTCCGCCAACCACGCGCGGGCCGGGTGGTCGTCGGGGAGGAGCAGTTCGGCGCTGAGGTCGGCTTGTTCGGCCCCGTGACGAATCAGGTCGGTACCGCCCTTGTCGCCCAGCAGCAGGGCGATGGCGTCGACCAGAATGGATTTCCCGGCCCCGGTTTCACCGGTCAATACGGTGAGGCCATGGCCAAACTCGACGCTGAGCTGATCGATGAGGGTGAAATCGCGGATGTGCAGGGAAAGCAGCATTCAGTCCTCGCCGGGGAGGGCGGCCCAGTGGAGTTTGCGCCGCAGGATTTGATAAAAATCTTCGTCTTCGGGGTGAATGAAGACCGCATCACAGGTGCTGCGATGGATCCGGATGGTGTCGCCCGGTTGCAGGGGGAAGGTGTCGTGGCTGTCGAGGCTCAGGGCCGCCGGCTGCCGACCGGCGATGAGGTCGATCTGCACGCTTACCTGGTCGGCGATGGTCAGGGGCCGGGCGTTGAGGGTGTGGGGACAGATGGGCACCAGGACCATGGCCGGGAGTTGGGGGCTGACAATGGGGCCGCCGGCGGACAGCGCATAGGCGGTGGAACCGGTGGGGGTGGCGACAATGAGGCCGTCGGCCCGCTGGGTATAGATGAATTGGCCGTCAATATGGACCTGCAGTTCGATCATGGTCTCGCAGCAGCCCTTGTGCACCAGGACTTCGTTGATGGCGATACCGCTCTGCAGACACTGCCCTGCACGCCAGAGTTGGGCCTGGAGGACGCTGCGCGCATCTCTTTGGTAATGGCCGGCGAGGATGGGCGGCAGGGTCTTCTCGATGTCGTGGATGGAGATGTCGGCGAGAAAGCCCAGTCGCCCCTGATTAACCCCAAGGATAGGCACGCCGCTGCCTGCGGCCTGACGGGCGGTGCCGAGAATGGTGCCATCACCACCCAGGGCGATGATGAGGTCACCGTCGGGAGAGAGGGCGTCGAAGGCCCCCTGGGGGAGCTCCATGTCGCTTTCGAGCTGGGCCGCACTCTGACACTCGATGATGGTGGCGACGCCCAGTTCTGCGAGGAGGGCGCGCAAGCGTCGCAACCCCGGCAGGACGGAAGGGTCGCGATATTTGCCCACCAGGACGACGCGTTGAAAGGCTCTTTCCATCAGCATAGCGTACATGGGGCGGGCAGGGGCGCCAAGGGGGAATGATGCTTTTTGCCATGAGGATATCCGTGCTTCCATGGACCTGTAATTATTATAAAGATAGCCATGATCCACTTTGTTGGGTTATGATTCAATCGGGTTGATAAGGGTCGTGTAAAGTGATGCAACGGATTGTGCCGCTGATGTTGCGCTGCCTATTGGTCCTGCTGGTTTTCCTGCAGGCAGCGGCGCCTTTCGTGCATGCCCATATGGGCTTTACCCCGGCGGGCAGCGGTCTGCATCTGCATTTCTACGAAAACGCCCCCGATGAACTCCCCATGGCCTATGGCAATGCTGTGGGGGCTGCCGATCCTGCCACTATCCTTCCGGCAGCTACGGACTTGCAGGCCTGGGCTGGGAATCACGACTCCCATGGCGTCGATACCCTTGCCATTGGCAGCTTTGTCAAGGAGCACGCTGCCCCTTTGGCGCTGCTGACCGGTGTGTTCCTCTCCCTGTTGATCCTGAACCTCCCGGCCAAGGGCCGGACAGCGCCCATCCTTGCCTTCAGCGTTTCCCTCCCGGATTTTTGGCGTAACGGTCCTATCCTTACGCGCGCGCCGCCAGCCCTCCCCTAGCCTTCCTTTTGCTGTTGGATCTAATGGCATTGCCCCAGGGCAATGTCGGAATGTTTGGTTATGGAGAGAGCGCCATGGCGGCAAGGTTTTTGCGGGTTTTGGGCGGCGTTTTGTTGGGGTGCGCGAGCTTTTTTTGGTGCGGCGCAGTGCAGGCCGTGGTGCAGGCCAAAGGGCAGGAAGTGACGCTGCAAGCCGGGCAGGTGCAGGCCCTCGGGGTGCAGCTCATGACCTTGCAGGGGAGGGCGCAGGCCTTGACAGTGAGCTACCCTGCCCAGGTGCTGGTACCGCCCCAGCAGGAACTGGTGTTGACGTCACCGGTAACGGGTCTGGTGACGCAGGTCCTGGTGCAGAGCGGGCAGCAGGTGCAGGCCGGTGCGCCTTTGTTGCGCCTGCAGAGCCCGGACTTGGGGCAGATGCAGATGCAATACCTGCAGGCGGCCAGCCGCGCCCGGCTGGCCGGCGAAACGGCGCGGCGGGAAGGGGCGCTCTTCGGTGAGGGGATCATCCCGGCGCGGCGGGTGGCGGAGGCGCGGGCTGCCCGTGAGGAGGCCGATGCGGCGCTGGCGCAGGCCGCATCGGCCTTGCGTCTGGCGGGGATCGGGAGCGCTGAACTGCGGGAGTTGGCGCGAACGGGGCGATTGCAGGACGGCATCACGTTGCGCGCCAGCCGGGCGGGGGCGGTGCTGGCGTTGGAGGCCCGGATCGGCCAGCGGGTAGCTCCCGCCGATCCCCTGCTGCGTCTGGCTGATCTCCGTCGTCTGTGGCTGGGCATCGAGGTCCCCCTGGAGGTTTCGGCCTACTGGCAGGCAGGGACGGAGGTGACGGTGCAGGGCCAGGCTCAGTCCCTCAAAGCGCGCATCCTGCGGGTGGCGCCGCAGGGGAACATGGCCAGCCAGTCGCTGCTGGTGACGGCAGAGTTGCCTGCGGGCGCGTCCTTGCGCCCGGGCACCTTTGTCCAGGTAGCCTTGCCCGGGACGGAGCAGAGCGGCTGGAACCTGCCCCTGACGGCGGTGATACGGGAGGGCAGCGTAGCCTATGTCTTTGTCCGTAACGCCCGGGGTTTTGCCGTGCGACCGATACACATCGTCGCCGCTTCCGCTCAGGAAGTGCGCGTGCAAGGGGATCTGCACGCCGGCGATCAGGTGGCGGTGGCCGGCGTGGTGGCGCTGAAGGGCGCCTGGCAAGAAAGTCGCGGGGGTCAATGATGCTCTCCCGTCTGATTCAATTCGCCCTCGCCCAGCGTTTGCTGATCCTCCTGGCCTTGCTGGTCCTGGTGACGGCGGGCTGGCAGGCTTTTCAAAACCTGCCCATTGACGCCTATCCCGATGTCTCCACCACCCAGGTCAAGTTGATCCTGAAGGTGCCGGGGCTGACGCCGGAGGAGGTGGAAAACCGCATTACCCAGCCCATCGAGACGGAGATGCTGGGCCTGCCGCGGCAAAGCATGCTGCGTTCGGTGAGCAAATACGGACTGGCGGACATCACCGTGGACTTTGCCGAGGGCACGGACATCTACTGGGCGCGGCAGCAGGTGGCCGAGCGCCTCTCGGGCATTCTTGGCAGCCTGCCGGCGGGAACGACGGGGGGTTTGGCGCCCATTACCACCCCCCTGGGCGAGATGTTCATGTTCACCGTGGAGGGGGGCGGGCTGTCCCTCATGGAGCGGCGCAGTCTCCTCGACTGGGTGATTCGCCCGGCCCTGCGCTCGGTGCCGGGAGTGGCGGACGTGAATGTCCTCGGCGGTGAACTGAAAAGTTTTGAGGTGGTGCCCGATCTGACCCGCATGGCGGCGACGGGGATTTCCATGGACGCGCTGACGACGGCCCTGGACATCAACAACCGCAACGATGGCGCCGGGCGTCTGGAGGAAGGCGGCGAGGTCTTGCTGGTGCGGGCGGAGGGGCGCATCCGCGATCTCGCCGATCTGGCCGCCATCGTGGTGGCCAACCGGGAGGGGGTGCCGGTGCGGGTGGGTGACATTGCCGGACTACGCATCGGCAGCATCACGCGCCTGGGGGCGGTCACGGAAAACGGCCGCGGCGAGACGGTGGAGGGCCTGGTGCTGGGGCTGCGCGGGGCCAACGCCCGCCAGGTGGTGCAGGGAGTGGAGGCCCGTCTGGCGGAACTGCGGTCGACCCTGCCCAAGGGCGTGCAGATCCGGGCCTTTTACAATCGTGCGGATCTGGTCAACAAGGCCGTGCACACGGTGAGCAAGGCCCTGACCGAGGCGGTGGCGCTGGTACTCCTCTTGTTGCTCGTTTTCCTGGGGAATCTGCGGGCAGCGCTGAGTGCCGCCCTGATTCTGCCGCTGGCCGCCTTGATGACCTTTTTGCTCATGCAGTATTTCGGGCTTTCGGCCAATCTCATGAGCCTGGGCGGGCTGGCCATTGCCATCGGCATGCTCGTGGATGCGGCGGTGGTGGTGGTGGAGAATATCGTCCAGCATCTGGCTCACGATCCCTATGCGGGCAGGCTGCCGCGTCTGCACCTCATCTATCGGGCGGTGCGTGAGGTGGCGACCCCCATCAGCGTCGGCGTGCTCATCATCATTACCGTCTTTTTGCCCCTACTGACCCTGCAGGGTCTGGAGGGCAAGCTCTTCATCCCGGTGGCGCTGACCATCATCTTTGCCCTGGCGGCCTCCCTGCTGCTGTCGCTCACGGCCATTCCCGTGCTCAGTGCGTATCTGCTGAAAAAAGTGAAACAGGAAGATCCCTGGTTGTTGCGCCATGTGGATGTCCTGTATCAGCGCCTGCTGAACGGTGCCCTGGGCCGGCCCGCATGGGTGGTGTTTCCGGCAATGTTGCTCCTGCTGGCGGCGGTCTTTGCGTATACCCAGGTGGGCAAGACCTTTATGCCGCAGATGGACGAGGGAACGGTGGTCATTGGCCTGGAAACCCTGCCTTCCATCAGCCTGGCCGCCAATGAAACGCTCAATCTGCGTATCCAGCGGGCGATTCTGGCGCAGGTACCGGAGGTGGAGCGCATCGTGGCACGCACCGGCGCCGACGAGATCGGTCTGGATCCCATGGGCCTCAACGAGACGGATACCTTTCTGGTCTTGCAGCCCCGGGAGCGTTGGCGGGTGCGCGACAAAGCGGCGCTCATAGACGCCCTGCGCAAGGTCCTGGAGGAGTTCCCCGGCGTGCAGTTCAGCTTCACCCAACCCATCGAGATGCGCGTCGCGGAGATGCTTTCTGGGGTGCGGGGGGATGTGGCGGTAAAAATCTTCGGACCAGACCTGGCCACCCTGGAGCGACTTTCCGGGCAGGTGGAAACGGTGTTGCAGGGCATCCCTGGGGCCAAGGATGTCTACACGGCCCGGAATGAGGGGGTGCAATACGAGGAGGTGGTTATCGACCGCCTGGCGGCGGGTCGCTTCGGCCTTTCCGTCGATGCCATCGAGGACGCCCTGCGCGCTTATGTGCAAGGCCGCGTGGCGGGGGTGGTGATGGAGGGGGTGCGGCGCACGCCCTTGCAGGTGCGGGGGCCCGAGGACTTGCGCGCCTCCCCGGCGGATTTTTCCCGTCTGCGCCTGGTTCTGCCCGACGGACAGGCCATCGCCCTGGCGGCCGTCGCTCATTTGCGGCGGGCCGATGGGCCGGTGAAGGTGGAGCGGGAGATGGGCAGTCGCTACCGGGTGGTCATGACCCAGGTGAAGGGCCGGGATCTGGTGGGTTTTGTGGACGAGGCCAAACAGCGGATCGCGCAGCAGGTGCCTTTGCCCACCGGCTATCGCCTGAACTTTGGCGGGCAGTTCGAAAACCAGCAGCGCGCGGCAAAACGCCTCGCGGTGGTGGTGCCGGTGGCGCTGGGGATCATTTTTTTCCTCCTCTACCTCACCTTCCGCTCGCTGCGTCAGGCGTTGCTCATTATGAGCAATATTCCCTTTGCGCTGGTGGGCGGGATCTTTGCGCTGTGGCTGACGGGGGAATATCTTTCGGTGCCCGCGTCGGTGGGCTTCATTGCGCTGCTCGGTATCGCGGTCCTCAACGGGGTGGTTATGGTCAGTTATTTCAATCAGTTGCATGCACAGGGACTGGTCCTAGCCGAAGTGGTCCGGCAGGGTGCGCGACGGCGTCTGCGGCCGGTGCTGATGACCGCGTCCATTACCGCCTTTGGCCTTATTCCCCTGCTCTTTGCCTCAGGTCCAGGGGCCGAGATTCAGCGGCCTTTGGCCATTGTCGTCATCGGCGGTCTGCTCACGGCCACCAGCCTCACCTTGCTCATTCTGCCGATCCTGTACCGGCGCTTTGCCTTTGGCAAAGGGGAGAAACGCCATGTCTGAGGAATTTTGTTTGTTGACGCTCCTGCTTCCGGAGTCCCTGGGAGAGGAAGTATTGGACATTTTGCTGCTGACGGAGGGCGTGCAGCAGTTTACCAGTACCGCCTTGTTTGCCCATGGTGTGGGGCTGGACCGCCTCGATGCGCAGGAACAGGTGTTGGGGCGGGCGCGGCGGGTGCAGGTGCAGGCCCTCCTTAGCGGGGCGGTGGGCCAGGAGATTCTGGCCCGGCTGCGCGCGCGTTTTGCGGGGGCAGGTTTGCATTACTGGATACAGGCATTGCCTGCAGCGGGGGCAATATGAGAAAGCGCATGCTTGCCGTGCTGTTTCTGCTGCTGGCCGCCCCGCCGGAGGCTCCGGCGATGGCCTTTTCCCCTCCGGACCTGCCGGCGGCGGAACAGGTGCGGCAGGCCTTGGCGCAGAGCCCCGTATGGGCGGCGGCGCAGGATCAGCAGGGGGTGGCACGCTACGAGGCACAGGAGTTGGCCAGCGGCCCTTACGAGTTTTCCGTGCAGGTCCAGGGGCAGTCCCGCTGGGTCCGCGGCATGGGTGATTACGGCGAATGGTGGACGACCCTGCAACGCCCTGTGCGCTTACCAGGCAAGGCCGCGCTGGATCGACAGATTGGTGCCGCGGGGGAGGGCGTGGCTCGTGCCGGTTTTGCCGATGCGCGCCTGGGTCTGGCCCATGAGTTGCTGGGAAGTTGGCTGGACTGGCTGGGTAGCGTAGAGCGGGAGCGCCTGCTGGTGGAGCAGCAGCGTTTGGCCGAGGAGAACCTGGCGGCGGTGCAGAAACGGCTCCAGGCGGGAGATGCGGCGCGCATGGATGTGCAGGCGGCCGAGGCCGACGTGGAGGACATCACGCGCAGCGTTGTGGAAGCGCGGACCCGTAAAGACATGGCCCTGGCGGTCCTGAATGGACGCTTTCCCGCCGTGGGGACGCAATCACCGCCGCCTCTCAGTGATCCCCAGCCTCCCACTGGCGCGCTAGGGGACTTGCGCCAGGCGGTATTGACGGACAGCCCGCGCTTGCAGGTACTGGAAATGGCGGTGGCCAGGGCGCGGGTGACGGCGGCGCGGGCGCGGGCCGAACGCTGGCCGGATCCAACCTTGGCAGTCTTTGTGGCCTCCGAGCGCGGCGGCGACGAAAGGATCGGGGGTGGAATGATCACCATGCCCATTCCCGGTCCCCGGCGTGGCCAGGAGCAGGCGCGCACCCAGGCGCTGCTGCGGGTGGCGGAAGATCATCTGGCCGCAGGGCGGCAGATGCTGGTGGCTCGGGTAGCCAGCCAGATGCAGGCGGTGGCCGGAAACCATGCGGCTTTTTTGGCAGCCCAGCGGGCTGCGGCCGCCATGACCGGCCAAGCGCAGATGATGCAGCGTGCCTATGCCCTGGGGGAGGTGGACTTGCAGCGGCTCCTGCTGGCGCGCCGCCAAGCGCGGGTGGCGGCAGTGGCGGCTTTGGAGGCACGGCTGGCGGCCCTGCAGGCCACTTATGGGCTCTTGCTCGACGCCCATGTTTTGTGGAGTGAAGGGGTGGCACCAGCGCGTTAGTGGATGCCAACGGCCGTTTTCATGGGAAACAATGATCCTGCTGCCTTCGCAATATCCGTAGGAGCGGCCCATGGCCGCGACAAAATCATCCGTTCGTAATCAGGCGCGCATTTTCTTGTCCACGGGTTTAGGTCGCGGCCATGGGCCGCTCCTACGGTTTCCGCCGCGTTTCATGACGCCTGGGTGTGCCGTAGCGCATGATCGTCAGATTCAAAAGAATTCGATGTGCAAGCGTAGGATGCCTACCGTGGCATTGGGTTCCATGCCGCCGGGATGGGTGATGTATTGGATATCCGGCTGCAGGGTGAGATGGGGGCTGAGTTTGGCGGCATAGGTGATCTCGTAGGCGGTTTCGGCGGCATGTACGGCACCCGCTTCCACCCCTAGGCCAGCGGCCACGGGGCCGCTGCGCAGCCAGGCCCGGGCCATGCCGATGGAGAGGCTGTCGTCACGCCGGCCCGGGAAGGGATGGCCCAGGCGTAGGCCCACGCCCAGATACCAGGGCACGGGATTGAAGTCCTGGGGGGCGCCGCCCATCTGCACGAAGGCGCCCAGGTCGCGGTCGCCGGGGACTTCCCAGTTGCCTTCGGCCACGGCATAGACCCCGGCGGTGGAAGGGGAGAGGCCGGGGAGGTCCGGGTGGGGCTGTTCGTAGCGCCAGGCTCCGATCTTCAAGATATATTTGCCGTAATCGTCGGCGTCGTTATCGGGATCGTCGTCGCCCTTCTCGCCCCAGTGTATTCCGCCCTCCCAGAGGGCCATGTAGCCGCGCTCAAAGGCGGATCCACGATGTTGCGGGTCGCCTTGGAAAACCCCCGCCTTGCTGCTCCACATGGCGCCGTGAACCCCAACCATGGCCCCCAGGCCGGAGTAGGGGAAGGTGGCGGTGCCCGGGACATTGGCGGTCAGGGTGGGATTGATCCCGAAGGAAGAATTGACCAACTGCAGGGCATTGCCGGTGACATCGAAGTAATAATTGATGTCGGTGATGCCGATGCGGGCGTTGAGCCAATGGGTGAATCTTTGCCGGTAGGCGGCGTCGTAGATGCGCAGCGCCGACGGCGCCCAGATGTTGCTGGCCGTCTGGATGTCGCCGCTGTAGCCGGGCTGCACCCCGCCGCTGTAGATGCCCATGACCGAGAAGGTGAGTTTCCCGCCTCGCCAAAGTTCCGCCTTCCGGGTGTCGTACTCTAAACCGAACTGGCCGACGATGTTGGGTTCGCTACCGCGCCGAACGCCCCCCGAATAATTGGAAAAGATTTCCGAGTCGACGTGGCCGGCCCAGGACAGACCGTCAACGATGCGGCTGTAAGCCGGTAGATACTGCGCGGAAAGGGCGTTGATGTTGGGGATGGCCCCATTGCCTTCGGCGGCGGGATCGGTCTCGGCCATGACGGGGTGGGCGAGGCTCAGATCGCTGAAGGCGAAGAGGATGGCCGTAGCTAGGGGGCGAAGGGATGAACGCATGGGCAATTTCATCTATTAAATAATAATGATTGCTATTATCATATTTGCCTTTCCACTGGTCAAGGCACGGCTGGTTCATGGACGGGATGCTTTCCCGCAATGCATCAACATATTACCGCCGCATGCCGTGCATGGAAAATATATGCAACAAAGTTGCGTTAATCAACAGGCAATTTTTACCGTCGTCCCGCCCTTGCCGTCTTTTGGGACGGGGGCGTAAACTCGGCCTTTTCCATGGGGGTAGTAGTACATGGGCGAGATACGCAGGGTGCTCATCAGCGTCTCCGACAAGCACGGAATAGTGGATTTTGCGCGTCGTTTGGCAGACTTCGGGATAGAGATCCTGTCCACGGGAGGCACGGCGACGGCGTTGCGGGCGGCGGGGCTGAAGGTGCAGGAGGTGGGGGATTACACGGGCTTTCCGGAGTTGCTGGAAGGCCGTCTCAAGACCCTGCATCCCAAGATCCACGGCGGTCTGCTGGGCAAGCGCGGGGAAGCCGGGCATCTCCGCCAGATGGCCGAACACGATATCCCGCCCATCGACCTCCTCTGCGTCAATCTCTATCCTTTTGCGCAGACCATAGCACGGCCCGACTGCAGCCTGGCCGAGGCCGTGGAGAATATCGACATCGGCGGTCCTACCATGCTGCGGGCGGCGGCCAAGAACTGGGAGGGCGTGACCGTCCTGGTGGACCCTGACGACTATGCCCTCGTTCTGCGGGAGATGGAGCAGAGTGGCGGCGGGGTCGGGGCGGCTACCCGCTTTGCCTTGGCGCGCAAGGTCTTTGCCCATACGGCGCAGTATGACGGCGCCATCGCCAACTATCTCTCCAGCTTGCGGCCCGATGGGACACGGGAGACCTTCCCCGAGACCCTGAGCCTGCATTTCAGCAAAGTGCAAGACCTGCGTTACGGCGAGAATCCGCACCAGCAGGCGGCCTTTTACAGCGACGGCAGCGGTACAGGCATTGCCATGGCCCGGCAGTTGCAGGGCAAGGAGCTGTCCTACAACAACATTGCCGACAGCGATGCGGCAGTGAATCTGGTGCGGGAGTTTGCCGAGCCCGCCTGTGCCATCGTCAAACATGGCAACCCCTGCGGCGTGGCTGTGGCGATGGATCTGCTCGGGGCCTATCAGCGGGCGCTCGCCGGTGATCCGGTTTCGGCCTTTGGCGGGATCATTGCCTGCAACCGGCCCCTGGACGGGCAGACGGCGCAACTGGTGGCGGAGCAGTTTGCCGAGGTGGTGCTGGCGCCGGAGATCCTGCCCGAAGCGCAGGCCATTCTGGCCCGCAAGAAAAATCTGCGGGTGCTGGCCTTTGGGGTGGACAACGACTGGCGCGGCGCGGGCTGGGATTTCAAGCGCGTGCGCGGCGGGCTGCTGGTCCAGGATTTTGATCAGGGCGATCTGAATGAGAGCGTTTGGCGGGTGGTCAGCGAACGGGCTCCGACGGCCCTGGAGCACCGCGATCTGGCCTTTGCCTGGCGGGTAGCCAAACATGTGCGTTCCAACGCCATTGTCTACGTGCGCGAGGGGCAGAGCATGGGCATCGGCGCCGGACAGATGAGCCGCGTGGACGCGGCCAAATGCGGCGCGGCCAAGGCCCTGGAGCTGGGCTTCGATCTGCATGGGGCGGCGCTGGCCTCCGACGCTTTTTTCCCCTTCCGCGACGGCGTGGATGCGGCGGCGGCGGCCGGGGTGAAGGCCATCATCCAGCCCGGCGGCTCCATCCGCGACGAGGAGGTGATCGCCAGCGCCAACGAGCACGGCATTGCCATGATCTTCACCAGCATGCGCCATTTCCGCCATGGTTGAGGAGGGACGCATGGGTGCCAAGGTTCTGGTCCTGGGCAGCGGCGGGCGGGAGCACGCCATCGCCTGGAAGCTCGCCCAGTCGCCATTGGTGGAGCGGGTCTATTGCGCGCCCGGCAACCCGGGGACGGCCGCCGAAGCCGGGGTGGAGAATCTCGCCATTGCCGCGACGGATGCCGAGGGGCTGGTGGCGGCCGCCTTCGCGCGCGGGGTGGAGCTGGTGGTCATCGGGCCCGAAGCGCCCCTGGTGGCGGGGGTGGGGGATCGCTTGCGCCGGGCGGGTCTGCCGGTCTTCGGCCCCGACGCGGCAGCGGCGCAACTGGAAGGGAGCAAGGTCTTTGCCAAGGAGTTCCTACAGCGCCACCAGATCCCGACGGCAAGCTATCGGCGCTTTGCCGAGCTAGGGGGGGCACAGCGGTATATCCGCCAGCACACCCTGCCGGTGGTGGTCAAGGCCGATGGCCTCGCGGCGGGTAAAGGGGTGGTAGTGGCCCTGAGCCACGACCAAGCCCAGGCGGCGGCAGAGCAGTTCCTGGCCTGGGGGCCTATCGTGGTGGAGGAATTCCTTCATGGCGAAGAGGCGAGCTTCATTGCCGTCCTGGTGGATGGGCAGGTCCTGCCGCTGGCCGGTTCCCAGGATCACAAGCGGCTGCTGGACGGCGATCTGGGCCCCAACACCGGCGGGATGGGCGCCTACTCGCCGGCGCCGGTCCTCGATGCCGCCATGGGCGAGCGGGTCCTGCGCGAGGTGATGCGGCCGGCGGCGCGGGGCCTCCTTGCGGATGGCCTGCCCTATCGGGGCTTCCTTTACGCCGGGATCATGGTCACCGCTCAGGGGCCCAAGGTGCTGGAGTTCAACTGCCGCCTGGGCGACCCCGAGACCCAGCCTTTGCTGATGCGTTTGCGTTCGGACCTCTTTGCCCTGTTGCGGGCGGCGGCGGCGGGCGATACCCTGCCGCCCACCCTCGACTGGGATCCGCGTCCGGCGCTCTGTGTGGTGCTGGCAGCGGCGGGTTACCCCGATGCGCCGCGCAACGGCGACGCGATCCTCGGTCTGCCTTTGGCGGATGACCCCGATGTCAAGATCTTCCATGCGGGCACGGCGGCTCAGGACGGCGCCGTCGTCACCGCCGGGGGGCGGGTCCTGGGAGTGACCGCCCTGGGTGCGAGCCTGGCTGAAGCAGCGGCGCGGGCCTACGCCAGGGCGGGGGCCATTCGCTGGCCGGGGATGCAATACCGCCACGACATCGGCCATCGCGCCCTGCAGCGGGGGAGATGAAGCGTAAAACGGCAGTGGCGAATCCACGATGAAAGGCCCTTCGCGGCGGAGCTTGCGGCGTGCGGTGGCGGCCCTGCGCCGGGGCGCGGTCATCGCCTACCCCACGGAGGGGGTGTGGGGCCTGGGCTGCGACCCGCGCAATCGGCGCGCCGTGAAGCGGCTCCTGGCGGTGAAGGGGCGTTCCCAAAAGAAAGGACTCCTTCTGGTGGCCGGTCGATTTTCCCAGGCCGAGGCCTATTGCGCAGTCTGGCAACAGACGGAGGTTCAGGAGCGTATGGCCACCCTCTGGCCGGGAACGACCCTGGTCTTGCCGGGCTCGCGCCGCGCCCCGGTCTGGTTGCGGGGGCGACATCCGGACGTGGCCGTGCGGGTGAGCCGGCATCCCGGCGTCGTCGCCCTCTGCCGCGCCTTCCATGGCGCCATCATCTCCACCAGCGCCAATCCTGCCGGCAAGGTACCGGCCCGGTCCCGCCACCAATTGCATCGCTATTTCGGGCGGCTGGTGGTGTTGCCGGGGCAATTGGGGGGAGCACGACAGGCGAGCCGCATTGTGGATGCCCGCAGTGGGCGTGTTTTGCGGTCTTGATTGGGGTAAGGAGAAAATAATGCCACCTCAGGTTGACGAGATGGAGCGATTCCTGCTGGGACTGCAGGACCGGATTTGTGCGGTGCTCGAAGCGACGGACGGGGGAGCGCGTTTTCGCGAGGATCTCTGGGAGCGCCCGGCGGGCGGCGGAGGACGGACGCGGGTGATCAGCGACGGGGCCCTTTTCGAGAAGGGGGGGGTGAACTTTTCGCGGGTGAGCGGCGGGCAGTTGCCGCCTTCGGCCACGGCCCATCGCCCGGAGCTGGCGGGCCGGCCCTTTACGGCCCTGGGGGTGTCCCTGGTGTTGCACCCGCGCAATCCCTACGTCCCCATCGTGCACATGAACTACCGTTTCTTCTCGGCGGGCGATCTGTGGTGGTTCGGCGGCGGGGCCGATCTTACGCCCATTTATGGCTTTGAAGAGGACGCGCGGCATTTCCACTGCACCCTCAAGGCCGCCTGTGATCGCCATGACTTTCTTTTCTATCCCCGCTTCAAGGCCTGGTGCGACGAGTATTTCTTCATCAAACACCGCGGTGAGATGCGCGGGGTGGGCGGTATCTTCTTTGATGATCTGCACGGCGACGGTGAGAAATTGCAGGCCTTTTGGGAAGCGGCGGCGGAGAGCTTCCTGCCCGCTTATCTGCCCATCGTCGAGCGCCGCCGCCATCTGCCATACGGCGAGCGGGAACGGCATTTCCAGGGCTTGCGGCGCGGGCGTTATGTGGAGTTCAACCTGGTCTATGATCGTGGCACCCTCTTTGGCCTGCAGTCGGGGGGGCGCACCGAGAGTATCCTCATGTCGCTGCCGCCCCTGGCCGAGTGGCTCTATGACTGGCAGGGTGAACCCGGCAGCCCGGAGGCCGAGCTGCGCGAGCGCTTCCTGACCCCAAGGGATTGGCTATGATCTACGGAATGCTGCGCCGTGGGCTCTTTTTGCTGGACCCGGAGACGGCCCACCACTGGACCATCGCCGGCCTGGGGGCCCTGGGGCACATGCCTGCCACCCGCGCCCATTTGGCGGCGCGCTATACCCAGGAGGACCCGCGCCTGGCGCAGGAGATCTGGGGGCTGCATTTTGCCAACCCCCTGGGCCTCGCTGCGGGTTTCGACAAAAATGCCGAGGCGCTGACGGCCTTGCCGGCCTTGGGCTTTGGTTTTGTGGAGATCGGCACGGTCACGCCGCGCCCCCAGCCCGGCAATCCGCGCCCACGGATTTTTCGTTTTCCCGAGCGGGAGGCGGTCATCAACCGCATGGGTTTCCCGGGGCAGGGAATGGCGGCGGTGGCCGCCCGCCTCGCCGCCCTGGGTCCCCATCCCGTACCCATCGGCATCAACCTGGGCAAGAACAAGGATACTCCATCGGAGCAGGCCGCCGCCGATTATGTGGCTATGGTGGAGACCCTGCAGCCTTGGGCGGATTATTTTGTTGTCAATGTGAGCTCCCCCAATACGCCGGGCCTGCGGGACCTGCAGGCGCTGGACGCCCTGCAACCCCTGCTGGCTGCCGTGCAGGCGGCCAATCTGCGGGCGGCTCGGGAGGCGGGACGGCGCTGTCCGCCGGTACTCCTCAAGATCGCCCCGGATCTCGCCGATGCCGACCTCATGGCCATCGCCGCCCTGGTTGCGGGAGAACAGCCGCTGGTGGACGGTTTCATCGCCACCAATACCACCATTTCCCGGGAGGATTTCCTGGAAGGGGCGGGGATCAGCGGCGGTCTCTCGGGCCCGCCCCTGCGCGGGCGGGCCACCGCGGTGATTCGCCTCCTCTATCAGGCGACGGGGGGGAGAGTGCCCATCATCGGGGTGGGCGGCATTTTTTCCGCCGACGATGTCTGGGAGAAGATCAGCGCCGGCGCGAGTCTCGTAGAGATTTACACGGCGTTGATTTTTCGCGGTCCGGGAGTGGTCGCTGCCATCCTCAAAGGGCTCCTGGCGCGTATGGAAGAGGCGGGGATTGCCAATCTGGACGCCTTGCGCGGCAAAAATTCCTGATGCCTTTCCCGGGCGCAGGCGACATTGCGGCGTTTATGGATGGGCTTGATCGGATGATCCAGTCGGACGGGATGAATCGGGTAGTCGCACCGAGGCGAGTCCCTCAAACTATTTTAATGTTTTCATTGTAAGCTGACCAGCCGCGTGGCGCCGATATGAGGAAAGAAGGGGAGATGACGCATCCACAATACAAGACATGGCAGGATGCGGCGGCAGGAAAGGGGGCGTGGCGCTGCCTGAGTGTCTGCCTGTTGGCCGGTTCCCTGTTGTTGCCATCTTTTCCCGTGTCGGCGGCGGCGTTCACCCTTGGGGATGCCCTCCAGCGGGCCTTGGCCAACCAGGCTTTGGTGCAGCAGGCGGAGCGCGTGGTGGCGGAGAAGGCGGCCCTGCACCGGGCCGCCCACGCCGACTTGCTGCCCAGCCTCTCCCTGGCCGCAGGCAGTATCTGGACGCAGACCCGCAACGGTCAGCCCCTCTTCGTGTCCGCCAATGGCCCCCGAGAGGTCATCGGCCAGATCCAGCTCAATATTCCCCTCTATGCGCCCCAGGCCTATGCCTTGCAGGCCCTGGCCCACGATCAGGTGGCCGTGGCCAACTACCAGGAGCGCCAGGCGCGCCTGCTGGTGGCGGCGCAGGTCACGGCGGCCTACTATCGGCTGGCCTTGTGGGAAAACGAATCGTCCGTCTGGCGCGAGGCCCTGGGGGCGGCCCGGGAACTCCTCAGCGCCACCCAAAAAAGTACCCAGGCCGGAACCCGCTCCCGTCTGGACCTGACCCAGGCCCGCCTGACCCTGGCCGGTGTCCAGGCCGGACTGGACCAGGCTACCCCGGAGGCCGCGGCAGCCCGCCGCGTCCTGGCCCTGCAGACGGATTACCCCGCCAGCGAACTGCCGGCGTTGGTGCCCATCAGCCCGCCGGCGGGGGGCTTGCCCGGGGAAACCGTGTTGACCACCCGGGCGACCCAGGCGCAGCCCCTCCTGCAGGTGGCGGAAGGGGAGATTCAAGCCGCCCGCACCCTGCTGCGCTATCATCAGGCCGCCCGGTTGCCGGTGGTCGCTGCGCTGGGTGCTTACGGGGTGGACACGGCAACGGCGCCCCGCGCCGGGCAACTGGCTTGGCAAGGGGCCGTGACCCTGCAGATGCCCATTTTCGGCTTTGGCCGCAATCGCAACCGCATCGCCGCTGCCCAAGAGCACCTGGCGGCCATGGAGGCGGGTAAGCAGGCGTTGCTTTTGCAGGTCCGAAGCCGTATTGCCGCCGATTACGGAGTAGCCCAGGCCGCCGACAACGCCCTGCGCAATGATCGGACCATGGCGCAAGAGGCCCAGGCGGTTTATGAAATGACCCGCAAGGGGTATCTCGCCGGGGCGCTGAGCGCCCTGGCTTTGCAGCAGGCCGAAAACAACTGGGTGCAGGCACGGCTCAAGCTGGCGGGAGCGGCCATCCGGGCCCGCCTGGCGCGGGCGCAACTGGCCCTGGACAGCGGGGTTCTGCCGAAATCCGAGGAGCAGCCATGAACAAAGCGTTTCCCAGGTCCCCGCTAGTGCCGATCATCCTCTTCCTGTGCAGTTGGCTGGGCGGCATGGCCCCTGCCTTTGCCCTCCCGGTGCAGGCGGTGGCGGTGCAATCGACCCCCTGGTCCCGGGAGGTCCGTGTGCTGGGGACGGTGGAAAGCATCGGGGAGGCGACCCTGGCCGCTCCGGTGACGGGCCGCGTCCTGGGGCCTTTTCTCCAGTCCGGCAACGTGGCGGCGGGCGCAGTGGTGGCCCATATCGCCCCCCCCGGCCTCCACGCCGGTATCCTCGCCGCCCAGGCGCGGGTGGCCTATGCCCGCACCCAACTGGAGCGTACCCAAAAGCTCTTTCAGGACGGGGTGATGGCACAGCAGAATGTGGACCAGGCCGGCTTGGCGCTGGCCGAGGCGCGGTCAGCCCTACGGGCGCTGGAGGCCCAGTCCGGAGATCAGGTGCTGACGGCCCCATTCGCTGGCACTTTGCACTACCTGGTGCCCCCCGGCGCGGTGGTCAATGTGGGCAGCCCCATCGCCCGCCTGGCCGGACGCGGCGAGCCCTGGGCGCGGGCCTATGTGCCACCTGCCCAGACCCAGGGGTTGCGGGTGGGGACAACGGTGGCGATCCAGGCCCAAGGCTGGCAAGGTCAGGGGCTGGTCCGCTCCGTCGGACAAAGTGCCCGCCACCTCGGTCTGGTCTCCGTTTATATCACCCTCCCCCCTGGCAGCCCCCTCCTGCCCGGGGAATGGCTGCAACTCCTGCTGCCATCGGCGGGCGGTACCGCCTTCCGGGTGCCCAGCCCGGCGGTGGTCATGCGCGGGGCCCGCAGCGAAGTCTTCGTGGTCCGCCGGGGGCGGGCGGTGGCGGTGCCGGTAGAGGTGGTGCATACCCAGGGCAAGGATAGCTGGGTCACCGGCTCGCTCCGCGCCGGGGAGATGGTGGTGATTTCCGGCAACACGCGCTTGGACTCGGGTACGCCGGTGGAAATACGGGTGTCGGGATCGCAGCCATGAGGCGGTATCTTGCCTTTCTCTGGGAGAACCGTTTCTCCGTGATCCTGTCCGGCCTGCTCCTTCTGGCAGCCGGCTGGTTCGCGCTGCGGGCCATGCCCGAGAGTGTCTTCCCCAACGTGAACTTCCCCAAGGTCTCGGTTTTGGTCAATGCCGGCAACCTGCCGGTCAAGTTCATGGAGATCGAGGTGACGCGGCCCCTGGAGGAGGCTGCCAAGGGAGAGCCGGGGGTGCGCCTGGTGCGCTCCCAGACCGGCAATGGTCTGTCCAAGATTCATGTCTATTTCGATCCCAAGGTGAACCCCGAGACGGCCTATCTCATGCTGCAGGCCCGCCTCGCCCACATCCCCCTGCCGCCCGGCGCCCGGATGAGCGTCCGCCTCATGGCGCCCAACATCTACCCCTTCGCCGAGTATGCCCTGGTTTCCGACCACATGGACAGTTCGGCCATGATGCCCACCTTCGCCTTCCAGATCCGCCCGGCCCTCCTCTCACTGCCCGGTGTCTATCGGGTGGACGAAACCGGCCGGGGCTGGCCGGAGGTGCACATCGCCCTGGACCCCCTGCGCCTGGCGCAGTACCACCTGGATTCCCAACAGGTGGTGGGCGCCCTGCGCGCCGCCCAAGGGCCATTCTTCTCCGGTGTATTGGACGTTTTCCATCAGCAATTCATCGTCGCCACCACGCCGCGGCCCGTCGATACGGCCCGCCTGGCCGAGCTGACCCTGCCCCTGGGGCCGGCCAATGCCCAGGGCGAGCGCACGCCTCTGCCGCTGGGAGCGCTGGGAAAGGTGAGCGTCGGCCCACCCCCCTTGCTGCGGGATGCGGCGGTGGCCGGCTACCGGCACGCCATGGTGATTGACGTGATGGCCCAGGCCGGCGCCAACGAGGTGGCGGTGGCCAAGGCGGTGCAGAGCCGCATCACGGAGTTGCAGGCCCATCTGCCGGCCGGCGTGAAGCTGGTCCCCATCTATGACTTGAGCCACCTGATCAGCACCAGCCTCAAGGACGTCTGGATCGCCCTGGGACTGGGCAGCCTCATCGCCTGGCTGGTGGTACTCGCCTTCCTCGGCCGTCTGGACGGCGCCCTGGCTACCCTGGTGGTGGTGCCCTTGTCCATAGCCGCCACTTTTCTCATCCTGCACGCCCTGGGCTATAGCCTCAACATCATGACCCTGGGCGGCCTGACGGCGGCCATAGGCGCCCTAGTGGACCATGCCATCGTGGTGGTGGAGCGCGGGCTCCACGGCTTGCACGGCGACATCGAAACCCGGCGGCGGACGGCCCTGCGCCGAGCCAGCGAGATCTTGCCGATCATGACCCTGGCGACCCTCACCTCCTGCCTCATCTTCCTGCCGCTGGTCTTCCTCTCGGGCACGCTGGGCCTGCTGTTCCGCCACATGGCCCTGGCCATTGTCATCGCCCTGGTCACCTCCCAGTTGGTGGCGCTCTTCGTCACGCCGGTGCTGGCGATCTGGCTCGCCGGGCGGCACCGCCGGCACCGCCGCATCCTCGGGGAGCAGTGGCTGCATAGGCATTTCAGCCGGTCGCTGATCTACGGGATGCGCCGGCCATGGCTCGCCATACCCGTCATCGTTGTGCTGGGGGTGGTGGGCTGGTATGCCGTGAGTACCCTGCCCACAGCCTTCCTGCCGCGCTGGGACGAAGGCATCATCTCCGTGCCCTTCCGCACGCCCGTCGGCAGCAGCGTGGCGGAAACCACCCGCGTCGGCCGCGATTTCATGCGCGTGGCGCTGGCCAATCCCAACGTGGCGCGGGTGTCGCTGATGGTGGGCCGGGGGCTGAACAATCCCTACTCCACCCCCAACAAGGGGGCCATCTCCATCGTCCTCAAAGAAAACCGCAAGGAAAGCACCGAGGCCGTCATGGGCGTCCTGCTCCGGGAGTTCCGGCAGACGGCGCCCAATCTCCTGGCCGTGCAGACCACCCAGGTGATGGTCAACCGCCTGGGCGATCTCTCCGGCGCCCATGCCCCTTTGGAGGTCTTCCTCTTTGGCTCCGACTCCACGATGCTCCGTGACGAGGGTGGCCGGCTGGCCGCCGCCCTGCGCCAAAGCCATGCCTTCCAGTCCGTGGTATTCAAGTCGCCTTCCGCCGGCCCCGAGGTCGAAGTCACGCCCTCGCCCTTGGCGGCGATCTACGGCATCACGCCGCCGGTGCTCGCCGACCAGATCAAGGCGCGCTTCTGGGGCCGGCAGGCTGGCTTCCTCTTGCATGGCGAGCAGATCCTGCCCATCCGCGTCAGCCTCGCGGGGCAAGCCGTCACCCCCGCCGGGATGGAAGCGCTCCCCATCCGCCTGCCCGGCGGGACCTATAGCCCCTTGTCGAGCATCGCCCATGTCCATGTGCAAGGGGCGGTGCCCTACGTGACCCACCAGAATCTCGTGCCCTATGCCTATGTCTGGCTGCAGCCGAAGCCCGGCGAGGGCCTCGCCGCCGCGGCCCAGAAGGCCCGCAGCGTGGTCGCGGCCATGCACTTCCCGCCCAATGTCACCACCGTGCTGGGCGGCTATTATCGGCAGCAGGCGCAGAGCTTCCAGGAGATGGCGCTGATCCTGGCCGGCGCCCTGGCCCTGTTGCTGGTGCTCCTCGGCTTCCAGTTCACCAGCCAGCGGGCGGCGGCGTCCGCCTTGATCGCCATCGCCCTGGCCGCGCCGGGGGCCCTCCTGGCCCTGCTGCTCCTGGGCATCGACCTGGACAGCACCGCCTTCCTGGGGGTCTTGCTGGTTTTCGCCATCGCCGTCAACAACGTCATCCTCATCTTCGCCCGCGCCCGCCAGCTCGGCGGCGCCCGCCCGCGCCCGGCCATGGTCGCCCTGGCCGCCCGCAGCCGCCTGCGCCCCATCCTCATGACCATGCTCGCCGACGTCTTGGGCTTCCTGCCCCTGGCAGTAGGGGTAGGGCGGGGCACGGACCTCCTCAAGCCCCTGGCCGTCGCCGTCATGGGCGGGTTAACGCTCTCCGTGTTCATGTCCTTGTGGCTCGCGCCGGTGATTTACAGCGCGTGGATGGGAAAACGGAAAGGAGAGGAGCGGACTATCCGCTACAGGAAGAGAAGGGCCGCCAACGCTTGATTTTGCGTTGACGCCGCCACCTGGCCCTCCACCGCCAGATGGGAAAGGAACGCCTCCACATCCCCAGCGTTCAACCCGCCCGGATGACGCTTGCCGTGGCAAATGCTGAGGTACCCCTCCACTTCAAGGCTTCCCATGCCGTGGATAGGCTACCTCGCCATGATTGCATTGCGGTATCTGATCGGATACGCTGGGTTGCATGAACACCTTTCACCGCTCTGATGAATTTGATGCTTGGTTCACGGCATTGAAAGAAAGGTGGGCCGTGCCCGCATAGCTCACCGTATTCGGTCTGCTGAGCACGGCAACTTCGGTGACTGCGAGCCTGTGGACGAAGGGGTTTCTGAAATGCGCATTCATTTCGGCCCTGGCTAGCGAGTCTATTTCACTCGCCGTGGTGAGGTGGTCTATCTGCTTCTGCTGGCTAGCGACAAGTCGTCGCAGAAGCGCGACATCAAACGCGCCGTTGAGATGGCGCGGGCTTTGGATAAGGAGTGAACCATGGCCAAATTTGCCCCCTTCGACGCTGCCGACTACCTCGATAGTGAAGAAACCATCGCGGAATACATAACCGCCGCACTAGAAGATCCTAATCCCGATGTATTTCTAACCGCTGTACGTGATGTGGCGCGCGCTCGTGGCATGGCACAACTCGCCAAAGATGCTGGCCTTGGGCGCGAGAGCCTCTACAAAGCGCTTACGCCCGGCGCCAAGCCACGCTATGACACGATGCTTAAGCTGCTCCATGCCCTCGGCGTAAAGCTCTCAACTTCTCCCGTCCATTCATGAGTTGCTAATATCCTGCCATGGCACCGACGATTTTTCGCGAGGGCGGTTTCCGCTTCTTTTTCTTCTCCCGGGAGGAGGCAAGAATGCATGTACACGTCAACCACCCCGATGGCGAAGCCAAGTTCTGGTTGTCGCCGGAATTGGGGCTGGCAACGAGCGTCGGCCTTTCGCCCAAACAAATCAAGGAAGCCCAGAACCTGATCGCTGTTCACTTGGAGGAAATCATCCATGCCTGGAAAACCCATTTCCCAAGCTGAAGTCACCCATGTCTCACCACATGGCTTTTGGCTGTTGCTTGCCGACGAAGAACTCTTTTTGCCTTTCACGGATTTCCCGTGGTTTCTGGGCGCAACCATCGAGCAGCTTTGCCAAGTCGAATGGCCTACCGAAAACCACCTCTTCTGGCCTTCTTTGGACATCGACTTGTCCGTTGAGTCCATCCGCAATCCTTCCGCGTTCCCGCTGATGGCAGCCATTGCAGCGTCTGACACTGCGGTCAAGCGGGACGCACCGCAAGCGCGGCGTATCCGTGCGCGAAGCGTGGAACACCACTAACTCGTCCCATGGACCATGGCGCTCCCCTTGGCCGCCTTCAAGCATAGGGGAGTGTCGAGCCTTGCGCCGCGGTAGGAATTGAATGCATCGACCGCCGGATACCTGACCCGTACGTCCTGCGGCATGGGAGGGGCCGCGAGGCTTCTTTACTATCCCGATCATGTTGCATCATGTCGAAGGAGAGCACCGGTGATCAACCTGGAAGGCGTGGTTTCGGCGAATTGGCGCGATCTTCCCGGGAAGGAAATCTTTCCGGGGATTCGCCAGCGTATCCTCTGGCAAGGCACGAACGGCGCCAAGGCCCAGATTCTCGAAATCGACGCGGGCGCCAAGTTTACGGCCCTCGATACCCACTCCCCCGGTCCAGAGGAGGTCTTCGTGGTCTCGGGCGTGTTCAACGACGGTGTCCACGATTATCCGGCGGGTACTTTCATTCACCATCCCGTTGGTTCGGCGCACGTGCCGCAGTCGCGGCAGGGCTGCGTAATCTTCGTATTCTTCCCCGAGGGCTGAGTCCATGCAACAATGACCCATGGTCTCCGCGGATGGGCCACGAGCTGCGCGCTCCGGCGGCCGTTTTCCTCACGCGTCCGGCTTCTCGAGCCGGCGTGATCATTGGCATCGCAGCCGCGTGGCGGTTTTTCCCTCTCCCGATGAGGAGTCACCAATGGAATCTGATCGCTACAAACGCGGCTGGGAAATGCTCAAAGAGATCGACGGCCATGCCGGAGAGCGGGTAATCGAGGCGTTGAAGGACATTGCCCCGGATCTTGCCCGCTTCATCATCGAGTTCCCTTTCGGCGATGTGTACTCCCGCGGCATTCTCTCGCTCAAGGAACGCGAGATCGCCACGGTGGCGGCATTGGCTGCACTGGGCAATGCGCAAGCTCAACTCCAGGTGCATATCCACGGTGCGCTGAATGTCGGCTGCACAAGGCAGGAAGTGGTGGAAATCCTGATCCAAATGGCGGTTTATGCGGGGTTTCCCGCCGCGTTGAACGGCATCTTTGCGGCCAAAGAGGTCTTTGCGGAGCGGGATGGCGCGGGTCAGTCAAATTGATCGCTCCCGGCATTTCATTCCGGCGGAGCGTAAAAAGGCTGCGCTTTTTGCCGCCTGCGGAATCCAGATGGAATGTGTTTTTCGCGGCGGCGGAGCAAGCCAGCCTTTATCTGCCACACCATGACCCTCGGGGTTCGGCTTTTCCGTTTTCGCCCATGGGATATAGAATAAAAAACCCGACCATCCATCCGGGATCTGTCCCATATGGGACAGGGAGGGACTTTCCCACGAGGCTGCCCTGGCAGATTCGGGCCTTGGGGATGGGGAGAGGGCCGCTATCAGCGTAGGGAATGAATCCTGCTAGAAGACTGCCATGCCTTGCATGGACCTTGCGCTGGGCGGGAATGTGGGCGTTTTGCAAATCAAGTTCACGGGAGGAGTGACTCATGAAAAAAACGGTCGTTGGCATCGTTTCTTGCGTTGTGTTGTTGTTTGGAGTGGACGCCCTTGCCGCCACGGCTGCCGATGCCGGGCAGGCCATTGCCGCCGCCAAGGCGGCCGTGGCCAAAACTGCCGCCATCCATTATCAGTGGTCGGATACGCCCAAGGTCTTGAAGGAGGCCGAGGCGGCGGAGCAGGCCGGCAAATATGACGAGGCCGTGGCCAAGGCCAAGCACGCGGAGGAGTTGGCCCAACTAGCCTATGCCCAGGGCGAGGAGCAGGCCAAGAAAGTGGGGGTGAAGATCACTGATCAGGGCGTGCAGTTGAACTAAGGCGTGGGTTGGCCAGGGTCCTGCCGCGACGGATGCACGGGCAGGATCGCAACCTCGCTGCGGGCCAGGAGGTCCGTGGCGAGCCGCGTTTTATCCGCGTTGTCGCTGGTGAAATGGAAGTGGACGCGGGCGCTGCGGGGCAGGGGCGGAGCCTGGGCCGGCAGTGGCCCCAACTGCAGACGCCGCCATAATTGGCGGGCGACGCCGTCATTGCCGTCCACGATGGCCACGTCACCGCCCAAAGCCGCTTGAATATGGGCGTCGACCCAGCAGTAGTGGGTGCAGCCCAGGACCACCGCCCGGGGTGTTTCCCGCAGTTGGGGAAGGAGATATCGTTCCAGGTAGGCCCGGACGCTGCCGTCCAGGGACGATCCTTGGGATTCGACGATTTCCATGAGTCCCGGGCAGGCCACGGCCTGCACCCGCTCGCTGGCTCCCGGCAGGCGGGCGAGCAGGGCGCGCAATTTTTCTCCGCTCACCGTCAGTTGGGTGGCGAGGAGGAGGATGCCTCCCTCCGGGTGGGCATCCAAGGCCTTTTTTACCGCCGGTTCGATGCCGATGATGGGGACCCGGGCGCGTTCCCGTAAGGGTGCTACGGCGGCGCTGGTGGCGCTGTTGCAGGCCAGAACCACCGCGTCGGCACCGGCGGCGATGAACCAGTCATAGGCATAGCGGGTAAGGCGCAGGACCGTATCGGGGTCCTGATCCCCATAGGGGGCGTTGGCGGTATCGCCATAAAAGAGATATTCGGCATCGGGCAGGCGGCGCAGGCAGGCCAGCAGGGTGCTCAGACCGCCGATACCGGAGTCGAAGATGCCGATGCGCATCAGCTCCCGCCTTGCCGTGCGGCTGCCAGCAGGGCCGCGCCGCGCATGCCGGCCTGGTCGTCGTCGTTGCCGCGCTGGAGGTCCACCGATCCGCGCAGGACCGGGATGAGGTCGGCTTCCAGCCGCTTCTGAAGGGCGGGGGCGAAGCAATCCCAGGCGGCGCTCATGCCGCCGCCGAGGCGTAGCACGGAGACGTCCAGCACCTTGAGCAGGTGCGCCAGCGCTTGGCCCAGGGTATTGCCGGCCAGAGCGAAGGCCGCCTGGGCATCGGCGTTTCCTTCCCGGGCCAGTCGGGCGACGACCGGCAGGGCCGGTGCATGGCCGGTGCGCTCGGTATAGCTGAGCTTGACCCCGGTGGCCGAGGCGTACTGTTCCAGGCAGCCCTGGTTGCCACAACCGCAGCGCCGCCCCCCCGGCACGACAATGAGGTGCCCCACTTCCATGGCGGCGCCGTGGGCGCCCCGCCAGGGCTGGCCGTGGAGGATGAGGCCCCCGCCGACCCCGGTGCCCAGCCCCACATAGAGGAGGTGCTCCAGACCGGGCTGTCGGCTGCGTTCGTGCACAAACTCGCCGAAGGCTGCGGCATTGGCATCGTTCTCCACCAGAACGGGCAGGCCGCAGCGCTCCCGCAGGGCCGTGCCCAGGGCCAGATGGTGCAAGCCCGGCAGATTCGGTGACTGCAACAGGGTGCCGTCTCCCTGGATAAAGCCGGGAAAGGCGATTCCCACCCCCTGGATCTCCGGATGCTGCTGCCTGGTCTGGACAATGGCATCGGCCAGGATATCAAGTATGGCGCTCTCGGCGGCTGCGCTGTTTTCGGCATGCAGACACCGCTCGCGCAGATGGGCCTCCACGCGCAGCGTGGCCACGCAGTCCCCCCCCCGGAACACCCCCAGGCGCAGGTTGGTGCCGCCCACATCCATCCCCAGGATCAGGCCTTCAGGCATGGACCTTGGCCTCCATGCGGATGCGCAGGGGATAGGATTTGCCCGCAGGAACGAGCCAACGCAGTTGCAAGGCCAGGGCCTGCATGATCTTTTCAAAGCCCGCTTCGGACTGGGATACCGTCAGATGGGGTGCGGCCTGCCACTGAACGGGCGGGTCGAAATGAAAATGCAGCTCTCCACCCAGGACTTCGTCCTGCAGGGTGATCTCCCGGGCTTCCCCCTGATGGGCGCTGCCGAAACCGCCGAAGAGTCTGCCGTCGGCAAAGATCCGTCCGCCCGGCCCGTCACAGCAGGGCATGGCGAGGTGAAGGCGGGTGGTGAAAGTCTGCTGCCCCTCGCCTTGGGCAGCGCTGAGGCCATAGTCGACGATGAGGCGCTGTCCCTCCAGGGTGTAGGTCTTGGTGACCGTGCAGCCCGCCGCTGCACCGGTGAAGCGGGGCCACTCGCTGGCTGCCGCCTCCGCGTATTCCACGGGGGTCGTATCCACCTGGTCGAGAAAACTCTGGCAGGGGCTGGTATCGGGGACGAGGTCCTCCAGGCTGATGGTGCTCTTATAGCTGACGCGGTCATGGGCCGAAGCGATGCCGTTGCCGTTGTGTTCGCTGCCGGTGGCGCCATTGCGGATCTTGTCGTAGTAGGACTCGTCGCGCCGCGCCAGGGTATCGCCCAGATTGTGGTGCAAGGCATAAAGATCCCATTCCACCACGGCTGCCGTGGGGGCGGGGCGGATGATGAGCTGCATGAAGCCATTGTGATAAAAGAGCTCCGGGGCGCCATCGAGATCGACATCCAGTTCCTGCACGGCCAGCCGCGGCTGCACTTCGTCGAGCATGGCCTCCAGACGGACGATGGCGTTGTAGACGGCGCGGCGCAAATGGGGCAGGTAGATGCCGCCAAAGAGGCCATGCCAGTAGGCATCGTTGGCCTGGGCCTCATGGAGCGCCTGGCGCATGGCGCCGCTCTGCTGTTTTTTGGCCAGACCATGAAAACGCTGCGATAACAGCATCATGCGCTTGTGCATCCAGTTGGATTCGGGGTAGCGGGTGAGAAAATTCTTCCAGATGCCGCCGCGAATCAGCGGCTTGCGCTCGGCAAAACGGCCGGCAGCCTTTTCCTGCTCGACGAGCCCGGCATAGGCCCGTGCCGCCCCTGCCGGCAGGGTCCACTCGTTCATCTCGCTGTAGGACACCGTAGGCAGATAGATGACCCCCCGGGGGCGGTGGCCGCGCAGGTAGTCCTGATAGCGCACCGGTTCGATGCACGGAGAGGCGAGCACCTGGCGCAGAAACTGCTCCAGCCAGCCCTTTTCGTAGACCCAGTCATAGGTTTCGGGCCAGACCCCGAATTTTTCGATGTCATCGAAATAGATGGCCGCGCCCCCGGGATGGGTCTGGGCCAAGCCCTCCAGATAGGCGACGGCGGCGTCGGCCTCGGAAAAGGGCAGACGATAGCGCAGCGCCTCGGAGATGGGGAAGACGTCGATGACCTGACCGTTTTCCTCGGTACGATGAAAGCAGTTGAGCTGGCTGGCGTCGGCGCCGGCGCAGAGAAAGTGGTAGTCGTCCACCATGACATAGCGGATGCCCGCCTCCACCAGGGCCGGCACGACAGAGGGGTCCCAGACCCGTTCCGTGAGCCAGGCGCCCAGAGGGCGCTGCCCTAGCTGTTTTTCCATGCGCTCGGACATGGCGTGGATCTGTTCCACCCGATCCACATGGGGGATGGCAGCCAGGACCGGCTCGGTGTCCCCGGCGCCGACCAGTTCGGCCTGTCCGCGGGTCACCATCGCCTGGAGCAGGGTCAGGGTGGCGGCGTGATGTTCGGCCAGATAGCCCAGCAGCCAGCCGCTGATATGAATGGCAAAGGGAAACTCGGGGATGCGGTGCAGCGTTTCGAGAAAGGGGTGGTAGCAGCGGGCTACGGCATCATCAATGACGTGGGGGAAATTGCCGACCGGCTGGTGGGCGTGAACACCAAGGAGCAGCTGGGTACAGGGGGGCATTCGTTCTCCTTATGGAGTGGTGCGGCGCATGGTGCCGGCTGCTGCTGCCGGTGCACCGCCTTGGCTGATGGGAGTGTCGAGGGTGTGGGGCGCCGGCATGCCGATCAATCCGTAGAGCTTGCGCAAGTTGGCCCGATACAGATCATCAAAGTCGCGCACGGCTGCGGCGGGATTGTAATCGCCAAACCACCAGAACCAGTCGGAGCCTTCGCAGACCCCGAGCTGGCGCAGGATGAGTTCCTGCTGCGCCGGATCAAAACGGGTGAGCCGCTGATCCACCGCCCGCTTGGCCGCGCAGAGGAGGTCCCAGGCACGGTTCTTGGCGCTATCGCCGATCCAGGTGCTGAAATTGCCGTAGACCCAACTTCCCGCCACCAGACGCGGGAGGGCTTCGGGCTGGGCATCATGGTGGGCCAGGTAATCGGAAAAAGTACAGAGATGGATATGGGGGTGGTTGGAAAGCACCTTGTAGAGTTCCGAAAGGAAATAATAGCCATTGTAGGGATAGTATTCCCAAGCGTTTTCCCCATCGAGGATGATGCTCACCACCGGGGTGCCCTGTCCTTCGGTGTGCCGCCAGATCTCTTCCAGGCGGTGGACGAAGTCACCCACGGCATCGTGACCAAACCATTTCTGGTAATCAAAACCGATGGCATCGGAGAGCGCATCGTCGCGAAAGAAGAGGGCGGGACCGCCGCTGGGGAGGCGGTAGGCGCGGTAGAGATACTGCCAGCGCTCCCGTGCCGGCTCGTCATCGGCGGCCGTGCGCAGGCTATGGGCCAGGACACCTTCCCCGGTGGCGGTCCAGCCGATGCCGGCTTCACCCAGCACCTGGACAAAGGCCTCGGAAACTCCACCTTCGGCAGGCCATTGTCCCCCGGCGGCAAGGCCAAAGCGCTGTTGATGGGCGGCCAGGGCACGGTCCACATGCCAGCGCGCCCGCGCTGCGCCTCCGGGATAAGCCTTGCTTTGGGGCAGGGGGCAGTCGGGCAGGCTCTCGCGCGCCGCGCCAAAGTCCATGAGCAGGGGGCCGATGGGATGATCGTAGGGTGTGGTGGACAGTTCGATGCGCCCGGCTTCGGCCAGCCGCCGATAACGGGGAATGAGATTGTGGATGAGATCACCCAGCAGGCGCAGGAGCTGCTGGCGGTCCTCCCGGGTAAAACCCCGCCCCTTGGCCAGCATGGCCTGGATAAAAGGGCTGCCGCGACGCACGGTCTCGCCCGTCCAGGCGAGGTGATACCACATGACCAGATCCGCCAGGTACTGGACGGAGAGGTAATCCGCCATCTCCTGGACGTCAATTTGGATATGCTGGTACAGGTCATAGAGGCGGCGGTAATCCGGGAAGGGGTTGAGCATGTGTTCCTGATCGAGGCGGAAGCATTGATGCAGGAGGCTGTGGCGGGCTGCGGGGGTGAGCGTCTTGAGATCATCCGCCGCCAGTGCCGCCAGCAGGGCATCGCGGAACTGGCCGCTGCGGAATTGTTCGGCGTAGTCTTCCAGTTGCTCGATGAGCGTGGGTACAAAATTGAAGACGGCCCGTGCCAGGGGGTTCTCCTCCAGATGCGCCACCATGTCGGCGTAGTCCTTGCACGCATGCAAATAGGTCCAGGGCAGGATGTAGCGGCCATCGGCACCCCGGTAATCCGGCTGGTGCATGTGCCAGCAGAAGATGACGTGGAGGGCGCGGGCGGGCTGCATGGCTAGCGCACGAAATGCAGTTGCTGGCCGAGCAGTTCGGGAGTGATGAGGGTGACGCCGTTGGGCGTACGATGGAAGCGCCGGGCGTCCTCCGCCGGATCTTCGCCCACCACCAGCCCCGCGGGGATGATGCTGCCTTTATCCACCACCACCTTGCGCAGCCGCGCCCCTTCCCCCATGCGCACGTTGGGCAGGATCACCGAATCCTCCACCAGGGTATCGCCGTCGTTGACGCGCACGTTGGAGAAGAGGAGGGAGCGGCGCACCGTCGCGCCGCTGACGATGCAGCCGCCGGAGACGATGCTGTCGAGGGCGACGCCCCGGCGACCGTCATCGTCAAAGACGAACTTGGCGGGCGGGAGTTGCTCCTGGAAGGTCCAGATGGGCCAGCGGCTATCGTAGAGGTCGAGGTCCGGGGTGACGTGGACGAGGTCGATGTTGGCCGCCCAATAGGCATCCACGGTCCCCACGTCGCGCCAGTAGCAGCGTGATGAGCTTTCGGAACTGGTGATGCAGCTATTGCGGAAGCGGTGGGCCATGACGCGGTAACGGGGCACCATGTAGGGGATCAGATCCTTGCCGAAGTCGTGGCTGGAGTTCTTGCTGTCGGCGTCGCGGATCAACTGCTCGTAAAGGAATTCGGTGTTGAAGACATAGATGCCCATGCTCGCCAGGGCGCGTTCGGGGTTGCCGGGGCTGGGGGTGGGGTCCTGGGGTTTTTCCGTAAAGGCCGTCACCCGGTCTTCGTGGTTGACGGTCATCACGCCAAAGGCCCTGGCCTCTTCAATGGGCACTTCCAGGCAGGCCACGGTCATGTCCGCCTGACTCTGCACGTGTTCCGCCAGCATTTGGCCGTAGTCCATCTTGTAGATATGATCGCCGGCGAGGATCACCACATAGCGCGGTTTGTGGGCGCGGAGGATATCGATGTTCTGGAAGATGGCATCGGCGGTACCCTGGTACCAGCCGGTATTCATGCGCTGCTGGGCGGGGAGGAGTTCGACGAATTCGCTGAATTCACCCCGCAAGAATCCCCAGCCGAGCTGCACATGACGGATGAGGCTATGGGCCTTGTACTGGGTGAGGATGCCGATGCGGCGAATCCCGGAATTGAGGCAGTTGGAAAGGCAAAAATCAATGATGCGGAATTTGCCGCCAAAGGGTACGGCGGGTTTGGCCCGCCAGTCGGTGAGCGCCCCCAGACGGCTGCCCCGCCCTCCGGCCAGTACCAGCGCCAGGGTATTTTTGGTGAGGTTGCTGACAAAGCGTGGTGAGTTGGATACCCCGCTATTTCCCTCGGTCGCCATGAACTGCCTCCTTGCGTGCTATCCTTGTGACTGCAGTATAGTGAAAAACGGCGTCGTCGAGATTCCTCCACTGCCGGGCCCTTGCTGTGTGGCCCTTGCTGTCGGGGCATGATCTGGGCTAGAAATGATAGTCGAATATCGGTTTTGAACTGGCAGTTTTAAAGTAGCTGAACTGCGACCCCTGTAGCAAGTCGCAGAAGGACTCTATCCGTCGACAAAGGACCTCACGCATGCCCAACCAAGACATCACCGCCATCCTTGCTGCCCGACATCATGATCCCTTTGCTTGGCTGGGCCAGCACGAGGAGGGGGGGCAGGCCGTGCAGCGGGTCTTTCTGCCGGGGGCGCAGGCGGCCTGGATCGAAACCCCCACGGGCTGGGAGGCGATGCAGCGCCTGCATGACGATGGCCTTTTCGTCCATTGGGGCGGCCCCTTGCCCAGCCCCTACCGCCTGCGCTGGCAGGATGCGCGGGGGAGCCATGAGCGCCACGACCCCTATGTGTTCTGGCCGGTGCTTGGCGATCTGGAGATCTATCTCTTTGGCGAAGGACGGCTCTACGAGGCCTACCGCCACCTCGGTGCCCACCTGCGCCGGCAGCAGGAGGTGGACGGCATCCTCTTTGCCGTCTGGGCGCCCAATGCCGAGCGGGTCAGTGTGGTCGGAGATTTCAACGGCTGGGACGGCCGCGCCCATCCGATGCGTGTGCGCGGCGGCAGCGGGCTCTGGGAGCTCTTCCTCCCCGATCTCGGGGCCGGCGAGCTGTACAAGTTCGAGATCCGCCACCGCGACTCCGGGGCCGTCTTTGTCAAGACCGACCCCTATGCCAGCGCCTTCCAGCTCCGCCCCAGCACCGCCGCGCAAGTCGTGGACAGTCAGTACCAGTGGCAGGATGGCCAGTGGATGCAGGAGCGCCCGCAGCGGGACTGGCAGCACGCCCCCATCAACTGCTACGAGGTCCATCTCGGTTCCTGGCAACGCGGCGCCGACGGTGCCTTCCTCAATTACCGCGAGCTGGCCGCTCGGCTCATCCCCTACTGTCAGGACATGGGCTACACCCATCTGGAACTCATGCCCGTCATGGAGCACCCCCTGGACGAATCCTGGGGCTATCAGGTGAGCGGTTACTTCGCCCCCACCAGCCGCCACGGCACGCCCGACGACTTCCGCGCCTTCGTCGACGCCTGCCACCAGGCCGGGCTTGGTGTCCTCCTCGACTGGGTTCCCGGCCACTTCCCCAAGGACGACTGGGGCCTGGCCCGCTTCGACGGCACCCCCCTCTACGAACACGCCGACCCCCGCGAAGGCGAGCATGAGGACTGGGGCACCTACATCTTCAACTACGGGCGCAACGAAGTGCGCGGCTTTCTCCTCGCCAACGCCTGTTACTGGGCCGACTGTTTCCACGTCGACGGCCTGCGGGTGGATGCCGTCGCTTCCCTCATCTACCGCGACTACTCGCGCAAGGCCGGCGAGTGGATCCCCAACCAGTACGGCGGCCGCGAAAACCTCGAAGCCATCTCCTTCCTCCGCGAGATGAACATCATCCTCAACGAGCGCCAGCCCGGCATCCTCACCATCGCCGAAGAGTCCACCGCCTGGCCCATGGTCTCCCGGCCCACCTATGTGGGCGGGCTCGGCTTCTCCATGAAGTGGAACATGGGCTGGATGAATGACACCCTCGCCTACCTCCAGGAAAACCCCATCCACCGCCGCTATCATCACAACGAACTCACCTTCAGTCAGCTCTACGCCTACACCGAGAATTTCGTCCTGCCCCTGTCCCATGATGAGGTCGTGCACGGCAAGGGCTCGCTGCTGGACAAGATGCCGGGCGACACCTGGCAGCGTTTTGCCAACCTGCGTCTGCTCTTCAGCTACCAGTGCGCCCACCCCGGCAAGAAGCTCAACTTCATGGGCAACGAATTCGGCCAAGGCCGCGAGTGGGACTGCGGCCGGGGTCTCGACTGGTGGCTGTTGGAGCGCGACTGGCATCAGGGCATCCAGCGCCTTGCCCGGGATCTCGCCCGCTGCTACCGCAGTCTTTCGCCGCTGCACGATCAGGACTTTCAGGGCGAAGGCTTTTCCTGGATCGACTGCCACGACGCCGAGCAATCGGTGCTGAGTTTTTTGCGCCGGGACCGGCAGGGCGATTTTGTGGTGGCCCTGTTCAACTTCACCCCGGTACCACGGGAGCACTACCGCATCGGCGTCCCCCAGGCCGGTACCTATCGGGAGGTCCTCAACAGCGATGCCCCCGCCTATCACGGTTCCGGCGTTGGCAACGGCCCCCAAGCCGCCCAGGACACCCCCTGGATGGGCCTGCCCTATTCCCTGGAACTCACCTTGCCGCCCTTGGCGGCGATTTTTCTGACACGGGCTTGACTACGGCGCTCGCCAAAGACGGATAGAGGAGCAGATTGCCATGACATTACATCTTCCCCACTGGTTCGGTGACCGGGATCATCGCCTGAGCCGGCATGCCGAGGCCCAGCGGGCCGTGGCGCAGGGAATGGACCTGGAGTTGCGCAAACTCGGCGATGGCCTGGACGTGGATATGGCCTGGCTGGCAACCTTGCGCGCGGCGGTGGCGGGCTTGCAGGCCAAAGGTGCCGGGGCGGAGCAGTCCCGGGTGTGGCGCGATACGGTAGCTACCTGGGATGGGCGCATGGCGCAGGCCGAGGCCGGCGGCAAGGAGTCCCTGGAGGGCTATCTCGCTACCCTGGCAGCACGCCTCGACCACGAGACCGAAGTGCTTGTGGACAAACGCCAGCGCCTGATCGCCCTGCGTTCCGGTCTGCGCGGGTTACGGTCTATACTGAATGAAGAAATCGCCTTGGCGCAACCGCAAGGGGAGTCTCTGGCCGAAACCACCAACTTTCTGGCCGCGCGCTTCGGGACACCCTGGGCGGCGGGCTGCAACACCGGTTTGGCGGCCATTGTCGCGGCTCTGGCCGAGCATTTCGGCGGCGATCACGCCCGGGCGAGAAGCATGGTCAGTCTCCTGGCCGAGGCCGGATATCTGCGCCATCAACGCCAGGTCCACGGGGCGACCTTGACCTTTCTCCCCGGGGAGAGCGAGTTGAGCGAGGCGGACCCCTGCCTGCGGGAGCCCACCTTTGACCAGGATGGCCGGCAGGACTCGGGGATGTGGGTTTTTGGCCAGGAACCGGTGCCGAGCGGGGATCAGTAGGGCCTGCAAGTCCCGGCTTTTGGTGGGTTTCCCATTTTTTTCGCAGCGCCGGGCAGTCCAGAGCCGGATCTCTTGGGTTCGGCAGCGGGCGCGGGCCGCCGGAGCAAAAAACACCCGCGCCGACGGCCCTGTTTAGTCTCATCGGTCCCAGTGCTGTATCCTTAAACAAAGGGGGCGCCCATGCTTTTCGTATTTCTGGTGATCGCCCTGGCCTGTGCCGTGCTGGAACTTTTTACGGGTACCTTTTATCTGGCGGCGGTGGCGGTGGCTGCCTTGCTCACGGCCATCGGTGGTCTGTGGCTGCCGCCGGACTTTCTGCACTGGCTCTTTTTTGCCCTCTGCATCGTATTGCTTCCGGCGGGGATGCTGCTGCGTCACCGCCTGGCCGCAAATACCCGGGAACTGGCCGATTTTGATGTGGGCCAAGCGGTGACCATTGTGTCCGGCCCCGGACCGGATCAACACTTCCTGGTGACCTATCGCGGTTCGGAATGGTCCGCGGTGGTGGACGAGGGGCCCTTGCCTTGCCCCGGCAGTAGCGCCGTTATCCTCAAGAAAACCGATAATCTCCTGCATCTGCGGGTGAGCCCCCAAGAGTCCCCTACCCTGGAGTCGCCATGTCCTCGTTCATAGTCATTCTGCTGGTCCTCATTGGTGGTTTTGCCATTCTGCGCACCGCGATCCGCGTCGTTCCCCAGCAGCGGGCCTGGATCGTCGAGCGCCTGGGCAAGTTTGACCGGGTCCTGTCGCCGGGCCTGAATTTTATCATTCCTTTCGTCGATCGGGTGGCCTATCGCTTTGATATGCGCGAGATCCCCACGGAAGTGCCGGCCCAGGTCTGCATCTCCCTGGACAATACCACCCTGACCGTGGACGGCATCCTCTATTTGCAGATTACCGATGCGGTGAAGGCCGCCTACGGCTCCAGCAATCCGTTCACGGCCGTCATGCAGCTTTCCCAGACCACCATGCGTTCGGAGATCGGCAAGCTGCACCTGGATCAGGCCCTGTCCTCGCGGCAGATGCTCAATGCCGCGGTCGCTAATGCGGTGGACGAGGCGGCGGTCAATTGGGGCGTCAAGGTGCTCCGTTACGAGATCAAGGATATCACTCCGCCCCAGGAGATCCTGCATGCCATGGAGCTCCAGATTACCGCGGAGCGGGAAAAGCGCGCCCTGATTTTTCAATCCGAAGGCCAGCGCCAGCAGCAGATCAATACCTCCGAAGGCCAGCGCCAACTGGAGATCAACGTGGCTGACGGGCGGCGGCAGGCGGAGATTTTACGTGCCCAGGGCGAGGCCCAGGCCATCGAACTGGTGGCCAACGCCACCGCCACCGCCATTCGCGTCGTCGGCGCAGCGGCCAACGAACCGGGCGGGATCGAGGCCCTGCAGATGCAGTTGGCCAAGGATTTCATCGAAAAATGGGGCAATCTCGCCAAGGCCGGAACCACCCTGGTGATCCCGGCCGATCTGGGCAATATCGGTGCCGTAGTGGGAACGGCCCTGGAGATGGTCAAGAAAAGCGGCACGCGCACCTGAGCGTTGCCACCTTGACGGCGATTGGCGGAGATGGTTTGCCGCCAATCGCCGTATTTCGCTTAAGAGCCGGGCCAGGCCGCCTCGTCCAGCCATACCGTGGCTCCAGCCCCCACCCTGGCGGCGGGGAGATCTTCCCCCCGCCGCCAGGCTGCCAGGGCATCGCGCTTGCCGCTGCCGGTGGCGAGGAAGAAAAGCTCGCGGCTCCGCTGCAGGCGCCAGGCGCTGAGGGAGACCCGCTCGGCGGGGGCCTTGGGGGCGTTGTGGACGGAGAGCACCGCAGGCGTTGCCGGATCCAGCCCCCAGGGCTGGCCGGGGAAGAGGCTGGCCGTATGGCCGTCCTCGCCGATCCCCAGGAGGACGAGGTCAAAGCGCTGCGGGGGAAGGACGGCCGCGTAGGCCGCAGCGGCCGCCTCCGCTCCCATTTCGGCGGGAATGTCATGGATCTGGGCGCGGGGGATGGGCACCTGTTGCAGCCAGACGCTTGCCGCCATCTGGCTGTTGCGCTGGAGGGTTTGGGGCGGGAGACAGCGCTCGTCGCCGTGGTAGAGGTGCCAGGCGTCCCAGCGCCGTCCTCGGGAGACGAGGGCGGCATAGACCGGCTGCGGCGTATTGCCGCCCGCCAGGACCAGGTGAAAGGCCCCGCGCGCAGCGATGGCCGCGTCGGCCATGCGGGCAATGGCGCGGGCGAGGTGCCGGGCAAGGGTCTCGGCGTCGGGGTGGATATGCCAGGATGGCGCCCCGCGGATTGCTTCAGTGTTCATCGTTGCTGTCCTGAAAAGCGGAAAATGCCGAACCGGGGTTAGAGGCCGACATGGCCCACCAGGGTCCCTACCCCGGTGGTGACCAGCATGGAGATGGCGCCCCAGAAAGTCACCCGCAGGGCGCCGATCCCCGGGGCTGCGCCTCCGGCCCAGGCCGCCAGGGCGCCGAGCAAGGCCAGCAGGATGATGGCGCTGCCGAAGATGCCGGGGAGGATCCAGACCGGCGGCGTAAAAGCCGCCGCCGCCAGGGGCACGATGGCGCCAGTGGCAAAGGCGGCGGCGGAGGCCAGGGCGGCCTGGATGGGGCGCGCCGCCGCCATCTCGGTCAAGCCCAGTTCATCCCGGGCATGGGCGCCCAGGGCGTCGTGGGCCATGAGTTGTCCTGCCACCTGTTCGGCCAGGGCCGGTTCCAGGCCGCGCTGTTCGTAAATACCCGCCAGCTCGCGTAGTTCGGAATGGGGATTTTTCGCCAGTTCGCGCTTTTCGGTTTCGAGAGCGGCGCGCTGGGTATCCGCCTGGGAACTCACCGAGACATATTCTCCTGCGGCCATGGACAGGGCGCCGGCGATGAGTCCGGCCACACCGGCCAGGAGGATCTGATGATGGTCGGCCTGGCCTGCCGCCACGCCGGTAAGGAGGCTGGCCGTGGACAGGATGCCATCATTGGCCCCCAGGACGCTGGCCCGCAGCCAGCCGATATTTTCATGCTTATGATGCTCATGGTGGATGGTGGCCATGGGGTTCCCTTGCCCTCACTTCCGAGGAAGAAGCTATATACCGGTTGATGCCAAGAGAGAAAACTATAACATGGAACTGCGGTGGTCTGCGCAGAAAGATGGGAGCGCCGTATGATTGACGTGGCAAGAGGCTAGGGAGGAAAGAGATGTTGAGTTTGGAAGACCTGGTGGGCAATACGCCGCTGTGCCGCTTGCAACGGATCGCCCCGAAAAAGACGGTGCAGATTCTCGCCAAGCTGGAAGGCAACAACCCCGGCGGCTCGGTGAAGGATCGCCCGGCCCTGAACATGATTCGTCGTGGCCTGGAGCGGGGTACCCTGAGTCCCGGCATGCGCCTGGTGGAGCCCACCAGCGGTAATACCGGCATCGCCCTGGCCATGGTGGCGGCCATGCACGGGCTCAGGATGACCCTGATCATGCCCGAGAGCATGAGTGTGGAGCGGCGCCAGGTGATGCGCGCCTATGGCGCCGATCTGGTACTGACCTCCGAAAAAACCGGCATGGAGGGGGCCATCGACCAGGCGCGGCAGATGGTGGCGGCCCGAGAGGGGGTCATGCTCGACCAGTTTTCCAATCCCGACAATCCCGAGGCCCATTATTTCGGCACGGGCCCCGAGATCTGGCGCGATACCCGGGGAATGGTGACACATTTCGTGTCGGCCATGGGGACCACGGGGACCATCATGGGGACGGCACGCTATCTGCGTCAAGTGCAGCCGGCCATCGGGATTATCGGGGTGCAGCCGACGGAAGGGGCGCGGATCCCCGGTATCCGCCGCTGGCCCCAGGAGTATCTGCCGCGGATTTACCATCCGGAAGAAGTGGATCGTATTATCGACGTATCCCAGGACGAGGCCGAGGAAATGACCCGTCGTTTGGCGCGGGAGGAGGGTATCCTGGCCGGGATCTCCTCGGGTGGCGCGGTGGCGGCGGCCCTGCGTCTGGCGACCACCCTGGAAAGGGGGGTCATCGTGGTCATCATTTGTGATCGGGGGGAACGTTATCTCTCTACCGGTGTTTTCCCGGCCTAGCCGAATCTGCGCCGCAGTGGGAAAGGTCATCCCTTTCCGTCCTTGGCCGCCCCTCTTGGGGGTGGCCTTCCTCGGCCTGCTTTTCGCTCTACCCGCCGGCGCCACGGATCTGGAGATTCAGGCGGCAGAGATCGCGGGGGCGAACTGGTCGCTGCGCAACGTCCACGTTACGGCCAAGCCCGCGGGCCCGGGATTCTCTGTGCAGATGGATACGGGTCGGCTGCAGCTTTCCCGCCAGCGGCTATGGACGGGCGCCTCCCTGCATTGTACCCGGCTGGATAGCCGAGCCGGCTGGTCTTGTACGTCAGGACGGCTTGCCCTGCAGGGCAAGCCCCTGGGGTCCTCTCGGCGGGCAGTTTTCGGCGGCAGTGCTGCAGATCGGCGGAAATGCCTCGGCCTGGCTCAGGATGCAGGGCCAGGGGCCGGGCTGGCTGAATCTGAATTGGCGCAGCGTGGCGGGTCGCTGGACCGCCCAGGCGCAGGGAGACCTGCAGGTGGCGCCGCTCCTCGCCGGCGCCGGTTTCCTGCCCAAGGGCTGGCAGGCGCAGGGACAGGGCGCGCTGACGGCCCGGGCGGCGGGGGCGCGCTGGGCCCAGGCCGACCACGTTGCCCTGCATCTGCAGGGGCAGGGCCTGGGTTTCAGCAACGCCGCCGGCCTGCGGGCGGCCCAGGATGTGCAACTGGAGATGGCGGCCGCGGGTAGCAGGGGCAAGACTTGGTCTGGTACTGCGCAATTGCGCTGGCGCAAGGGGGCCGTCTTGTGGAGCCCCTGGTATTGGAGCGCTCCGGCCGCGCAGCCCGTCAGCAGCCGCTTGCGCTGGCAGCTAGGGGCAAGGGATCTGCGTCTGACGGCCTGGCAGATCATCTGGCCAGGGTTGGGGACCGCCAGCGCTACGGCCCGCATTCCCCGTGGGGGTGGCGCGGCGCGCTGGACGGTGGAGCACGCGGATCTGGCGGCGGGGCCCTTTTATGCCACCTGGGTCAAGCCCCTTGCCGCTGCCGGCGGCTTGGCCGCTGACCTGCAGGCCCAGGGCAGCTTGCACTTTTCCCTGGACTGGCAGGGCGGCCTGCAGGCCATAAGCTGGCAGATCGGTGATGCCGGCTTGCAGGATGCACAAAAACGCATCGCCATCCAGGGCTTGGCATCGCAGGGGCGCTGGGCGGCCCAAGGGCCGGCGGCGCAGGCTAGTCTGGCGTGGCATGCCGCCGAACTCTATCGTCTCCCAGTGGGGCCGGTGGACGGGCGCTTCCTCCTGGCCGGGAAGGGCTTCTCCCTGCTCCACCCGGTACAGATCGTCCTGCTGGGTGGATCGCTGCGGGTGCAGCAACTGGACGGGAACTGGAGCGGGCCCCGGGCGGGCTTCCGCCTGGCCGGCGCCTTGCAGAATGCCAACTTGACGGCCCTTGCCACCGCTTTCCATTGGCCTCCCTTCACCGGCAGGGTGGCGGCCGTCATCCCCGAATTGCGCTACGCCCAGGGGAATCTGGAGACCAGTGGCGTACTCTCGGCGCAGGCCTTTGGCGGCAATGTCCTGGTGCAGGATCTGCGCATCCGCAATCTCCTGGGTGCCTTTCCCATCCTTACCGCCGATGTCCGCATGCGCGGTCTGCAACTGAAGCCCCTTACGGAGGCCTTTCACTTTGGCTTCATCAGCGGTGTTCTCGATGGCGATGTCCACGATCTGCGCCTGTTGAACTGGCGGCCGGACGCCTTTTCCGCCCGCTTTTATACGGTGCGCAGCCCCGGCGTAGCGCAGCAGATCAGTCAGGCCGCCGTGCAAAACCTCACCCGGCTGGGTGGCGGCAATGGGCTATCCGGTTTCTTCCAGACCCTCTTTCTGCGTATGTTCAAGACCTTCCGCTACGCCCATCTGGGCCTGGGTGTCATTCTCCATAACAATGTCGCCGAGCTTTCCGGAGTAGGTCGCGAGGACAAGGGCTTTGTCATTTTACAGGGAGAAGGGCTGCCACGGGTCGATGTGGTAGGATACAATCCGCGTGTCGGCTGGTCAGAACTGCTGGCTCGCTTGGCGACGGCCATGCACTCCGGGGCTCAGGTAAAGACAGGGGAATGAGTGATGAATACTGCAGGAACGATAAGCGGACGTTGTGGACGAGCCCTGCTCGGTCTGGCCTTGGTCCTGGGCTTGAGCGCCTGTGTGACGGTCAATATCTACTTCCCCGCCGCCGCTGCCCAGAAGTTGGCCGACAAGGTGGTGGAACAGGTGTACCAGGCGGAGGCCAGGACGCCGGCAGTGGTGGCTCCGGGCAGCAGCACTACGGCCCCGACGGTTTCGGCGCCTACGCGCTCCACCGTGGGCCCGCTGAGTATGCTCTCTTCTCCCTGGCATCTTGCCGGATACGTGCTCAACATGGGGTTCAGCACGGTGAGCGCGCAAGCCTGTGCGGCAGCCGACCTGAATGCAAGCAGCCCCGGGGTGGTGGAGGCCAAGGACCGCCTGGAAGACTTCGTGCCGCAGATCCGCCCGTATCTGCAAAGCGGTGCCGTAGGCTTCACCGCCGCCGGTCTGGTGGCCGTCCATGACCTGAATGCCGTGCCTCTGGCCCAGCGGGCCCAGGTCAGCGCCCTGGTAGCTACCAACAACGCCCTCTTGCAGAATCTCTATCAACAGATCGCCGATGCCAACGGACATCCTGAGTGGGAGGCCCAGATCCAGGCGACCTTCGCCCAGGCCTGGATGAACAAGGCGCCTCCGGGCAGATGGTTTCAGAACAGCGCCGGGCAATGGCAGCAGAAATAAGTACCCCGTCCGTGCGCAATACCCTGGTTTTCGACATTGAAACCATCCCCGACGTGGCCGGCGGGCGGCGTATCTACGGCTTGGGCGATGGCGACGATCAGGGCGTGGCCGAACTCCTGCAGCATCAGCGCCGGATCGAGACCCAGGGCGCCACGGAATTCATGCGCCCCCATCTGCATCGGGTCATTGCCATTTCCGCCCTGTGGTGGCATGGCGAGCAGGTCAAGCTCAGCAGTTTCGGCGCCGCGGAGGATACTGAGGCGCGTCTGGTGGCAGCCTTTTTCCAGTTCATCGAACGCCACGCACCGCAACTGGTCTCCTGGAATGGCGCCGCCTTCGACCTTCCCGTCCTGCATTATCGCGCCCTGCTCCACGGCATCCCCGCCGCCCGTTATTGGGAGCAGGGGCAACACGACCAGAGCTACCGCTGGAACAACTACTTGAGCCGTTACCACGAGCGCCATCTGGATCTCATGGACGTCCTCTCGGGTTTTCAGGGCCGCAATGTGGTGCGCTTGCAGGAAATGGCCCTCCTGCTCGGCTTGCCGGGCAAGCTGGGCATGTCGGGCGGGGAGGTCTGGACGCGCTATCAGGCCGGCGAGACGGCCGCCATCCGCCAGTATTGCGAAGTGGATGTATTGAATACCGCCTTGATCCATCTGCGTTTTGAACTCACCCGCGGCCATCTCGATGCCGCCACTTATGCGGCCCGGCAAGAGCAGTTGCGTAGCCATCTCGTCCAGCGCGACGAAGCCCACCTTGCCGAATTCCTTGCCCTCTGGCCCGAGAATCTCCCCCATGTCCAAGGGTAAGGCGATACGCAATGCCGCCCCCGAGCGGATGGAGATCAGCGCGCTGGATGCCGAGGGCTTTGGTGTGGCGCGGGTGGAGGGCAAGGTCATCTTTGTGGACGGGGCCCTGGCCGGCGAGCGCGTCTGGGCCCGCCGCACGGAAAGCAGCAGCCGTTTCGACCGGGCCGAAGTGCTTACGGTGGAACGGGCGTCTGCCCAACGGGTGACGCCGCCGTGCCCATACTTTGGCCTTTGTGGCGGCTGTACCCTGCAGCACCTGGAGCCCGGCGCCCAGGTCGCGGTCAAGCAGCGCCAACTGGAAGAAAACCTGTGGCGCATCGGCAAGGTGCGGCCGGAGCGCATCCTGCCGCCCATTTTCGGCCCCAGTCTGGGTTATCGCAGCAAGGCACGGCTTTCGGTGCGGGCCCCCAAGAGTCGCGGCGCCTTGGTGGGTTTTCGCGAACGGCGGAGCAGTTATGTGGCGGATATGGGCTACTGCCTCACCCTTGATCCCCGCGTCGCCCATCTGCTTCTCCCCTTGCGCGCCTTGGTGGCGAAGCTCGGCGAGCCCCAGGGGATTCCACAGATTGAAGTGGCCTCCACTCCCGAAGTGGTGGCCCTGGTCTTCCGTCATTTGCTGCCGTTGAGCAGTCAGGATGTCGCGCTGCTGCGGGATTTTGCGCAACAGCATGGCGTGCAACTATGGTTGCAGTCCGGCGGCCCCGCCACCATTCACTGCGTCTGGCCGCCGGAGCCGCCGCCCCTGCGTTACCGGCTCCCGGAGTTCAATGTCAGCCTGCGTTTCGACCCGCTGGTCTTCACCCAGGTCAACCAGCCGGTGAACCAGATCCTGGTGCGCCGGGCCATGGCCCTGCTCCAGCCCCGGGCCGGGGAGCGGATCCTCGATCTTTTTTGCGGCCTGGGGAATTTTACCCTGCCCATCGCCCGCCTGGGCGCAGAGGTCCTGGGGGTGGAAGGCGATGCGCGCCTGGTGGCGTTGGCCGGTGAAAACGCCCAAAGCAACGGTCTACAGGCATTGGCCCGCTTTGCCGTGGCCGATCTTACCCGGATCGGTCCGGAGGACCTGAGCGCCTGGGGCAGGGTGGACAAAATGCTCATCGATCCGCCCCGCAGCGGTGCCATGGAGGTCCTCAGGGCCTTGGGAGGGATGCGTCCCGAGCGCATCGTCTATGTATCCTGCAACCCCGCTACCCTCGCCCGGGATGCGGAATATCTCGTCCACGAGCGCGGCTATCGGCTGGTGGCCGCCGGCGTGGTCAATATGTTTCCCCATACCGCCCATGTGGAATCCATTGCTCTCTTTCAGCGCTGATCCCCCAGGACAGTGGCTGTGGGTGGATGTGTCCCGGCAGCGGTTGGGGGTCATGGCGGATTGGGAAGCGGCGCTGACCTTTCCCATCTCCACGGCGGCCAATGGCCTGGGGGAAACCCAGGGGAGCGGCTGTACGCCGCGGGGCTGGCATACGGTGCGGGCGCGGATTGGCGAGGGGCTGCCCGGCAACGCGATCTTGCGGGGGCGGCGCTGGACGGGGGAGTGTTACACGCCGGCCTTGGCCGCCGGGCAGCCGGCCCGCGACTGGATCCTGGGGCGTATTCTCTGGCTTTCCGGCCTGGAGCCGGGGCGCAACCGGGGTGGGCGGGTGGATACCTTTCGTCGTTATATCTATATCCACGGAACCGCCGACGCAAGCCATCTCGGCACGCCGGTTTCCGCCGGCTGTGTGCGCCTGGCCAGCGATGATATGCTGACGCTGTTTCCCCAAGTCGCTGTCGGCGTGCCGGTTTTTATTGATGATGAACCGCCGCAATCCTTTCTTTCTCCAGGGAGGTCGTGAATGGCCTGGATACGTTTTCCCCGCTTTACGCAGGCCGTCAATGTATTTAATCCCAAGCTATTCGACAATCTTTCCCTGGCCGCTTTCCTCGCCTGGGTCGGGTTGGGTTCCGACGCCCTATCCTCATCGGCCTACGGTCCGCCGGAGATTTACTACGCCTTGAAAGGGCATGAATATCTCTCGGTGGTCCTGGCTATCGGTATTCCTGTGTCCGTGTTTATCATCGCCGCCGGATACAAACAGGTCATCGCGCTATTTCCTGGCGGAGGCGGCGGTTATCACACCGCGTCGACCTTGCTCGGGCGCAAGGCCGGGTTGGTCAGCGGCTCGGCACTGATTGTCGACTATATCCTTACCGCCGCCATTTCCGTGGCATCCGGCACCGAGGCGTTGCTGAGCATCCTTCCCGCTTATTGGTATCAGGAACGCATTTATCTTGATGTCGTGATATTGCTTTTCCTGGTCTTTATCAACCTGCGCGGCATGAAGGAGTCCATCAAAGTCCTCCTGCCCATTTTCATGGGTTTCATCCTTACCCATATCCTCGTCCTGGGCTGGGGGCTGATGGGCCATGTGGGCGATGTGCCGCAGATCGTCGATCATACCGTTGCCGGAGCAAGGCACGATAGCATGCAGTACGGCTGGCTTTTCATCATCGCCCTGATATTCCGCGCCTTTAGCCTCGGCGGCGGAACCTACACCGGTCTGGAGGCGGTGGCCAACGGCGTCCACATCATGCGCGAACCGCGGGTGCAAACGGGCCAGCGGGCCATGACCTATCTGGCCGTTTCGCTCTCGCTGGTGGCTGGCAGCCTGATTTTTCTCTACCTCATGTATGATGTCCACGGGCATGAAGGGCAGACCCTGAATGCGGTTTTGTATAATGCCATCACCCATGGCTGGCATCTGGATGGCATTGATTATGGGCAGTATGCGGTATTGTTCACCCTCCTTACCGAAGGGCTTCTGCTGTATATTGCGGCCAATACCGGCATCATCACCGCGCCCATCATTATGGCCAACATGGCAGTGGATCGCTGGTTGCCCGAGCGTTTTTCCTATCTATCCGATCGCTTTGTCTCGCGTAATGGCATCTTGTTGATTGGCGCGGCATCCATAGCAATCCTCCTGGCGACGGGAGGGCATGTGGGCGTTCTGGTCGTGCTTTACAGCATCAACGTCTTCATCACCTTTACGCTGACCATGGCGGGCTTGACGCACCATTGGTCGGCCAGCCGTGCGACGGAATCCAGGTGGCTGATAAAACTGGCCGTGAGTGTGGCAGGTTTTATCGTTTCTGCCAGCATTCTGGCCATTACCATTTTCGAGAAATTTGATCAGGGTGGCTGGTTTACCTTGCTGGTGACGGGGATCGTTATCGTTCTTAGTTATCGTATCTATCGGCATTACAAATCGTTGAGCAAAATCACCGAAGACCTCGATGAAACGATGATGGATGTCGTGCCCGAGGGCCTGGAACCAGGCGCTCCCCTACCGATGGATCCGCGCGGCGCTACGGCGGTATTTTTCGTCAGCCGCTTCGACGGTCTGGGCCTGCACACCCTCCTGACGGCCCATCGGATGGTCGGCGGCTTCGTCAAGAATTACGTCTTCCTGCTCGCCGGCATCGTCGGCCAGGGAGAATTCAAGGGTGTCAAGGCCATTGAAGAACTGAAAGTGTATGTCGAGGCGGAAGCCGCTCAATACGTGGCTTTTTGTCAGAGCGAGGGCATGGCCGCCACCTGGTTTGCCACTTATGCGACAGACCGCATTCAGGCCATGGAAGAACTGGCCAAGGTGGCTATCCGTTATTTTCCGCAAAGCATCTTTTTCGCGGGCCGTATTATCGATACGCCCTACCAGACCCCTTTCTGGGGTCTGCTCCACGACGAGGTGAGTTTCATTATCCAGGACCGCCTGCAGCATGATGGCTTCAGCATGATGATCATTCCCGTCCATGTGCGCGGGATCCCCAGCCAACCACCGCGTATTGCCTTGCCCATTTCCATGCCGGAAAACCTCGTCCTGATCCAGGGCGATGACAAGGACGAAGAGGTGCGGGGGGGCGATAGGAAGGCAGCGGTGCAGCCCTCATGAAACCGCCGGTCCTCCCCCGCGGCCCCTTGCTGGTGGATCTGGCCGGGCCGGTTTTGACGGCGGAAGAGCGGGAGCGGTTCCTGCATCCGGCCGTGGGGGGGGTGATCCTCTTTGCCCGCAACTGCCTGGATGCGGCTCAGGTGCGGGCCCTATGCACCGATCTCCACGCCCTGCGCCAACCCTCCCTGCTCATCGCCATCGATCAGGAAGGG
>NZ_RIZI01000191.1 GCF_003721225.1 Acidithiobacillus sulfuriphilus | reverse complement strand
CAAAGGGGTGGACGATGCCGTGAAGATGCTCGGCAGCAAGACATGATCCGCCTGCCCCGCCAGCACAGCAAAATCGTCTGCACCATCGGCCCCGCCTCCGACGCGGCCCAGACCCTGCAGCGCATGCTCCGCGCCGGGATGAATGTAGCCCGCCTCAATCTGGCCCACGGCAACCCCGACGAGCATCGCGCCCGCATCGCCCGTCTGCGTGCCGCCGCCACAGCGACGAGCAGACCGCTGACCATCCTCGCCGACCTGCCGGGCCCCAAACTGCGCATCGGCACCCTGCCCCGGCCCCTGCTCCTCAAAAAAGGCGACAAAATCACCTTCGCCCCCGTAACCCGGGCGACATCGGGGATCATCCCCCTCGAACTGCCCCGCCTGGCCCGGCCGCTGCGCAGGGGCGACACCGTCTTCCTCAATGACGGCTTCATCACCGTTCAGGTGGATCAGGTGGACCAAGCCGGCATCCATGGACGGGTGCAGGTGGGCGGGCCCCTGCTCTCCCACAAGGGCGTCAATCTGCCCAATGTCATGCTGGAGGGCAGTGCCTTTACCGGCGCCGATCGCGAACTGCTGGCCTTTGCCCTGGAGGCCGGGGTGGATGCCGTCAGCGTCTCCTTTGTCGAGACCGCCGCCGACATCACCCATGCCCGCCGCGAGGCGCAAGCCCTCGGCCATGATCCATTTATCGTCGCCAAGATCGAACGCAAGGGGGCCTGGCGGCACATCGATGCCATCCTCGCAGCCAGCGATGGGATCATGGTGGCCCGCGGCGATCTCGGTGTAGAGGTACCCATCGAGGAAATCGCCGTCATCCAGAAGCGCCTCATCCGCAAGGCCCGCAGTGCCGGCAAGCCGGTCATCACCGCCACCCAGATGCTGGAATCCATGATCCATAACCGCCGCCCCACCCGGGCCGAGGTCACCGACGTCGCCAATGCCATCCTCGACGGCACCGACTGCATCATGCTGTCCGAGGAATCGGCCATGGGCGACTATCCCGTGGAATCGGTGCAGATGCTCGCCCGTATCGCCGCCGTCACGGAAAAGGCACGGAGCGAACAGCCCCTGGCACCGCTGGAGGACGTGGCGGATAGTATCGAAGAGGTCATCGCCATGGACGTACACGCCGCCGCCGAACGCCTGCGGCCCCGTTTCATCATCACCCCCACCGAAAGCGGCACCACGGCCCGGCGTATCGCCCGTTTCCGTTCGCCCACCTGGATCCTCGCCCTGAGCCCCCATGCCGCCACCTGCCAGGGTCTGGCCTTTTCCTATGGCGTACACCCGGTCCAGATGGAGGAGCACGGCCAAGGTTGGGAGGCGGCAGCGCGCCGCTGGCTGCTTACCCATGGTCTGGAACAGGGCCGCATCATCCTCACCCAGGGCCCGAGCCGTGGTCATCCCGGCGGCACCAACCGCCTGGAAATCATCGATCTCGCCCACCCCATGCCCATCTGAACAGGAGCCACCCATGGACAGCACCATCATCGGCATCAGCGCCCGAGAAATTCTCGACTCCCGGGGCAACCCTACCGTCGAGGTGGAGGTTACCCTGGCCTGCGGCATCCGCGCCCGCGCCGCCGTACCCTCCGGCGCCTCCACCGGTAGCCGCGAAGCGGTGGAGCTGCGCGACGGCGACCCCCGACGCTATGGCGGCAAGGGCGTGCGCACGGCCCTGGAACATGTGGAAGAGCGTATCGGCCCCGATCTCATCGACCTCGACGCCCGCGACCAGAAAGTCATCGACGACACCATGATCGCCCTTGATGGCACGGACAATAAGGCCCGGCTGGGTGCCAACGCCATCCTCGGCGTCTCTTTGGCCTGTGCCCGCGCCGCTGCCGAGGCCAGCGGCCTGCCCCTCTATCATTACCTCGGCGGCCCCGGGGCCACGCGCCTGCCCGTGCCCTGCATGAATATCCTCAACGGCGGCGTCCATGCCCATGGTCAAGGGGCCGACATCCAGGAGTTCATGCTCGTCCCTTACGGCGCCGGCAGCTTCCGCGAAGCCTTACGCTGGGGCGCTGAGGTCTACCATGCCCTCCAGGGCATCCTCTTGAAAAAAGGGCTCTCGGTGGGGGTTGGCGATGAAGGCGGTTTTGCCCCTCAGGTCCATGCCAACCGCGAACCCCTGGACCTCATCGTCGCCGCCATCGAAACGGTGGGCCTCCAACCCGGCGCCGAGGTGGGCATCGCCATGGACTCCGCATCCAGCGAGTTTTACCAAGACGGCAAATATCACCTGCACTGTGAAAAGCGCCAGCTCGGCAGCGCCGAAATGATCGCCTACTACGCCGCCCTGGTGGACGAATATCCCCTCTGTCTGCTGGAAGACGGGCTGGCCCAGGACGACTGGGAGAACTGGAAACTCCTCAACCGCCAGCTTGGCGATGGCATCGAACTGGTGGGCGACGACATCTTCTGCACCAATCCCGCCATTATCGCCCGCGCCATCACCGACCAGATCGCCAACGCCGCGCTGATCAAGCTCAACCAGATCGGCACCGTCACCGAGACCATCGCCGCCGCCCGTCTGGCCCAGTTCCACGGCTGGGGCGCCTTTGTCTCCCATCGCTCCGGCGAGACGGTGGACAGCTTCATTGCCGACCTGACGGTGGCCTTGGACACCGGCCACCTCAAGTCCGGCGCCCCCTGCCGCGGCGAACGGGTGGAGAAATACAACCAACTCCTGCGCATCGAGGAAGAGCTGGGCACGGCGGCTCGCTTTGCGGGCAAAACGGCCTTCTGCCGGCCCATCCGTTTTTAAGGAGGAACCCATGCGCTGTCTCGTCACCAGTAGCCGCCCTTACGATCAGGAATCCCTCCATGCAGCCAATCAGGGCCGGCATGAGTTCAGTTTCGTCGAGACTCCCTTGCGGGAGGACACCGCCGTCATCGCCCGCGGCTACCAGGCCGTCTGCCCCTTCGTGGACGACACCCTCAACAGCGCCGTCCTGGAGGCCCTGGCCCAAGGCGGCACCCTGCTCCTGGCACTGCGCAGCACGGGTTTCAACCATGTGGACCTGCCAACGGCGGAGCGCTTAGGGCTCACGGTCATGCGCGTGCGCGATTACTCGCCCTACGCCGTCGCCGAATTCGCCCTCGGTCTCATGCTCACCCTCAACCGCCACCTGCACAAGGCCTACAACCGCGTTCGCGAGGGCAACTTCCTTCTCGATGGATTGCTCGGTTTCGACATGCACGGCAAGACCGTAGGCCTGATCGGGACCGGCAAGATCGGTGCCGCCCTGGCCCGGATCCTCCACGGCATGGGGTGCCGACTCCTCGGTTACGATCCGTATCCCAACCCCATCTGCCAATCCCTGGGCATGCAGTATGTGAGTCTCGACACCCTCCTTGGCGAGTCCCGCATCGTGAGCCTCCACCTCCCCCTCACCCCAGACACCTATCACCTCATCAATGCGGAACGCCTCGCGCGCATGCCCCAAGGGGCCCTGCTCATCAACACCAGCCGCGGCGCCCTCATCGACACCAGCGCCCTCATTGCCGCCCTGAAAAGCCGTCATCTCGGGGCCGTCGGCCTCGACGTCTATGAGGAAGAGGCGGAACTGTACTTCCACAATCTCTGCGATGACATCATCTGCGACGATACCTTCGCCCGTCTGCTCACTTTTCCCAATGTCGTCGTCACCGGTCATCAAGCCTTCTTCACGGCCGAGGCCCTCCACACCATCGCCGCCACCACCATCACCAATCTCGATGACTTTGCCGCCGGACGGGAAAATGGCAATATCGTTCACGCCCCAACCCCCGGAGCTCCGCACCCATGACCATCGCCCCCTGCTACCTCCTTCCCAGCCTGCCCGAGCCCCTTGCCGGCCTTGCCGAACTGGCCCTTGACTTGCGCTGGTCCTGGAGCCACGCTGCCGACGTCCTCTGGGAACGTATTGCGCCGGAGCTCTGGCAGGCCACCCGCAATCCCTGGCTCATCTTGCAGAACGTCTCCAACGAAGTGCTGGACCGATTGTCCCAGGATCAGGCCTTTGTCGCCCTCCTGGACCATTTTATTGCCGGCCACCGCCAGAGATTGGCGGCCAAGACCTGGTTCAGCAGCAGCTACCCCCAGCCCCCCTTCGGCCAAGTGGCCTACTTCAGCATGGAATTCGGTCTCTCCGAAGCCCTGCCCATCTACTCCGGGGGACTGGGCATTCTTGCCGGGGACTGCCTCAAGACCGCCAGCGATCTCGGTGTCCCCATCCTCGGCATCGGACTGCTCTGGCAACAAGGCTACTTCCGCCAATCCCTGGACGACTGCGGCCGCCAGCAGGAATTTTTCCCCTACAACGACCCCACCCAGCTACCGGTGGCGCCCGTGCGCGACCAGCATGGCGAATGGTTGCGGGTAGAGCTCCCCTTCCCCGGCCGCAGCGTCCTCCTGCGCGCCTGGGAGGCCCAGATCGGCCGGGTCAAGCTCTACCTCCTCGACAGCAATGATCCCCTCAACTCTCCTGCCGACCGCGGCATCACCTCCGAGCTCTACGGCGGCGGCCCGGAAATGCGCCTGCAGCAGGAGATCTGCCTGGGCATCGGCGGCTGGTTCCTGCTGCGGCGCCTGGGCATTCAGCCGGAGATCTGCCACCTCAACGAAGGCCACGCCGCCTTTGCCATCCTCGCCCGCGCCCATAGCCACATGCGCGACCACGGCACCGACTTCCGCTGCGCCCTCACCGCCACCCGCGCCGGCAACATCTTCACCACCCACACCCCCGTCGCCGCCGGCTTCGACCGCTTCGCTCCGGAACTCCTCGCCCGCTATATGGAGGGTGCGCCCCAGGCCTTCGGCGTGGATAGCGATACCGTTCTCGCCCTTGGCCGCGAAAACCCCGACGACCCCCGGGAACCCTTCAACATGGCTTGGCTGGCCATCCGCGGCAGCATCCTGGTCAATGGGGTCAGCCGCCTCCATGGGGCCGTCAGCCGGCGCATTTTCCAACCCCTCTTCCCGCGCTGGCCGGAGAACGAAGTCCCGGTCACCCATGTCACCAATGGCGTCCACACCCCCTCCTGGGATTCCCAGGACGCCGACCGGATCTGGACCGAGAGCTGTGGCAAGGAACGCTGGCTAGGTGATTTGCAAGACATCGAAAGCCGCTTTCAAAGCGTCACCGACCAAGCCCTCTGGGCCCTGCGCGCCAATGCCCGGCAGCAGGTCATCGGCTTTGCCCGCACCCGTCTGGAGCGCCAGTCCGCCGCCGCCCATGCCGACGAAGAGACGGTGCAACGCGCCGGCCTCGCCCTGGATCCCAACGCCCTCACCATCGGCTTTGCTCGCCGCTTCACCGCCTACAAGCGCCCCAACATGCTACTCGCCGACCCGGACCGCCTCTACCGCCTCCTCACCCATCCCCATTTCCCCGTTCAACTCCTCATCGCTGGCAAGGCCCACCCCCAGGATGGCGCCGGCAAGGTCATGGTCCAGCAATGGACCCAATTCATCCACCAGCACCCCGAACTGGCCGGACGGGTCGTTTTCATTGCCGACTACGACATGCTGGTGGCCGAACAACTGGTGCAAGGCGTCGATCTGTGGATCAACACCCCCCGCCGCCCTTGGGAAGCCAGCGGCACCAGCGGCATGAAGGTCCTCGTCAATGGCGGTTTGAACCTTTCCGAACTGGACGGCTGGTGGGCCGAGGCCTATGCGCCGGAACTGGGCTGGCCCCTGGGCGATGGTCAGGAGCATGACACCGACCTCGCCTGGGATGCCCACGAGGCGGAGGATCTTTATCGCTTGCTGGAAGAGGAAGTCGTTCCACTCTTCTACCACAACCGCGACGCCAACGGCTGCCCCTGCGGCTGGGTCGCCAAAATGCGCGCCAGCATGAGCCGCCTCACCCCGCGCTTCAGCAGCAACCGCATGGTCCGCGAATACGTCGAGCAACTTTACCTGCCCGCTGTCCAGATTGCCGCGGCGCGGGCCGGGCGCAGCCAGGTGGAGCGCATTTGCCAGTGGCAGGGCGAAATCGCTCAACACTGGGAGCGCATCCACTTCGGCGAATTGCAGATCAGCCAGGACGCCGGCATGCTCCATTTTCAGGTCCCCGTCTACCTCAACGATCTCGACGCCGCCGGTATCGCCGTGGAACTCTATGCCCTAGCCACTGAAGGCCAAAACGATGAAGTCCTGTCCATGACCCAGGGCGAAGCCCTTGAGGGAGCGGTCAACAGCTACAGCTACCGCTGCGAAATAGCCGCCCGCCGCCCCGCCAGCGACTACACCCCCCGCATCGTCCCGCGCATGGCCGGATGCCAAGTCCCCATGGAGGCGCAGCAGATCCTCTGGTATCGTTGAACCGAGCATACACCGGCCCTACGGGAAAAAAGCCATGACCCTTATGAGCGTGATCGTTTTTCTGATCATCGGTGCCGCCGCCGGATGGCTGGCGGGAGTGATCGTCAAGGGGCGGGGATTCGGGGTCCTCGGCGATATCGTCATCGGCATCATCGGGGCCTTCCTGGGCGGCTTTCTCCTCATCGCCTTCGGCCTGGCGGGCCTGGTGGGGGCCGGCGTCATCAGCGCCATCCTGGTGGCCACCTTGGGCGCGGTCATTCTGCTGGTGATCGTGAAAATCATCAAAAAGCTCTAGCCGGTCCGGACCATGACGATCAGCCCGACCCGGCGCCTCTGCTTTTCCCGCCATTTTCCCCGCCGTCAAGGAAAAGGTCTTGCATGACGGCGGCTGGCGCCAAGGGCGCCCAATTTCCCGAAAAATGATAAAATGGCGAAAAAACCTTCGGAGCCACCATGTCCCATTCCAACGCCCTTGATTCCCTGCTCAGCGAAATCCGCCGTTTTGCCGTACCTGCCGATTTTTCCGCTCAGGCCAACATCAACAGTGCGGATTACGCGCAACTCTGCGCCCAGGCCGAAACAGACCCCGAGGCCTTCTGGTCTGCCCTGGCCCGCCAGCATCTCTCCTGGCATCAACCCTTTACCGAGGTGCTGGACGAACGCCGTGCGCCCTTCTACCGCTGGTTTGCCGACGGCAGCCTCAATGTCGCCCACAACTGCCTGGACCGCCACCTGCACGGCGCCACCCGCCACAAGGCCGCCCTCATCTGGGAAGGGGAAGACGGCGCCGTACGGACCTTCACCTATGCCCAACTCCATCGCGAGGTAAGCCGATTCGCCAACGCGCTCCGTCATCAAGGCATCGAGGCAGATGATCGCGTAGCCATCTACATGCCCATGGTGCCCGAAGCGGTCATTGCCATGCTCGCCTGCGCCCGCATCGGGGCCATTCATACGGTGGTCTTCGGCGGCTTTTCCGCCGAAGCCCTCAAGGATCGTCTGGAGGATACCGGCGCCAAGCTCCTCATTACCGCCGACGGGGCCTGGCGGGCGGGCAAGGCCGTGCCTCTCAAGCGCCATGCCGATCAGGCCCTCTTGCGGGAACACGAGCATCAGGTGGAAAAGGTCATCGTCCTGCGTCACACCAATGCCGACATCGACCTGCAGGAAGGTCGCGATCTCTGGTGGGAAGACGCCCTCGCCGGCATGGAGAGCAGTTGCCCGGCCCTGCCCTTCAATGCCGAGCATCCCCTCTTTATCCTCTATACCTCCGGCAGCACCGGCAAGCCCAAGGGCGTCGTGCACAGCAGCGCCGGTTACCTCCTCTGGGCCCTTCTCACCGTCCGCTGGGTCTTCGACCTCAAGCCCGAGGATGTCTACTGGTGCACCGCCGACATCGGCTGGATCACCGGTCATAGCTACACGGTCTACGGTCCCCTGGCCAATGGCGCCACGGTCTTCCTCTACGAGGGCGCGCCCATGCACCCCCACCCCGACCGTTTCTGGGCAATGATCGAGCGCCATGGGGTGAGCATCTTTTATACGGCTCCCACGGCCATCCGCGCCTTCATGAAGATGGGCCAGGAATGGCCCGAACGCCATGATCTTTCCAGTCTGCGCCTGCTGGGCACGGTAGGCGAACCCATGAATCCCGAGGCCTGGATGTGGTACTACGAGACCATCGGCGGCGGCCGCTGCCCCATCGCCGATACCTGGTGGCAGACGGAAACGGGCGGGCACATGATCGCCCCCCTGCCCGGCGTCACGTCAACGAAGCCCGGCTCCTGCGCCTTGCCCCTCCCCGGCATTCACGCGCGCATCGTCGATGAGGCGGGGCAGCCCATCGACAAGCCCGAGGCGGGCGGCTATCTGGTCATGGAAAAACCCTGGCCCGGCATGTTGCGGGGGATCTGGGGGGACGATGCCCGTTATGTGGAGAGCTACTGGGCCAAATTCGGCAACCGCTATTACGTGGCGGGCGACAGCGCCCGCCGGGACGCCGACGGTTATTACTGGGTGATGGGCCGTATCGACGACGTGCTGAACGTATCCGGCCATCGCCTGGGCACCGCCGAGATCGAGTCGGCGCTCGTCGCCCATCCCGCCGTGGCCGAGGCGGCAGTAGTGGGGATCCCCCACGAAATCAAGGGAGAAGCCATCTGTGCCTTTGTCGTCCTCAGGGCCAGCCATGCCGGCGATGACCGGGACACATTGGGTGCCTCCCTGCGGGCCCATGTGGCCGAACTCATCGGCCCCATCGCCCGTCCCGACGACGTACGCATCACCGACACCCTGCCCAAGACCCGCTCCGGCAAGATCATGCGCCGCCTCCTCCGGGCCATCGCCCGGGGCGAGGAGATCGCCCAGGACATCAGCACCCTGGAGGACGAGGGCGTGGTGCGGGAATTGCAAAAATAGCCCCCGCGGGATCCCTGCCGGGGAGTTGTTGCAGAGCTGGCGAGGCGCCAAGAGAGTCTCGCCAGCCCTGCTGTCATCATACTGTCACATTGGCATGCCATAATCGGACCTGATTCGCCGCGCCCGCTCGTCGCCCTGATACGGGAAAGCGCCGGATGAACCGGTCCCATTCAGCCCCCGCTGAGTTCGGCAAAGCTACGCAAGGCTCAAAGCATGCGCATCCTGATGATATCCGACACCTACTTCCCCCGGGTCAGCGGGGTGGCGAGTTCCATCCGCAGCTTTCGCACAGGGCTCGCCCGGCTTGGGCACGAGGTCGATCTCCTCATCCCCGCTTATGGCCCCAGGGAGATGCTAGATACCGGGATACTGCAAGCCACAGCATGGCGGGTCTTCTTTTATCCCGAAGAACGCCTGATGACACCCCTGGGGCTCATGCGCCTGCATCGGCGCTTGCGGCAACGCCGCTATGACCTGGTCCATATCCAAACCCCATTCGTCGCCCACTCCTACGGTACCTACTTGGCGCACCGCCTGCGGATCCCCGCCGTCCTTTCCTACCATACCTATTTCGAGGCCTACATGGGCCATTACTACCCATGGATTCCCGCACCGCTGCGGCGCGGCCTGATCCACCGGATCTCCCGTCGCCAGTGCCATGCCGTGGCCGGGGTCATCGTTCCCTCCGGGGCCATGGCCGAGATTCTCTGGAGTTACGGCGTCAATACACCGCTACAGGTCATCCCCACGGGGATTGAAGCGGCGCCCTTCGCCAGCGGCGACGGCGCCGCATTCCGCGCCAATCTGAGTATCGGGCCGGAAAGACGGGTCTTGCTCTATGCCGGACGTATCGCCCCGGAAAAAAATATTCCCCTGCTCCTGGACGTCGTCGAGCGGCTGCGGGCGGCCCTGCCGGAGGTATTATTGTTGCTGGCTGGGGATGGCCCGGCACGGCCCGCTCTGGAGGCCCAAAGCGCCCAGCGCGGACTTAGCGGCGCCGTACGTTTTCTTGGTTACCTCGACCGCGAAAGCACCCTCAGGGATGCCTACCAGGCGGCAGAGCTCTTCGTTTTTCCTTCGCAAACGGAGACCCAGGGCATGGTGCTTCTGGAGGCCCTCGCCGCGGGACTGCCGGTGGTGGCCATTCCCGCCCTGGGCGCCGCAGATCTCCTCGCCGCTCGGCAGGGGAGCCGCAGCGCCCGCCCCGACCCCGACGACTTTAGCGAACAATGCCTGCGCATCCTTCGCGACCCGGAACTCCGCGGGCGCCTGGCTGTGGAGGCCAGGGAATTGGCCCGGCGGTGGTCCCAAGAAGCCATGTCCCAGCGCTTGATCCATTTCTATGCCACACTTATCGGAGATGTCCCCATATCCGATCTGCGTGTCCAACAACCATCCGCCTAACGAAATACTCCAGGGCGCACCCAGGTATCATGAAATACATCTGAAACCGTAGGAGCGGCCCATGGCCGCGACCTTACCGGCCATCACGGCATAGGGGTCGCGGCCATGGGCCGCTCCTACGGTTTGCGTGGGCAGCGGCGCCTATTATGCGGCGCTGCCCGCCCCCACCTGATGGGCGACGAAGGCGAAACGATCCCCCTCCAAAGTCACCTCGATGAGATCCCCGGGCACAAAGTCACCCCGTAAGAGCTGCTGCGCCAGCGGGTTTTCGATCTCGCGCTGGATCACCCGTTTCAGGGGCCGCGCCCCGTACACCGGATCGTAGCCCACCTCGGCCAGACGGCTCACCGCGCCGTCGCTGAGGACGAGATCCATGTCCCGCTCGCGCAGGCGGCTGCGCAAAAAGCCCACTTGAATCTCGGCAATGTGGCGCAACTGCTCCGCCGTGAGGGGATGGAAGATCACCACCTCATCAATGCGATTGAGGAACTCCGGCCGGAAATGGCTCTGCACCACCTCCATCACCGCTGCCTGCATGGCGTTGTAATCCCCCCGTCGGCTGTATTCCTGGATACGATCCGACCCCAGGTTGGAGGTCATGACGATCACGGTGTTGCGAAAGTCCACCGTGCGCCCCTGACCGTCCGTCAACCTGCCGTCATCCAGGACCTGCAGCAGGATGTTGAAGACCTCGGGATGGGCCTTTTCCACCTCGTCCAGGAGGATCACCGAATAGGGCTTGCGCCGTACCGCCTCCGTCAAATACCCCCCTTCTTCATAACCCACATACCCGGGCGGGGCACCAATGAGGCGGGCCACGGAATGCCTCTCCATGAACTCGCTCATGTCGATGCGCACCATGTGTTCCTCACTATCAAACAGGAACTCCGCCAGGGCCTTGGTGAGCTCCGTCTTGCCCACGCCCGTAGGCCCCAAAAAAAGGAAGGAGCCGTTGGGCCGTTTGGGATCGGAGAGGCCGGCGCGGGAACGGCGGATGGCATTGGCCACCGCGGTCACCGCTTCGCCCTGCCCCACCACCCGCGCCTGCAGGCGCTCTTCCATCTTCAGCAGTTTTTCCTTTTCGCCTTCCAGCATCTTGGCGACGGGAATGCCCGTCCAGCGCGCCACCACCTCGGCAATCTCCTCTTCCCCCACCTCCATGCGCAGGAGCTTGGGCTTGCCGGTGCTCGCCCCGGATTCCGTGGCCTCCGCCTGCTGCAGCTTCCGCTCCAATTCGGGAATGGCGCCATACTGCAGTTGCGCCATGCGCTCCAGGTCGTTGGCGCGGCGGGCGTTTTCCAGCTCTACCCGTAGCCGATCCAGTTCCTTCTGAACTTGAGAAGTCCCTTCAATGGCCAGTTTCTCCGCCTTCCAAACCTCTTCCAGTTCCCTATATTTCCGCTCCAACTCATCAATTTGACTGCGCAAGGTATCCAGGCGCTTGCGGCTTGCTTCGTCTTTTTCCTTTTCCAGGGCCACGCGCTCGATATTGAGCTGGATGATCCGCCGCTCCAGTTCATCCAGTTCCTGAGGTTTGGAGTCGATCTCCATCTTGATCCGCGACGCGGCCTCATCGATGAGGTCAATGGCCTTGTCCGGGAGATTGCGATCCGTGATATAGCGGTGCGACAACTGCGCCGCCGCCACCAGGGCCGGATCGGTGATACGCACGCCATGATGGGCCTCGTAACGCTCCTTGAGCCCGCGCAGGATGGCGATGCTGTCCTCCACGCTGGGTTCGTCCACCAGGACCCGCTGGAAGCGCCGCTCCAGGGCCGCGTCCTTTTCGATATACTTGCGGTACTCATCCAGCGTGGTCGCGCCGATGCAATGCAGTTCACCGCGGGCCAAGGCGGGTTTGAGCATGTTGCCGGCATCCATGGCTCCTTCGGCCTTGCCGGCCCCTACCAGGGTGTGGATCTCGTCGATGAAAAGGATGATCTGCCCTTCTGCCTTGCCCAGGTCCGTCAGCAATGCCTTGAGCCGCTCTTCAAACTCGCCGCGAAACTTGGCACCCGCAATGAGCGCGCCCAGGTCCAGGCTCAACAGCCGCTTGCCGCGCAGGGACTCCGGAACCTCGCCATTGACGATGCGCAGCGCCAGCCCCTCGACAATGGCGGTCTTGCCCACCCCCGGCTCGCCGATGAGTACGGGATTGTTCTTGGTGCGCCGCAACAGCACCTGAATGGTGCGCCGGATTTCATCATCGCGGCCGATCACCGGATCCAGCTTGCCCTGGGCGGCCCGCTCGGTGTAGTCCGTCGTGTATTTCTCCAGCGCCTGGCGCTGCTCTTCGGCATTGGCATCCTTGATCTTCTCGCCGCCATGCAGGTCGTTGATGGCCTGATCCAGGTCCTTGGCCGTCGCGCCGGCCTCCTTCAGCAGCCGCCCCGCCTCGCCCTTGTCCTCCAGCAGCGCCAGCAAAAAATGTTCGGTGGCAATATAGGCGTCGCCCCGTTTCTGGGCGATCTTGTCGGCGAGATTGAGCATATTGCTTAAATCACGGCCAATACTCACCTCGCCAGGGGTCCCATGCACCTTCGGCAGGCCTTCCAGGGCCCGGCCGAGATTGCTGCGCAGGCTGTCTACCCGCACGCCCGCCTTGGACAGCAAAGGGCGCGCAATTCCGCCATCCTGATCCAGAAAAGCAATGAGGAGGTGCAGCGGCTCTATTTGCTGATGGTCCTGGGCCAGGGCCAGGCTCTGGGCTTCTTGCAATCCTTGTTGGAACTTGGTGGTCAGTTTATCCATTCGCATTGGTTCTGCTCCATGATTTTCGCGTCTGCAACATAAATGGGACTACCGGCGTGCCTTTTCAAGAGACACCCTTACTCGCTCCCAATTCGCATATCCGGGCCGGAGCGCCACAAGCAGCAGGACGGTCCCCAGCAGCGACAAGGCCGCAGCCGCATAAAAAGTCTCCGGCCCACCCAGCTTCTGCCAGGCCCAACCCCCGGCCAGGGCCCCCATTGCACCACCCAGGCCATAGGCCGCGCTGGCATAGAGGGCCAAGCCGCGGGCCCGCAGGCTCGTGGGGAAGCGCTGATAGACCCAGTGAACTGCCGCCAGATGAAAAGCCCCATAGCTTGCCGCGTGGAGGCTTTGCACGGCAACGATCCAGGGCAAATCGGGCCACAGGCCGATCACCCCCCAGCGCAACGCCGTCAGGAGAAAACTCGCATACAGGACCGTCTTCAGGCCCAGACGCCGGATAACCCCTTCGCCCACCGCAAAAAACAAGACCTCGCAGAGCACCGCAAAGCCCCAGAGGAAGCCAACGGCCATGCTACCCTGGCCATGGTCCCCGACATAGATGGAGTAAAAGGCGTAATAAGGGCCATGACTGGCCTGCTCCAGGATGCAAGCGGCGAAAAAAAATAGCAGATCCCCCCGCCGCAATTCATTGCGCAAGGCTGCCTGCGGCACCGCCGTTGCCGTGCCGCCTGCGGCAAAAGGAAGATAACGGCTCGACCACCACGCCGCCAGCAGGAACACGACAATGACGGGCAGGAATACCGCCATTCCACCGCTGGCGATGAGCCAGCCCATCCCCAAGGCCAGCAGAATGAAACCGATGGAACCCCAGAGGCGGATCCGGCCATAGGCCGCCCCGCTGCGTTCGGCCCACTCCATGGTGGTGATGTCCACCAAGGGCAGGGTGGCCGCCCAAAAAAACGAAAACGCGATGGTAATGAGGAAGATGCTAAAAAAATCATGGGCCCAGAGCAAAGCCAGGAAACCCAGTGCCGTGGCCAAAGCCGCCCCCGGCACGATCCTGCCTAGGCCCCAGCGCAGCGCCATCAGGCCCCAGATATTGGGGGCGAGGACCTTGGTGGCCTGGATGGTCGCGGTGAGGATGCCGATCTCCAGCGCCGTCAGCCCCTGCTGCTGCAGGTAGGGGCCCCAATAGGGCATGAAGGCCCCCAGAGCGGAGAAATAAAGGGCATAATAAAGAGCCAGCCAGCGCCCTTGCCGCTGCCCGGTCATGGCGCCGCGTTAGCGGGAGGCGGGGATGGGCGGCAGGGGTGGATGCACATCCCCGTTCTGCGCGCGCTGGCGTAGCCAGTGGTCCATGATCACGAGGGCAAGCATCGCCTCGACAATGGGCACGGCACGAATCCCCACACAAGGGTCGTGGCGGCCCGTGGTGACCACCTCCAGCGGTTCGCCATGGAGGTCGATGCTCTGCCGCGGGATACGAATGCTGGAGGTGGGCTTGATGGCCACGGACAGGGTGAGGTCCTGGCCGCTGGAAATGCCGCCCAGGACCCCGCCGGCATGATTGCTGGCGAAACCCTGGGGCGTCAGCGCATCGCCATGCTCGCTGCCGCGCTGCTCCACCACACCAAAACCGTCCCCCACAGCCACCGCCTTGACGGCATTGATGCTCATCATCGCCTTGGCAATATCCGCTTCCAGGCGGTCGAAGACCGGCTCGCCGAGACCGACCGGCATACCCCCTACCCGCGCATCCACCCGCGCGCCGATGGAGTCCCCCTCCTTGCGCAGGGCATCAAGGAACGCCGCCATTTCCTCGGCCACCGCCGCATCGGGGCAAAAGAAGGGATTTCGCCCGATTTCCTCGCGCACGAAGCTGCGCGCCCGGATGGGACCCATCTGGGCCAGCCAGGCGGTGATTTCCACTCCCAGGCGTTCGCGCAGGAATTTGCGGGCTACCGCCCCCGCCGCGACCCGGGTCGCCGTCTCCCGGGCGGAGGAACGTCCTCCGCCCCGATAGTCCCGCCGCCCATACTTTTGCAGGTAAGTGTAGTCGGCGTGGCCGGGCCGAAAGGTATCCTTGATCTTGCCATAATCCTGGGAGCGCTGGTCGGTATTGCGGATCAGCAGCCCGATGGGCGTACCCGTCGTGTATCCCTCGAACACGCCGGAGAGGATCTCCACCTGATCCGCCTCCTGGCGCTGGGTGGTGTGCCGCGACCGCCCCGGACGACGGCGGTCCAGGTCGCCCTGGATATCCGCCTCCACCAGGGCCAGGCCCGGGGGACAGCCGTCAATGACGCAGCCGATGGCCGGTCCATGGCTCTCGCCAAAGGTGCTGACGCGAAAGCACTCCCCGATGCTGCTTCCCGGCATGGGCTTACTTATCCATCTCGATCATGGCGTAAGCCGAATGATTGTGAATGGATTCGAAGTTTTCAGAGGAAACCGAGAACCAATCCACCCGGGAATCGCCCTTCAACCGAATGGCCACATCCCGCACCATGTCCTCCACAAACTTGGGATGATCATAGGCATATTCGGTCACGAATTTTTCATCGGGGCGCTTGAGCAGGCCATAAAGCTGGCAGGAGGCTTCCTCCTCCACGAGATCGATGATCTCTTCGATCCAGATCCAGTCGTTGGCCCGCACCCGCACCTGCACATGGGAGCGCTGGTTGTGGGCGCCATAGTCGGCGATGCTCTTGGAACAGGGGCAAAGGCTGGTCACCGGCACCTGCACGCCAATGGTCTGGCGATACTGGTCGTGGCTGGACTCGCCGACAAAACTCACCTCGTAATCCATGAGGCTCTTCACTCCGGAGATGGGCGCCGCCTTGTTGATGAAGTAGGGAAATTGCATCTCCAGGCGGGCGGCATCGGCATCCAGCCGCTCGCGCATGGTGCGCACGATTTCCTGAAAGGAATCCACGCTGATCTCCCGGTCGTGGGCGTTGAGGATCTCCACGAAGCGCGACATGTGGGTACCCTTGAAATGCTGGGGGAGGCTCACGTACATGTTGCACAGGGCGATGGTATGCTGCTCCCCTTCGCTGCGGTCCCGGATCCGCACCGGATGACGAATGGCCTTGATGCCCACCTGGTTGATGGGTATGGCGCGCGGGTCGGGCCGTCCCTGAACGTCTTCCATGACTTCTGCGGCGCAATCTCTCACCATTCACCTCGCACGGAACTTGTTGAGTAGTTCAGTCGGATACTACGCCCGCCCCCGCTCCGGGGGCAAGACCGTCCAGCAGGGCGCGGGCGGCAGCTTCGATGCCAGCCGCGTCCAGCCCAAGCTCCGCCAGCCACTCCTTGGCCTCTCCCTGTTCAATGAATTCATCGGGCAGACCCAGGATGCGCATCGCCATGCTGCGCCCCCCATTGAGCAAGCATTCGGCCACGGCGCTACCGGCGCCGCCCATGATCGCCCCTTCCTCCACCGTGAGGAAAGCCCCATGACTCTGGGCCAGATCCAGCAACAGGGCTTCATCCAGGGGTTTGACAAAGCGCATATTGACCACCGTCGCATCCACCGCCTCGCCCGCCGCCATGGCCGCGGCCACCCGGGAGCCAAAAGCCAGAATGGCCAGATTCCGTCCCCGGCGCAGGACCTCGGCCTTGCCGATGGGTACCGTGCGGGCGAGATCCCTGTCCAGGCCAACACCAAGACCGCTGCCCCGGGGATAGCGCACCATGGCCGGTCCGGGATAGGCGAAGCCGGTGTTGAGCATATCGCGCAATTCCTGCTCGTCCTTGGGCGCCATGATGAGCAGATTGGGAATGGTGCGGGCAAAGGCCAGATCAAAACTGCCCTGATGGGTAGCCCCATCGGCACCCACCAGGCCGGCGCGATCCACGGCCAGGAGCACCGCCAGGTTCTGGATGGCGATGTCATGGATCAATTGATCATAGGCGCGCTGCAGGAAAGTGGAATAGATGGCCACCACCGGATGGATTCCCTCGCAGGCAAGCCCCGCCGCAAAGGTCAGGGCGTGCTGTTCGGCGATGCCCACGTCGAAATAGCGTTGCGGAAACATCTGCTCGAAACGCACCAGGCCCGATCCCTCGCGCATGGCCGGGGTGATGGCCACCAGGTTTTTTTCCCTGGCCGCCTTGTCGCAGAGCCAGTCCCCAAAGACCTGGGTATAGCTGGGCGGGCCACTCGCCTTCTTGGCCATCTGGCCGCTGCCCTGATCAAAGGGCGAGACCCCGTGATAGGCGCAGGGGTCTGCCTCGGCAGGTCCGTAGCCCTTGCCCTTTTTCGTAACCACATGCAGCAGGCGCGGCCCCTTGATGTCCTTGAGATTTTCCAGGGTGGGGATGAGCACATCGAGATCGTGGCCGTCGATGGGCCCGAAGTAATGGAAACCCATTTCCTCAAAGAGGGTGGCGGGAGACACCAGACCCTTCACCCCCTCCTCGGCCTTTTTGGCCAGTTCGCGCAGTGGTGGCAGGAGGCTCAGAGCCTGGCCCGCGCCTTCGCGCACGGTATTGTAGAGGCGCCCGGAAAGAATGCGCGTAAGATACTGCGACACCGCGCCAACATTGGGGGAAATGGACATTTCGTTGTCGTTGAGCACCACCAGCAGATCGGCATCCAGGGCGCCGCCGTTATTCAGGCCCTCATAGGCGAGGCCCGCCGTCATGGCCCCATCACCGATAATGGCCACCACCTGACGCGGCTGATGTTCCAGTTTGGCCGCCACGGCCATCCCCAGGGCGGCGCTGATGGAGGTGCTGGAATGGCCCGCCCCGAAGGCGTCGTAGACACTCTCGTCGCGCTTCAAAAAACCCGACAGTCCATCCTTCATGCGCAAGGTGGGGAAGCGGGGGCCGCGGCCGGTGAGGATCTTGTGGGGATAGGCCTGGTGCCCGACGTCCCAGACAAGGCGATCCTCCGGGGTATTGAAGACCGCATGGAGGGCCACCGTCAGTTCCACCGCCCCTAGGCTGGAGGAAAGGTGACCACCGGTACTGCTGACGCTGTCGAGGATGAATTGGCGAACGGCCACTGCGACCCGCTTCTGCTCGGCCCGGGACATCCGCCGCAACTCGGCAGGAGAGGGAAACCTGCTGCGTAAGGGCCCGCTCATTTACTGCGCTCAACGATCAGGCGCGCCAGGGCCCGCAAATGATCCGCTTCCGCTCCCCAGGGGAGGAGGGCCGCCAGCGCCTCCTCCAGGAGGCGCCGGGCGTAATCCTGGGCGCCGGACAGACCGAGCAGGGTCACAAAGCTCGGCTTGTTGCGACTGCGATCCGCCCCCTGCATGGCCTTGCCCGTCAGTTCCAGATCGCCGATCTCGTCGAGAATGTCGTCCTGCACCTGGAAGGCGAGTCCCACCCGATCGGCGTAACGCAACAGCGCCTCGTACTGTTCACCGCGATCCTGCCCGGCGGCAAACAGGGCCAACTGGACGGCGCAGCGGATGAGCATGCCGGTTTTGTGCAGATGCATGGTCTCCAAGGCCGGCAACGCCAGTTCGTGGCCCACAGCCGCCAGATCGATGGCCTGCCCACCGACCATACCCCGCGAACCGGCGCTCGCCGCCAGGGCCTGCAGCATGCGCAACTGCCATTCCGGCGCCATGCCCCAGCCGGCCTCGGCCACCAATTGAAAGGCCAGGGCCTGCAGGCCATCGCCCGCCAGGATAGCCGTCGCCTCATCAAAGGCCCGGTGGCAGGTGGGACGGCCACGACGCAGGTCGTCATTGTCCATGGCGGGCAGATCGTCGTGGACCAGGGAATAGGCATGGATCAATTCCAGAGCGGCGGCGGGGCGATCGAGATGCTCCACCGCTACACCCAGGCAGTGTCCTGTAGCATAGACCAGCAACGGGCGGATACGCTTGCCACCGGCCAATACGCTGTAGCGCATGGCGCGATGGAGGCGGGCCGGCAAAATCTCTTCGCTCGGCAATAGCCGCCCCAAAACCCCTTCCATGCGCTCGACATGGGACCGGCAGAATGTTTGAAAGGCTGGTTGCTCCATGGCTGCGTCCACGATTATTGATCCTCTTCGCTCAGGAAAGGCACCGGCGCATCGGCCTCGGCCAGGAGTATTTCCACCGTCTGCCGCGCCTGCTGGAGTTGTTCCTCGCAACGGCGTGCCAGTTGCGCTCCCCGCTGAAAGAGGGCGATGGATTCCTCCAGCCGCAACTGGCCGCTTTCCAATTGCTTGACCGTGTCTTCCAGGGCTTCCAGAGTGGATTCGAAGTCAACGGGGCGAGGGTCATCCCCGGCGGGTATTTTCATGGCAGATCTCATCGAAATAATTAAACACTACCCCAACGTCCCAAGGCAAGGCAAACGCCAGAGCACTCCGCCAAAGCGGCGGCGGGAAATGGTGCGCCATTCCCCCCGCAAAAACAACTCCAGAGCCCGCCAATAGGGCCTCAGCCCCTGATGGACCTCCCTGCCGGCCCGGCAAAAATCCGCTTCCTCGTGGGCAACAACGCGTTTTTTCGCCCTGGGCGTCGTTAGACATCCGCTTGCGCGCCTCGTAAGATGCTCGCCTCATCAGAGTGACAAAAGACCATCTCCATGTCTCGTAACCACATCGATGCGACTGGCCTTTCCGCCGCGGGACCCGCCTCCCTTTCCCGTCTTTCCGCAACCCGTTTTGAAGTGCTGGGGGCGATCAGCGTTTCCCATTTTCTGAACGATATGATCCAGTCCCTGATGCTGGCGGTGTATCCGCTGTTCAAGGGCAATTTCCATCTCAGCTTCGCGCAGATCGGCCTCATTACCCTGGCCTATCAGCTCACCGCGGCGGTGATCCAGCCCTTGATCGGCGCTTACACGGATCGGCGCCCCCATCCCTTTTCCCTGCCGATCGGGATGTTTTTCACCTTCTTCGGCCTCTTGTTGCTCTCCATCGCACCGAACTACGGCCTCCTGCTCACTGCTGCGGCCATGGTCGGCATGGGTTCATCGGTCTTTCACCCGGAATCTTCCCGCGTGGCGCGCATGGCCTCGGGCGGGCGGCACGGCCTGGCGCAATCCATCTTCCAGGTAGGCGGCAACGTCGGCACGGCCGCCGGCCCGCTGCTGGCCGCCTGGCTGGTGATGCCCAACGGGCAAGAGAGCCTGTCCTGGTTCTCCGCCGCGGCGCTCCTGGCCATCGTCATCCTCTTTTTCGTGGGGCGCTGGTACCGTCACCAGCATCGTCTGCCCAAAACCGCACGCCCGGCCATTGCTGCCGCCCCGTTGCCCAAGGGCATCGTCCGGCGCAGCATGATCATCCTGGTGCTCCTGATGTTCTCCAAGTTTCTCTATCTGACCAGCATCAGCAGCTACCTGATTTTTTATCTCATGGACCGTTTCCATATCCCGGTGCAGCAGGCGCAGATCCACCTCTTCCTCTTTCTTGCCGCCGTGGCGGCCGGTACCCTCTTTGGCGGCCCCATGGGAGATCGCATCGGCCGCAAAGTCATCATCTGGGTCTCGATCCTGGGCATCGCCCCCTTTACCCTGGCGCTGCCCCATTGCGGATTGACGGCGACAGCCGTGCTCAGCGTCGTGATCGGCTTCCTGCTCGCCTCCGCTTTCCCGGCCATCGTCGTCTATGCCCAGGAACTCATCCCCGGCCGGGTTGGGGCGGTTTCCGGTTTGTTTTTCGGCCTGGCCTTTGGCCTGGGGGGAATCGGCGCCGCCGCCCTGGGCGAGTTGGCGGACCTTTGGGGCATTGCCTGGGTCTATCAATTTTGCGCCTTTCTCCCTTTACTCGGGGTCCTGGCGGCCTTTCTTCCGCATTTCCGCACTGCACCGGCGGCCCAGGCCCATGGATCCTGAAAACGGCCCTTGGCGGTGGAATTCTGCCGCCGGGGCACCCACCGCCAACGGCCCAATCCACGGCAGGGCTCACAATGGCAGCGCAAGGGCTTCCAGGCTGTGCATTCCTTTTAGACCTCGTATAATGCCCAAGGCGCTTCTGGTCGAAGGCAGTCATCACCCGCAAGATACGGCAAGAGCCGCAAGGGTTGGAAAGTTTGGCAAGCGTCAGGGGTAAACTTTATTTCATCGTGCCACAAGAGCGCCCCCATTGGGGCGATACGCTCTTGCCTTGGGTACTGGCTTCGGCGCTGTTGATGGCGGCCTTGGTCTATTTCTTTGTCCATATCGCCAAACCACAGCATGTCCGATTGCCCGCCAAGGAAGCCAATAAAACCTTCCAGATCATGCCGGAGCCCATCCGGGGGCAGGCCCCGCGCACTGCGCAGAAGGTCGTACCGCCCAAAGCCGTGGAGCGGGCGCCCGCCCATCCACGAACGCCGTCCCAGCCGCGCCCCGCGCCATCTCCGAGGCCCTCCCGCCACCCCATCCCGGCCCATCCGCCCCGCGTCGAGGAAAATCAGATACGGTCGCGGGAGATGGTGAGCCCCGCTTCCGCCCCTGCGGCACCGTCCAGCCCGGCATCGCTTCCAAGGATTGACCTGGGACGCCTGGAAACGCAGATGGATCAGGTAGCCCGGGAGGCCACGGCGAGCCCTCCCCTGCCCAAATTTGAAAACCCCAAGGGGCCGGTGGCCGATTTCTATATTGCTGGCTGGATTCAGAAGCTGGAGCGCATCGGCGACCTCAACTATCCGGGGGAAATGACCGGCAACCTCAAGGTGCGTGTCATTCTCAACCAGGATGGTGGGCTCAACCGCATCATCATCGAGCAATCCTCCGGCAAACCGGCCCTGGATGCCGCCGCCGAACGCATCATCCGCCTTTCCTTTCCCTACACGCCCTTTTCCAAGCAACTGGCGGCACAGACCCGTAAAATCGAAATCCCTCTCAACATGCACTTCCTGGGGGTACGTAATGTATCGGCGTGGTGATGCGTTGCCGATGCCCGCTCCCGTTCCCTCGGCCCAAGGGGCTAGGAGAGGGTCATGAAACGTCCACAGATCGGCCCGCTCCTGGTAGCCGTGCTACTGGTGCTTTGGGCCTGCGCCATGGTGGCTCTGGTGATCATCGGCTTTACCCGGATCCAGCCTCCGGGCACCGGGAGCGCGCCCGCCCATGCCGTGCGGAGCAGCCCGCCGGCACCTGCCGGAACAGCCCATGGACAGTAACGGCAAAAAATTCCCCGCTGAAGCGGGGCCTTGCCCTTTCCGCTGGTGGACCTGGGGATATGGACAACGCTCCCTAGGGCCAAAGGCCCCGGGGGCATCTCGTTTTAGTGGGCGGCACTCTGCTCTTGGGCGATTTCCCGGCGCACCTCGTCCATATCCAGCGCCAGGGCCTGGGTGATGACTTCTTCCAGGGCGTTGGCGGGCAAGGACCCGGCCTGGGAAAAAATGCCGATTTGCTGGCGAAAGATCATCAGCGTGGGAATGGAGCGGATCTGGAAGAAACTCCCCAGTTCCTGCTCGGCATCGGTATTGACCTTGCCAAAGACGATATCCGGATATTTCGCGGCGGCCGCCTCGAAGATCGGGGCGAAGCCGCGGCATGGCGCACACCAGGGTGCCCAGAAATCCACCAGCACGATGTCATTGCCTTGCACCACGGCATCGAAGTTGTGTTGACTCAGCTCTATTACGGCCATGGCGGCTCCTTTTGGCAGTTGACATAAAAACTATGCAGTAAAGACCTTAAAACCTTGACCACGGCAAGGTCAAGAGCCAAGTTTGAAAAGCAACGGCGCGCCCGCCGCTGCCGTTTTTCCACCGGAAGATCAAAAGGGAACATCATGTCATTGGAAACACAGGCCTTGCCCATCATCTCGGTCGGCGACCTCAACCGCACGGCGCGCGAGATCATCGAGGGCGGCCTGCCGCTGCTGTGGGTTCAGGGCGAGATCTCCAATTTCAGCCGCCCCGCTTCGGGACATTGGTATTTCACCCTCAAGGACGAGCGCGCGCAGGTGCGCTGCGCCATGTTCCGCAACCGCAGCGCCTATTGCCGAGCCCTCCCCAAAGAGGGAATGCAGGTGCAGGTGTTGGCGCAAGCGACCCTTTATGAAGGGCGCGGAGAGTTTCAGCTCATCGTCGAACAACTGACGGAAGCCGGGGCCGGCGATCTGCAGGCGCGTTTCGAGGCCCTCAAGGCCCGGCTCCATGCCGAAGGCCTGTTCCGCCCCGAAGACAAACGTCCCATCCCGCGCTGGCCCCGTCGGGTGGCGGTGATCACCTCCCCAACGGGAGCGGCCATCCACGACATCCTGGTCACCCTCCGCCAGCGCTGGCCCATGTTGCGGGTTCTTCTCTATCCCGTAGCGGTGCAGGGCAACGAGGCCGTGCCGCAGATCCTCGCGGCCCTGGCACGAGTGGCCAAACGGCACAGCGAGGATGTCCTGATCATCGCCCGGGGCGGCGGCAGCAGCGAGGACCTCTGGGCCTTCAATGACGAGGCCATCGCCCGCGCCATCCGCAGTTGCCCCATCCCAGTGATCACCGGCATCGGCCACGAGATCGACTTCACCATTGCCGACTTTGCCGCCGACCTGCGCGCCGCCACCCCCACCGCCGCCGCCCAGGCCGTCAGCCCCGACCGGGCCGAGTGGCTGCCGCATCTGCGCACCCAGGAACGTCGTCTGCGTCAAGCCATGGAACGGGCGCTACGCGAGCGTACCCTGTATCTCGATCATCTGCGTTTGCGCCTGCGCCATCCCCGCGCGCTGCTGGACGCCGCCGAAGGACGCTGGCAACAGGCGCACAATGCCCTGCGCAAATCCCTGGTACCACGCCTGCAAGCGGCTTCCTATCAACTCCAGATCTGGCAATACCGCCTGCAGCAAGCCAATCCGCAACACGATGTGGCCGCCTTGAATCAGCATCTGCTGACATTGCAAACGCGCCTGCGGGCCGCCATGGAGCGCCAATGGCAAAAGGCCCAGCAACATTGCCAGCAACTCTCTACCCAGTTGGACATGCTTGATCCCCAGGCCGTTCTGCAACGCGGCTACGCCGTGCTGCGCGATGCCCATGGCCACGTCCTGTACAGCGCCGCGGAGACTGCGATAGGTGCGGAAATCACCGCCGATCTTCATCAGGGCAGCCTCTTATGCCAAGTCCTGCGCCGGGAGGCCGGCGAGGCATAACCCTGGATCCGGCAACTGCCGGTTTTCGGATAAACACCAAGCCCCTGTCGCAGCGCCTTGCGTTTGTAATGAGAATTGTTATTATTATAGCACAAAGAGCGTCCCAAGGATTCCGTCCCATGTTGCAGCGAACCACCCTGGAACAGATCATCCCCGGCCAATGCGCTGTCATCCAGGGGATCAGCGCTGGCCGAGAATTATCTCGCCGCATGATCGCATTAGGCCTGCGCCCGGGCAGTCAGCTATTGGTGTTACGCCGCGCGGCACTGCACGGTCCCTTGCAGGTGCGCGTCGGACACACCGAGATCATGATCCGCCGGGGCGAAGCGGCCAAGATCTGGGTCCAGCCCTACCCAGGGGGCCCGACATGAAAAAGATTGCCCTCCTGGGCATGCCCAATACCGGCAAATCCACCTTCTTCAATCGCCTCACCGGCAGCATTGCCAAGGTGGGCAACTGGCCGGGCATCACTGTTGACCTCCTCAGCGCCAAAATCCTGCTGGGCGGCGACATGGTGGAAGTGGTGGACCTCCCCGGCATCTACAACCTCCATGGCTTTAGCGATGACGAGCAGGTGGTACGGCAATTCCTCGAAGAGCAGCCGGTCAATGCCTTGGTAGTCATCGCCAACCCCACCCAACTCGACCGCCAACTCGCCCTCGTCCTACAATTGCGCAGCCTGGGGCTGCCCATGATTCTGCTGCTCAACATGAGCGACGAGGCGCGGCGCCTGGGTGTGCATATCGACGTACCTGGCCTGGCCCGGGCCCTGCGGATGCCGGTGGCAGAGTTGAGCGCCAAATACGGCCAGGGCTTCCCCCAGGTGCGCCACCAGATGGAACAGATCCTGCGCCAGCAGGGCACACCCCGGGCCGCGCAGACCGGAGTGCTGCAAGAGGATGACGCCCTCGGTCAGGAGCTCAACACGCTCTTGCGCCAGCATGTGACCATACCCGTGCAGATCAAGGCCGGTTGGAGCGAACGCATCGACAAGCTCCTGCTCCATCCCTGGCTCGGCCTGCCGCTCTTCTTCCTGGCCATGCTGCTCCTCTTCGAGGCCGTTTACGGCGTCGGCACCCCCCTCCAGGACGCCTTGGGCTGGACCCTCGACACCGTCAAGACCACTTGGCTTGCTCCCGCCCTGGCCGGCTTCCCGCCCCTCCTGCAGAATTTTCTCCTTTCCGGCATCTATGACGGCGTAGGGACGGTGCTCACCTTCTTGCCCATCATCCTGGTCTTTTTTGTGGGCATGTCCGTGGTGGAGGACAGCGGCTACCTCGCCCGCGCCGCCTTCCTCATGGATGCCCTCATGTCCAGGCTGGGCCTGGACGGCCGCGCCTTCGTCATGCAGCTCATGGGCTTCGGCTGCAACGTCCCGGCCATCATGGGTACGCGCATCATGCGCTCCCGGTCGGCCCGCTTGCTGAGCATGCTGATCATTCCCTTCTCCCTGTGCTCGGCGCGGCTGCAGGTATTCCTGTTTTTTACCAGCGTCCTCTTCTCCCCCCGGACTGCACCGCTGGTGCTCTTCAGTCTCTATGTCATGAGTCTGCTGGCGGCCCTCCTGACGGCCTTGGTCTGGAAGCGGCGCTTCAGCAGCTATGAACCCATGCTGCTGGAGATGCCGCCCTATCGCCTCCCCACCCTGCGCCAGATGTTCTCCCAGGGCTGGCAACAGTCCCGGCATTTTCTTGCCGGCGCCAGCGGCTTCATCGTCCTTGGCGTCGTAGCCGTATGGGCACTCACCCATTTCCCGACGGGCGTTACTCCCGCCGGGCCCGATACCCTGGCGGGCATCCTGGCAAGCTGGCTGGAACCCGTCTTTCAGCCCCTGGGTATCGACAAGCTCCTCAGTATCGCTTTACTCTTTGGCTTCGTTGCCAAAGAAATCGTCATTGGCGCCCTGGCGGTCATTTTCGGCAGCAGCAATGAGGCCCTGGGCGGCATCATCAGCGCCCGGATGGATTGGGTCCAGGCCTACGGCTTCATGCTCTTTACCTTGATCTACACCCCCTGCCTGGCCACCGTCGCGGCGTTGCAGCGGGAAAGCCGGAGCTGGGGTTTTACCAGCTTCAGTCTGCTGTGGTCCCTGGGCCTCGCCTGGATCACCAGTTTTTTATTCTATCAGGGCGCACGCGCCCTTGGCTTATGAGGAGTTTCCATGACAAATCCGCAGGTCGCACTGCACACCAATCACGGCGAAATCGTTATCGAACTGGATGCCGAAAAAGCCCCGAAAACCGTCGAAAACTTTCTCCACTATATGGAGGAGGGCTTTTTTGACGGAACCATTTTCCATCGCGTCATCCCCGGCTTCATGATCCAGGGCGGTGGTTTCGATGCGCAGATGAAACAGAAGGGAACCCACGCCGCCATCGCCAACGAGGCGGAAAACGGGCTGAAAAATCTGCGCGGCACCCTGGCTATGGCGCGCACCAATGACCCCCATTCCGCCACTGCGCAGTTTTTCATCAATTTAGTGGACAATGCCTTCCTCGACTTCAAGTCGGCGTCCGGATCGGGCTGGGGTTATGCGGTTTTTGGCAAGGTCCTGGTGGGCATGGATGTGGTGGACAAGATCGCCAAGACCCCTACCGGCAACAGCGGCGGGCATCAGGATGTACCCAAGGAAACGGTCCTCATCGAGCGCGCGGAACGCCTTCCGGCGGCTTGAGGACTTGGCGGTGCTGGACATGGGGGATGGGGCGGACGGCCCCGTCCTTTTTATTTCCGATCTCCACCTGGGGCCGGATCGGCCTGATCTGCAGGCCCTCTTCCACGCCTTTTGCGCGGGGCCGGGCCGCCGGGCGCGGGCGCTTTTCATTCTGGGCGACCTCTTCGACTACTGGATACATCCGGCCCAGGCCAGGGAGCCGGCCTATGCCGCGCCCCTGGGCGATCTTGCTGCGCTGACCGAAGAGGGGGTGGCTGTCTACCTGCTGGTGGGTAACCGGGATTTCCCCTTGTCCCCGGCATTCCTGAAACGCTATGGCATCGCCCTCATTCCCGATCCTTCCTCCCTGCGCCTGGGCGCTAAGCGTGTCCTTCTCACCCACGGCGATCTCCTCTGCAGCGACGATCATCGCTATCAGCGTTTCCGCCGTATCATCCGCCATCCCCTCACCCGCTTCCTGCTGCGGCCCTTACCTTACCCCTGGCTGCGCCGCCTCGCCCAGGGCCTGCGCCGGGGCAGCCAACGGGAGGTGGCGCGCAAGCCCATCACCATCACCGACGCCCACCCCGATGCCATCGCCGCCGCCCTACAGGGCGCGGATCCTTTTGCCGGCCCCCTCGCCCCCTACCATCTCCTCGTCCACGGCCATACCCACCGCCCCCAATGGGAGGAGATCTCCTCCGGCCAGCACCGCCTGGTCCTGGGGGCCTGGGAGGCCAGCGGGGCGTTTTACGGAATCTGGGATGGCGCGGTCATGAACCTGACTTTTTTTCCTGGGGCCGGAGAGCCATCGACGTAAAGGGAGCGAAAATGTGAAAAACAACACGCGGCACAGGAGCTTACGGGAACTTTTTGCGGATGTGGAAAGCAGTCCCGAGGGGCTTGGTGGCAGCGAAGCCCAAGCCCGCCTGGCGAAATTCGGACCGAACCGCCTGCCTCCTGCTCCGCCCAAACCCTGGTGGCAACGCTTTCTGGACCAGTTTCGCAACCCGCTCATCGCCATCCTGGTGCTTGCCGCCTTCCTGTCCTGGCTGCTCGGCCATCCCGTTGACAGCGCCGTGATCTGGGCCGTCATCCTCATCAATACCATCCTGGGCTTTGTGCAGGAATACCGTGCGGAAAATGCCGTGGCCGCCCTCCAGTCGCTCCTGGATCCCATGGCCCTGGTGCTGCGTGACGGTCGCTGGCAGGCCATGCCCGCCACCAGTATCGTCCCCGGCGATGTATTGGCCGTGCAGGCAGGGGAACGCATCAGCGCCGACCTCGCCCTCGTCGAGGCCCACGACCTAGCGGTGGATGAGTCCCTGCTCACTGGCGAATCGTTCCCCGTGCCCAAGGCGGCGCTGCCGGACCAAAGCGACGAAGGAACGGATTCCGGGGAAGAGGCGCAACGGCGGAGCATGGTCTATGCCGGCACCCTGGTCACCGTCGGCAGCGGCATGGGTATTGCGGTCTTCACCGGTTCCGCCACGGAGATTGGCCGTATTCAGACGCTGATGACCAGCCTGCCGCCCATGCAAACCCCTCTGCTGCGGCGGGTCGACCACCTCGCCCGGAGCCTGAGCGCCGCCGTGCTGCTGTTGGCGGCGGTGGCCCTTGCCGTAGGACTGAGTCATGGTCAGGGGCTGGAGAATACCTTGCTGGCCGCCGTCAGCCTGGCCGTAGCCATCATCCCTGAAGGGTTGCCAGCCGTCATCAGCATCACGCTGGCTCTGGGTGTACAGCGCATGGCCCGCCTCGGTGCCATCCTGCGTCGACTGCCCGCGGTAGAAACGCTGGGATCGGTCACGGTGATCTGTACGGACAAGACCGGAACCCTGACCAGAAACCGCATGCAGGTGGCCACGGCCCTCCTCGCGGAAAGCACCATCCATGCGCCCTTCACCGCGCCCCCGCCCCAGGACCGGGAGGGCTTGACCAAGCTGGCGACGGCGGCGGTCCTCTGCAACGATGCACAAATGGGGGAACAGGAGGAAGCCCTGGGGGACCCTATGGAACAAGCCCTTTTGCACTTTGCCCACCATCTCGGTCTCCTCTCCGCAGAGATTCGCGAGGCCCATCCCCGGCGGGACACCCTCCCCTTCCACCACGAGCGCAAGTTCATGGCCACCGCTCATGACGAAGGCCGCGTCTATCTCAAGGGCGCCCCGGAAGTCATCCTGGAACTTTGCGCCTGGGAATGGCATCCCCTTGGCCTCCGGCCCATCGATCGGAAAGCTTGGCGGGGGCGTATCGATGCCCTGGCGGAAAACGGCATGCGCATCCTCGCCCTGGCCTCGGGGCGGTCTTCGGAGAATTCCTGGAAGGATCCCATCCAGGGGGGGTGGACACTCCTGGGGGCAGTGGCACTCCTCGACCCGCCACGGCCAGGGGTCCAGGACGCCATCCAACGCTGCCAGATGGCAGGGATTCGCATCCAAATGATCACCGGCGATCATCCGCGCACCGCCGCCGCCATCGCCCGCCATCTGGGTTTCATGGCGCCCGGCGATGCCGTCGTCACCCACGAGCAATGGGCAGCGGCGTCCGCAGCAGAACGCCGGCACCTGGCCGCCAGCACCAAGGTCTTTGCCCGAGTCCACCCAGAAGACAAGCTGCAACTGGTGGAAACCCTCCAAGGGCAAGGCGAAATCGTCGCCATGACCGGCGATGGGGTGAACGATGCCCCAGCCCTGCGCCGGGCGGACATCGGCGTCGCCATGGGCCGTTCCGGCAGTGATGTGGCCCGTGAAGCTGCGGCCATGGTCCTGAGCGACGACCACTTCGCCCATATCGTCGCCGCCGTCGCCGAGGGACGGCGGGTCTATGCCAATATCCGCAAGACCCTCCAGTTCATGTTACCCACCAGCTTCGCCCAAGGTCTGGTCGTCCTGCTGGCCGTCTTGCTCGACACCGAAATGCCCATCACCCCCCTGCAGATTCTCTGGGTCAACACCCTCACCGCCAGCACCATGGCCCTGGTATTCGCTTTCATGGGGGGGGACCCCGGATTGATGCAGCAAGCCCCCCGCCCGCCCCGGGAAGCGTTGATACCGCCTGCCCTCTGGCGCCGGATGGCCATCTTCACCGCCCTCACGGTGACCGTGGTATTCCTGATTTTCCACTATGGCCTTCTCGACCACACCCTGGCCCAGGCGCGCACCTTGGCGGTGGATACCCTCATGACCATGGAAGCCGCCCTCCTCATCGCCCTCTACGGGCGGCCGCGCCAGGATCGGGGAGACGCGGTAGCCGGTCTGGCCCTGTTTCTGGCCCTGCTCGGCCAGTACCTCTTCGGGGCATTACCGACCCTGCAACGCTTATTCTCTACCAGCGATCTCGAAGGGGCCGATCTGCCCATCCTTTTGGGGGCGGGGATTTTATCCTACGGGTTGGCACGTATCCTCTGGGGCGCTGAACCCAGGGCGGTTGCGGCGTCAGGGAAGGACGCATCCCAAAAGGCCGATGGCAAGACGCCATAGGCCCGCGCGAGAAAGGCGGATGCGGATTCAGCGGCATGGGCCGTAGCCAGGAAACGCCGCCAGTGGCGGGCACCCGGCAAGCCGTGGGCCAGGCCATGGAGGTGGCGGGCAAGGCGTGGGGCCGGCAAGGATCCACCGGCCGCCTCGGCATAAAGGCGAAGACCATGGAGGATGGATCCCGGGCTGGGATTCCAGTCTACCCGCCCCAATGCCCGTTCCGCCGCCGCCAGCAAGGCCGGATGCCCATAGGCCGCCCGCCCGATCATGACCCCGTCCACCCGCTGAAGATGTCCGAGAATGGCGGGGACATCCTCCACGCCGCCATTGATCTCCATGCGCAGATGCGGAAAATCCGCCTTCAGGCGATGGACCCAGGCGTAACGCAAGGGCGGAATCTCCCGATTGGCGGCGGGATCCAGGCCATGGAGCCAGGCATTGCGGGCGTGGACGATGAAATGCCCGCAGCCCGCCCCTGCCACCGTTTCCACGAAACGGGCGAGAAGATCATAGTCTTCCTCCCGATCCAGCCCCAGGCGATGCTTGACACTGATAGGCAGGCCGGTCTCCGCCATGGCGGCCACCAGCTCCGCCACCAGGCTGGGTGCGGCCATGAGGCAGGCGCCGAAGCGACCCGCCTGCACCTTGGGGGAGGGACAGCCGACATTGAGATTGAGGCCGTCATAGCCATAGGCCGCTCCCATGGCCGCCGCCCGGGCCATGGCCGAAGGGTCATCGCCAGCCAGTTGCAGGACCAGGGGATGCTCCTCCTGGGAAAACACCAAAAAACGCTCGGGATCCCGCCCATGGAGCAAGGCGGCCGCCGTCACCATCTCCGTATAGAGGACACAGGACGGGCAAAACAGCCGCAGATAGTAGCGGCAGTGGCGATCGGTCCAGTCCAGCATGGGGGCAACGGAGATGCGGCCTTCCACCCGTCGGGCGGGAACAGCGCTTGGCAAGCGCGGCGCTGCCTCCCTAGTCCAGGCCGGGAAGCTGCTCACGCACTCAGGACCAGGCCATCATGGGCAGGGAGGACTTGTGGCGGCAGGAGCGCAGCCAATTCGGCATAATCCACATCATGGGTCATGTGGGTAAGATAGGTACGGCGCGCGCCGATTCGTCGTGCCCACAGCAGAGCCTCTTCCACATTGAGATGGGTCGGATGCTCCTCATAGCGCAGACAATCAATGACGAGGAGGTCCAGATCCTCCAGCAAGGCCAGGCTTTCGTCAGGGATCGTTTTCAAATCGGTCAGATAGGCCACATTATTGAAGCGATAGCCGAAAATAGGCAGATTACCGTGCAGGAGCGTTATGGGCGTAACCCGCATCGGCCCAAAACCCAACCCCCCGGAAATCTCCATAATGGAAAGGGATGGTTTCGCCCAGACGGCATCGGGAGGGAGGAAACAGTAACAAAAACGTTCTACTAGCTCTTGCGCCGTGCGGGCATCGGCAAAACAGGGAATGATCTCTTTTTGCGCGAAGTTGAAGGCACGCAGGTCGTCAATGCCGTTGATATGATCCGCATGGAAATGCGTGAACAAAACAGCGCTGATGCTGAGAACGCCGGCGCGCAGAATTTGTTGGCGCAAATCCGGCCCGGTATCCACGAGCAGGCGCACATCTCCTTCTTCCACCAGGATGCTGGCCCGCAAGCGCTGATTGCGTGGGTCCTTGCTGCGGCAGACCCGGCATTGGCAGGTCATGACCGGCGTACCCGCACTGGAACCCGTCCCCAGAAAGGTAATCTTCATGCGCCATCCGCTACCGGCACCCGAAAGAGCCGGTGAAAATTGGCCGTGCTTTGGCCAGCCAAATTGGCATAGGGGATCCCGCGAAGATCGGCAATGAATCGCCCTACGTCCGTGACATAGGCCGGCTCATTCCGTTTTCCGCGGTGCGGCGCGGGTGCCAGATAGGGCGCATCGGTCTCCACCAGCAGCCGATCCATGGGCACTCTCCGGGCGATATCCTGCAAATCAACGGATTTTTTAAACGTCACAATGCCCGAAAAGGAAATATAAAATCCTAAATCCATGGCCGCAACGGCAAAGGCCCAATCCTCGGTAAAACAATGGATAACTCCACCAGCCCAGTCTGCCCCCTCGGCACGCAGCATGGCCAGGGTATCCTGGGCCGCCTGGCGGGTGTGGACGATCAGGGGCTTTCCGGTTTTTTTGGCCACCTCGATATGTCGGGAAAAGCGCTCCTTTTGCCAGGTCGGAGCCTCCCCGCTGCGAAAATAGTCGAGGCCGGTCTCGCCCACCGCCACCACTTTTTCCTGTTGTACGGCGGCCAGGAGATCCCCCTCACTGGGTGAATGTTCCGGCGACTCGTTGGGATGCACCCCCACTCCCGCCCAGAGAGTCTGGTGCCGATGCACCAAATCCAGCAAACGGGGCCAATGCGCCTGGCTGACCGCGGCGACGAGGATCTGCGCCACACCGGCCCGCGCCGCCCGCTCCAGGACCTCCGGACGATCCGCGTCAAAGTCCGAAAAATCCAGATGGCAATGGGAATCCACGATCATCGGCGTTTTTAGCTCCTCCACCTTCACGCCTCTCCCTTGCCAGACGGGCGCCCCGTTCCGACGCCGCACCCCACATCATGGCGTTGCCGGTAGGCCTCAAAGAGGCAAATACCCGTCGCCACCGAAACGTTCAGGCTCCCTCCGCGGCCCTCCATGGGGATATGCGCCAAAAAATCGCAATGGGCCCGGGTCAGACGACGCAAACCCTTTTCTTCGCCGCCCATGATCATCACCATGGGGCCGCGCAGATCCAGTTCATAGAGGCTTTTATCCCCCTCCCCCGCCATCCCCACCACCCAAAAGCCATGCTCTTGCAAGAGGCCCAGGGTGCGCGCCAGATTGGTAACGGAAATCACCGGCAGACGCGAAGCCGAGCCCGCCGCCACCTTGCGCACCGTGGCGTTGACGGGGCAGGCGTTATCCTTGGGCAACAGCACCGCCGTTACCCCGGCCCCTTCGGCGCTGCGCAGACAGGCCCCGAGATTATGCGGATCGAGCACCCCGTCGAGAATCAAAAACAGGGCCGGGGCCTTTCCTTCCAGCCCCGCCAGCAGGGTTGGCAGATCCGGCAGGGGTAAAGGACGGAGCAGCCCGCCCACGCCCTGGTGCTTGTCGCTACCTACCTTGCGCAGCAGATCCCCGCTACGGGTTTCGACGACGGGCAGATCTCCGCGTTGGGCCTGGTCAACAAGGGCCTTTACCCGAGACTCGTCACGCCGTTCCGGCACCACCCAGAGTTCCGCCAGTTCACCGGCCGCCAGGGCCGCAGCCACGGCATGGAGGCCATAGATGCTGTCCAGGCCCTCGTTAGCTGTCATGATGGCACCGGCCTTGATCGTGCTGACCCAGGGAGCAGCCCGGCGCGCCAAGGCGTCCCACGCTGCGTTGCTCGGGGGCCATCCACGGCAAACCCACCTGGGCCAGGGCAGCCCGCTCATCCTCGGCCGGCGCCTGATCCCAACCCCGGCGCGACCGCAGCGCTGCCACAAAATCCGTCGGGCCGGTGTGCGCAAGCTGGGCGAAGCCGAAGAGCGCCCCGGGAGACTGGAAAAACTTCACCCAAATGCCCTCGGCGCTTTTGGCCTCCCGCTTTTCCGCAAGGACCTCTACAAAAATTGTGCATGCCTGCAAAAGTTCGCCCCAGACCTCAGGGTCAAGGACCCCTTTTTTGATGAACTCCAGGCGACCTGGCCAGGGCTGCCCGCGACGCAATGGACCGGTCCTTTCCAGAAACCAGCCCTGCCCCCGGGCCCAGTCCACGATGCGCGTCTCCAGCCCGGCCAGCAGGACCGGATCGGGTGATGCCAGCAAACCAACGTGCGCCCGATCCATCGGCACCTAGCCGTTTTGCTGAGGAATGACGGTAATCTCTACGCGCCGGTTCAACTGCCGCCCGGCAGGTGTGGCATTGCTGGCAATGGGGTTGGCCTCGCCCATGCCGACCACCTGGATCCGCGCAGGATCGACGCCCTGGGTGATCAAATAGTTGGCCATGGTCTGGGCACGGTCCCGGGAGAGCTGCAGATTGTAGCTGGGCGACCCGGTATTGTCCGTATAACCGGTAACCAGCACGCGGGAATTGGGATATTGGTTGAGCACCTGGGCGATGTTGTTGAGTGCCGCGCTGTTGTTGGTGGCCAGTTCCGTGGAGTTGGTCTTGAAAAAGGCCTGCCCGCTCAAACGCAGATTGATGGCCTGTTGACGATTGGCCAACTGGACCCGCTGAATGGCCACCTGGTTCGCGGCCTCCTGAGCCGCCAAGCGTTGCTGGAACTCCTGTTGCTGCTGATCCATGGCATATCCCACGGCCCCGCCGGCCAATGCGCCGACACCCGCGCCAATGGCCGCACCCGCCAGGGGGCTACCGGTCTGATTGCCGATGATGGCCCCTAGGGCCGCCCCACCCAAGGCGCCTACGGTAGCCCCCGTCTGGGTCTTCTGATAACCCGGCGTGGTAGCACAGCCGCCCAGGGCGAGAAGGCCCGCCAATATCCACACACCCCGCCCTGCATATATGCGCTGCTGATCCATGATGCCCCCTCCTATGGATGATCGGAAAAGCGTTCTCTCAATCTGTTCGAGTTGCTCGCGGTCTTGCGCCTTTTTTCAAAAGGCGTCAAAAATATCATCAACGATATTGTCGGCCACCGCAAAGCCCGCGCCCAAGCCCAAGCCGGTCACCATGCTGCCCAGCAGCCCGCTACCCATGCCCGCACCCGCCGGATTGCCCCAGGGCCGCTGCTGCATGCCCGGATTCATGCCGCCCTGCCCCATGTTCTGCATCTGCATCTCCATTTGCTGGAGACGCTGGGCCATTTGCTGCATCATCAGGGCGATGGACTGGTTCTGCTGTTGCAAGCTCATTGCCAGTCCGCGCAAATCCATGGCCAACTCCCGCGCCGTCAGATCATCGGGCGCCAGGGCACGAATCCGCCCGGCCAGTTGTTGCAGCGTCTGGAGGTTGTTTTGGCTCTGCTGTTGCAACTGGTTGTATTGCTGTTCCAGCATCTGATAATCCATGCCTTGCTCCTTTCATTATCATCCGTAATTGCCTAAAGTCTTAGCGAAAACAATCGTATCCCGCCGCGACGAGCTACGCCCCGGAACGGATGGGACGTATTCATCTGCCAGTCGATTAGAGAAACCGGACGGCCTTTTGGTTCCCGGTCATTGCTCTTCCAGGCGCATCCGCCGCTCCCAGACCCGCCAGACCCCCCGGGCCAGCAGTACCAGGATAGGCCCGATAATGAGGCCGATCAATCCAAACGCCTCGGCGCCGCCCAATATGCTGAAAAACACCAGGAAAAATGGCGCTTGCGTTTGCGATCCCGTCAGCAGGGGGCGCACCACCAAGTCCGCAACGGTAATCACCAGCAAGCCCCAGCCCAGCACCAGAAAACCGGCGATCCAGTGTCCGGTCAAGACGAGCCACAAGGTGGCCGTAGCCACCACGACCGTTGCGCCGAAGGGCAACGGCGAAATAATGGCCGTAGCCACCAGCCACAAAGGCCACATCCCCAGGCCGGCCACGGCATAGGCCACCCCGATGAATACCCCCTCGACGACCCCCACCCCGATCAAGCCGATCAGCACCGATCGTGCGGCTTCCCGGCACGCCCGCAAAAAGCGGTCGCCGCGGTCCCGCCCCCAAAGCTGGGTCACCAGCAGGCGCAGGGTCTCGCCGATACGCTCCCCATGCAGGGACAGGGCGAAGACCGTCAAGGCCGCAAAAAAAGTATGCAGCACAAAGACCCACAGTTGCCCGAGGGAATTGGTGATCAAATCGGAATGGCTGCTGAGCAAGGCCGAAATATAGGCCCCATTCAACTGCTGCAGATGGCTGGCGAGCCAGCGTCCAATATACGGAAGCTGCTCCAATTGCGCAGGCATGGGGATGAGGGGAGCCCCCGATTGCCAGCGTGCGGCGAGCAGGATCAGGCGCGGGGCCGAAGCGTCCACGATCACCACGGCGGGAATGATGATGATGGCTACCCACGCCAGCGCATGGATGAGGGCGCTCAGCCAGCGGGGCAGGAAAAAATGGCGTTCCAGACGCAACTGCCATGGCCATCCTACCGTGGCCAGGACGGCACCCATCAACAAAGGCCCGGCGAAAGGGCTCAAGGTATAGGCAGCCCCGGCATAAATAAGCAGCAGGACCACCGTCCCCCAAGCGGCATAACGCGTTTTCTCCTGCCCCGCCTTGCCCTGCATGCTGTTCTCCCCGGCCATCTGCCTGACTATATTGTCGTATCATACAGGACCGCAGGAAAAGCGTCCTTCCCCCTGGGCGGCAAGGGGCCACAACGAGTGCGGCTTTGCCGCGCCTTGACTGTTGAGCGGCTACATTCAATAATCGCAACACGGTTGCATTTACTGGGGATATCCATGCGCAAATCGCACCATTTCTGGATCATCGTCTCCCAAATCGTTTTCTGGTCCTGGGCCACCGCAGCCGCCCAGGCCGCCCCATTCTCCGTAGTGGCCGCCGAGAGCACCTACGGAGTGATCGCCGAAGCCATTGGCGGCCCCTATGTCAGGGTCGAAAGCATCATCAAAAACCCCAATGTCGACCCCCATCTTTTTGAAGCCGATCCGGCCGTGGCGCGGGAAGTCGCACAGGCCAGGGTGGTGGTGCTCAATGGCCTTGGCTATGATCGATGGATGGAAAAGCTCCTTGCTGCCAACCCGGTGCCTGGCAGACAGGTGGTGATCGTCGCCGATCTGGATCCGCATCTCATCATGGCCGACAAAAATCCGCATATTTTTTATGATCCCCGCATCGCCCTGCTCACGGCCGCCCGCCTGACCCGGCTCTTTTCCCAGGACGATCCAGCCCATGCGCCGCAATTTGCGCAGAACTTCAAAAATTTTTCCCAATCCCTGCTGCAGATCTATGGCGCCGCCCAGGCGGTCATGGCCCGGCATCCCGCCCTGACCGTGACCGCCACCGAGCCGGTTTTTGGCTACATGCTCAGATACCTGGGTTATGACAGCATCCATGAGAAATTCCAGTTCAACGTGATGAACGATACCGAAGCGGCTCCCAAAGAGGTGGCCCGCTTTGATAACAGTTTGCGCAGCCATCAGGTCGCCGTACTCTTTTATAATGAACAGGTCACCGACCCTCTCACGCAGCGTATCAAGGGCATCGCCAAAGACGCCGGCGTGCCCGTTGTCGGGGTCGATGAGTTTGTGCCACCCCATACCGGCTATGTACAATGGCAAGTGGAAACCCTACAGGCCTTGGACAAGGCCCTGGCGAGCACAACAGGAAACAGGACCCATTGACTTCCATGCCTGTCATCGATGGCACCGAGCTGACCTGCCAACTCGGCGGCCGTGTGGTTTTTGCCCATTTGCAACTGCAGATTCCTCGCGGCGGCTTCGTGGGGGTATTCGGCCCCAACGGCGCCGGCAAGACTTCCCTCTTGCGGGCCTTGCTGGGGCTGATCCCCCTTCAGGGTGGCACGCTGCAGATCCTGGAGGGGGATGCGCGCGAGGCGCGCACACAGATCGGCTATGTGAGCCAGTCCGAGCCCAAGGAGGCCGAGGGGCGATTAAGTGTGGCGGCTTTTGTCGGTGCGGCGTGGCGCGGGGAACGCTGGGGCTTCAACTGGCACCTGACGGCCTTGCACCAGGCCGTTCGCAGGGCTCTGGAACGGGTGAATGCGGCTCATCTGGCGTCTCGTCCCCTGCAATCCTTGTCCGGCGGACAGCGGCAACGGGTACGCATTGCCCAGGCCCTGGTCAATCCGGCCCGGATACTCCTGCTGGACGAACCCCTCAACAATCTCGACCCGCAGTCCCAGCAACAAGTCCTGCAACTGGCCAAGACCCTCACCCGACAGGAAAACATGACCGTCCTCATGACCGCCCATGATATCAACCCCTTGCTGCCGTTTATGGATCATGTGCTGTATCTGGCCAACGGCAAGGGACGGATGGGAACGGTCAATGATCTCCTGACTACGCCAATGCTCAGCGAGCTTTATGGCACCCCGGTCACGGTCAGCGAGCATGACGGGATGCTCTCCATCCGCGTGGGCAATGGTTTCATTCCCGAAATCAGCCACCATTGCCACGACCACGGAGCCCAGCCATGATCATGGGTCTGGAATACGCTTTCATGCGCCATGCGCTGGCTGCGGGAACAGCCATTGCGGTGGTTTCGGCAGCCGTCGGCTATTTCGTCACGTTGCGGCGCCAGGCTTTTGCGGCCCACGCCCTGTCTCATGTGGGTTTTGCCGGCGCCGCCGGGGCCATTCTCTTGAGCCTCGACCCTTACGTGGGCCTTTTCGTGATCACCTTTCTGGCGGCCCTGGGACTCGCCTGGTCGGGCCATCGCTTAAGCGAAAGGGACGTGGGCGTGGGCATGATCCTGATGTTTTCCCTTGGGTTAGGCGTCCTTTTTTTGAATCTTTACACCGCCAATGCCCAGGCCGCCATGAGCATCCTCTTTGGCAGCATCGTGGGGGTGACCACGGGCCAGGCCTGGTTATCGGTGGGCGTCGCCATCGGTGCCTTGGTGCTATTGGCCGCCATGGTGCGGCCATTACTGTATATGAGCCTCAATGAAGAGGCCGCTGCCGGACGCGGGGTTCCGGTGAAATGGCTGAATACCCTTTTTCTGGGGTTGCTGGCGATCACCGTGGCCATCGCCGTACCCATCATCGGCGCCTTGCTGATTTTTGCCCTCCTGGTAGGGCCCCCCGCCGCCGCCCAGTTACTCAGCAAAAATGTCCTCGCCGGTATCCTGACGGCGGTGGCATTGGGCGTTGGCGAAACCTGGGCGGGCATCGGCTGCGCCTATTATATAGGCTATCCGGCAAGCACCTGGATCGCCTCCCTGAGTTTTTTGGTGTACCTTGGGACAACGGCCATCGGATCCTGGCGAGAACGAGGGAGCAAGGATTCCACGGCAGCAATGGCGGCGGGCCCGGCCGGCAAGGGCTTCTGATCAGTGACTCGCCGGGCGGCCGTCCTGGCGAATCGCCAGGATCTTTTTTCGCCATAATCCGCGTTTCGAACTGTGGCCCGAGTTGGCGGTCCAATCATCTAGATTTTGGCAGGTCGACAAGCGACAAGCCATGGTTTTTGCCGGTGGCAAGACGCACACCGGGAATCTCTGCTATAACCGCTAGCATAATGCCGGGGTTGACGCCCCGCACCCGAGGAGAAAACCGATGAATCCAAACCAAACCCAGTTTCCCGATAGCATGACGCCACCCACGCAGGGGGCCGCGGCGGGCTCCATCGGCGCGCTGATGGGCAAGACCTACGCCCTCCTCGCCGCTACCCTGGCCGTTTCGGCGGTGGCCTCCTTTTATGGCATGCATTCCCCTTTTGCCTACGAGCACCCGTTCATCCTGATGATCGGATCCTTCGCCTTGCTTTTCGTCATTCAGTACACCGGCGCCCATCACAGCCCCTTAGCCGTGCCCCTGGTGTTCTTATTTGCGGCCGGCATGGGCATGATGATGGGTCCGGCCATTGAAATGTATTTACGCATGCCCGGCGGGGCGACCGTTATCGCCGAAGCCCTGGGCACCACGGCGGCCATGTTTGTGGGCTTGTCCGTCTATGGCCTGACCACCCGCCGCGACTTCAGTCAGATAGGCGGATTCTTGCTGACCGGACTGATCGTGGCCATCGTGGTTTCTCTGGTAAATATCTTTCTGCTACACCTGCCCGTCTTGCAGCTAGCCATTGCGGGCGTGCTGGTGCTGGTCTTTAGCGGACTGATCATTTTTGATACGCAACGCATGGTCCGCGGCGGCGTGCAGGAGCCCGTCCTGCTGGTAGTGGGGCTCTATCTGGATATCATCAACCTGTTCATGGCCCTGCTGGAGATTTTTGGCAATCGCGAATAGAAGCCCGGGCGGCCCGCCCTCCATCCATGGCGCAACCCCCAATGAACACAGCCAAGCACTGGAACCCGCCGGCCGGCTCCTGTAATACCCCGCAAGCCGACGGTTAGATCAGCCGGATACCGCAAGGACCTGGCCATCCTCTCTACTACGGGCACGCCTTATTGGTTCTATATCAATAGTTATTCCCGTGCAGTGGTTAAACCCTTTATTCAGGAGATGGATATGAAAAAAGTGCTGGGTGTATATGATGCGCCACGTCCCCACTGGGTGGGGGACGGTTTTCCGGTGCGCTCCCTGTTCTCGTACCAAAGCCACGGGAAGGTATTGAGCCCGTTCCTGCTGTTGGACTACGCCGGCCCCATGACGTTTACGCCAACACAGCAGCCGCGGGGTGTCGGTCAGCATCCGCATCGCGGCTTTGAAACGGTCACGATTGTGTACAAGGGGGAGGTGGCGCATCGGGATTCTACCGGGCAGGGCGGGGTTATTGGCCCTGGGGATGTGCAATGGATGACCGCCGGATCGGGCATTCTGCATGAAGAGTTCCACTCCCCGGCCTTCACGGAGGCAGGCGGCGAGCTGGAGATGGTGCAGCTCTGGGTCAATCTTTCGGCCAAGGACAAGATGACCGCGCCCGGTTATCAGGCCATTCCCGATCGGGATATCCCGGAGATTGCGCTGCCCGACGCCGCCGGAACGCTGCGGGTCATCGCGGGTGAGCATGCAGGGAAGCGTGGTCCGGCCAACACCTTTTCGCCGATGCAGGTCTGGGATTTGCAATTGAAGGCGGGCGGTGTGAGTACGTTATCCGTGCCCGATGGCTGGAATGTCGCGCTGATTGTGCTGCGGGGAACCGTGCAGGTGAATGCCGACACCGTAGCCCGTGAGGCACAAATGGTGGTGCTGGATGCAGCCGGTCAAGATATCTCCATGGAAGTCAACCGCGATGCCGCCGTCCTGCTCTTGAGTGGAGAGCCTATCGACGAGCCCATCGTCGGTTATGGCCCCTTTGTCATGAATAGCGAGGAGGAAATCAAGCAGGCCTTTGCTGACTTCAACAGCGGCCGCTTTGGTCAAATGGCGAAGTAGTTCCTGCCCTGCCGCTCCGTTGGCGGCAGGGTTTTCAGTCTCCTTCCGAATGAGTTGCTGGGAGTCCATGAAGGCGCTGTTCTGGGCACGAACCAAGTCATTCCCCGAGGACGATGCTACTCCGGCAGATCGTTCAGTTCATAGCTGGTACTGCGCCCGCCCGCATCAGTTTTCCGCAGCACACCATGCGTCAGCAGATCGTTGATGTCACGCAACGCAGTGTCCGGTGAACACTTGGCGATGGCTGCCCATTTGCTGCTGGTGAGCTTGCCTTCGAAGCCATCAAACAGCTTGTTGAGCAACTTCACTTGCCGCTCGTTCAGCGGAATCGCGGCCCAGCGCTGCCAGAAGCGCGCTTTAGCCAGCACGGCGTCGAGAGTGAACTGGTGGGCCTGATCTACGGCGCGATGCAGGGCATCAAGGAACCAGGCCAGCCATTCCGTGACATCCATTGACCGCTTCTGCGTCCGCTCCAGGATGTCGTAGTAGGCCTTGCGCTCCCGCTGGATCTGCGCCGATAGGCTATAGAAGCGTTGCGGGCTGCCGTCAGCGCGCGCCAACAGCAAATCACCGATGGCACGGGCGATACGGCCGTTGCCGTCATCGAACGGGTGCAAGGTGACGAACCATAAATGGGCGAGGCCGGCTTTGAGCAGAGGCGGTTCGTTCGATGCGCCATTCACCCAGTCGAGGAATCGACCGGTTTCGGCCTCCAGGCGAAGGGTAGATTGAGCTCTGGGTAGTCAACACGACTGACAGCAAGACCGAAGGCGTAAGAAAAAAATAAAAGCCCCAAAATATCAGGGGCTTGCTTACTGTCATTGGTGGAGGCGGCGGGAATTGAACCCGCGTCCGCAGTACCTAGACCACCGGATCTACATGCATAGTTTGTCTTTTCTTTTTAACCGCCCCGAACTCCGACAAACAAGATTTCGGTTTGGCGATCCTGCTTTGTTTTAGCAGTCGCCCCACAGGCTAGGGAGACCACGATTCCGTGTGAGTCGACCCCCCGCAGGCCTTGCGGCCACCGGACCCACGGACCAATCCGGGCGGAGGGCTCACTGCTTAAGCAGCGAGGGCGTAATTGCTGTCGTTGGCAATTATTGACTTGCGACCAGTTTTAAGAGCGAACCGCAGCTCTGCATGCACCGAAGGCTTCGCGACCTGCGTCGAAGCCGGTCGCCCCCTGATTTACTGTACGCTAACTAAGACCAGCATTTGCAGAAAAAGTTGCATCCGCCGCATGACCTATATGTTTAGTATATCCCCATTCATACTACCGCGACTAGAGTCGGTGACATTCGCCTCAATGTAGCCGCGCCCCATCGTTTTCCTCCTTGAAGAGCATGGCCACGTCGCTCGCTTCAAAGCGGTAGGACTCTCGACAATACTCGCAGGTAACAGAGATAACACCCTGTTCTGCCAATGTTTCTTCCACTTCCTCCTGGCCCAGCGCGCGGAGCATGTCGGCTACCCGCTGCCGGGAGCAGGAGCAGGAAAAGCTCAGGGCTTGCGGCGGGAAGAGGCGCACGCTCTCGCCGGGAAATGCCTGGGGCAAAAGGTCCTCGGGCGCCATGTTGAAGAGCGCGGCATCGGGTCCGACTGCGAAAAACTGGGTCAGCAATTGCCAATCGGCGGCCTCCATGACCCCTGGCAGCCGTTGGACAAAATATCCTGCCGCCTGACGGGATTGGGGATCCGCCATAAGGCGAAAGAAGGCCGGTGACTGCTCCGATTCCGCAAAGTAGGCGTTGAGGGATTCCGCCACGGTATCCCGCAACGTCACCAGGCCCTGATAACGCTCCCTATCCAACCCAGGATCCACCGTAATGGCCAGCAAGGCGTCGGGGAGGGTGGCCAAATCCACCGGCTCTCCTTCCTGCCAGCGGGCATAGGCGCGCAATCCCCCCGCCTGACTGATCTCCGCCACTAGGAGGCGCAAGGCCCCCTGGCTTTGCGCCTGGACAATAAGCCGTTCATAGGAATTCTGGGTCGTGGCCAGCAAGGCCGTGCCGGCCAGGATTTCTCCCAAAAGCCGGGCGACGGGCGGCGGCCCCTGGAAGTCCCGGAGCACCCGCCCATAGGTCTCGTCCAAACGGCAGAGCGCACCCCGCACGGGGAGGGTTTCCCAGTGGAAACGTTGTGAAAAATCAGGCATGGCCATCCTCTGAGGGCACGCCATCGAGCCCCTGACGCAAAAGGGGTTGCAGGGCGCGGCGTAAGTGATTGAAGAGACGAGGGTCGCGTTCTTCCTGGAGCGCAAGAAGCGATTTCATCCGCTGCCGTTCCGTGGGGGCGCCAAAGCACGCCGGGCAGTTTTCCATGATGACTGGCAGGTGGCTGGCCTCGGCGTAGGCCCGCGTCTGGCGCTCGCGGCAATAAACGAGAGGCCTGATGACGCGCAAATCGCCATCCTTGACCCGGTAGTGAGCCTTCATGGTGCGCAATTCACCATTATAAAACAGGGACATCAAAAAGCTTTCCGCAAAATCGTCCAGATGCTGACCCAAGGCCACCACATTGTAGCCCTCGCGACGGGCGCATTGATAGAGTACGCCGCGGCGCATGCGCGCGCAAAAGCTGCAGTAGGATGGCCGGTCCATGTGGCGTTTGGCGCGCCCGACAATATCCTGCCGCTCCAGGAAATAGGGGATGCCCAGTTCCCGCAGATAGGGCTGCAAGGGCGCCGGATCATAGTCGGGGCTCATGGGGTCCACCGTGGCCGCTCCCAGGCTGAAGGATACCGGAGATCGCTGCTGAAAGGCGCGCAGCAGATGCAGCAGGGTGAGGGAATCCTTGCCTCCCGACAAGGCCAGGAGGATCCGGTCTCCCGGCGCAATCATGGCAAAGTCGGCCAGGGCACGGCCCACCCGGCCCAGCAGCAGTTTCGGCACATCTAGCCGGGGGACAGCCCTCGGGTCGTTAATGGAAACAGGTGCACTCATGCCGGCCCGGAAAGGCTGTCCTGCAACTCTTGCCGGCTGGCTGCGGCGGCCCCCAATTTGCCGACCACGATCCCCGCTGCGCGGTTGGCCAGATCCACGGCCAGATCCAGGGGCCAGGCAGCGGCCAGGGCCACAGCCAGGGTGGCAATCACCGTGTCACCGGCACCGGTGACATCAAAGACCTCCCGGGCCTGGGCCGCATGATGGTAAATACCCGCTTCCGTAAAGAGGGTCATCCCGCCTTCCCCCCGGGTCACCAGCAACCCTTGCAGCTCAAGATGGCGGCGCAAACGCTGGCCCATCTCCCGGAATTCGTCCTCCTCCTGCCAGGGGCCGGCCACGGCCTGAAATTCCGCCTGGTTGGGCGTGAGCAGGGTCGCACCGCGATAGCGCTCATAATCACGGCCCTTGGGGTCCACCAGGACCGGCACACCCAGGTCCCGTCCCATGGTCACGAAATGGACCACATCCTGCAGCGCACCCTTGGCGTAGTCCGAGAGGATCACCGCCCCTGCCGCCGCAAACAACGACGGGCCCTGGTGCAGAAGGGCGCCCCGATGATCGGCGCTGGGTTTGGCCTCAAAATCCATGCGCAGCAATTGTTGCTGGTGGCCGATGACGCGCAGCTTGACGGTCGTCGGACACCCGGCGCCGGGGATCAGCGTGGACTCCACCTGGGCGGCGGCGAGCAATGCCGCCAGATTCCGGCCCGGCTGGTCATCGCCCACCGGTGCCAGGAGATGGGCGCGGGCGCCCAGGGCCACCACATTGAGGGCCACATTGGCCGCCCCGCCCGGCCGTTCTTCTTCCCGCCCCACCCGCACCACCGGGACCGGCGCTTCCGGAGAAATGCGCTCGACGCTGCCGAACCAGTAGCGATCCAGCATGACATCGCCCACGACGAGCACCCGCTGTCCGAGCAATGTGGCCAGGGACGGCATCATATCAGGGGCGGCCGATGGCATGATAGCGGAAACCGGCCGCCCTTACGGCCTGGGGATCATAGAGATTGCGACCGTCGACAATGAGCGGCCGCCGCAGCCGAGCGCGGATCCGGTCAAAATCGGGACTGCGGAAAAGCTGCCATTCGGTGCAGATCACCAGCGCGTCGGCCCCCTCCAGAGCGGCATAGGGGTCTTCACAGATCTGCAGATCCGCCCGCTCCCCATAAATCCGCCGCGCCTCCGCCCCCGCTGCCGGGTCGTAGGCACGCACCTGTGCCCCGCGGGCCCAGAGGCCCTCCAGCAAGACCCGGCTGGGGGCCTCGCGCATGTCATCGGTGTTGGGTTTGAAGGACAAGCCCCAGAGGGCAACAGTATAAGGCGACAGATCCTCTCCCAGTTCCGCCACCACCTTGCGTTCCAGAACCCGCTTTTGGCGATTGTTCACCTCCTCGACGGCGGCCAAGAGCGGCGCCGCATAACCCGCCTGGCGGGCGCTATACTCCAGGGCGCGCACATCCTTGGGAAAACAGGAGCCCCCATAACCACAGCCAGGGTAAATAAAGGCGTAACCGATACGCGGATCGGCACCAATGCCGCGCCGTACCTGCTCGATATCCGCACCCATCCGTTCCGCCAGGCCAGCCAGTTCGTTCATCAGCGAGATCTTGGTGGCCAGCATCACATTGGCGGCGTATTTGCTGAGTTCTGCGGAGGGAGGGTCCATGACGATCAAGCGATCATGATTGCGGTTGAAAGGGGCATAGAGGGCGCGCATCCGTTCGGCAGCGGCCGGATGATCGGCACCGATGATGATGCGGTCGGGCTTCATGAAATCCTCCACCGCCGCGCCTTCCTTGAGAAACTCCGGATTGGATACCACGTCGAAGGGAATGTCGACGCCACGCCCCTGCAAGGCCGCCGCAATGCGTTGCCGGACCAACTGCGCCGTACCCACGGGTACCGTCGATTTGTTGATGATGACGCAGTAGCGGTCGAGGTGCTGGCCGATGGCCTCGGCCGCCGCCAGAACGTGGCGGAGATCGGCGGAGCCGTCTTCATCGGGCGGCGTCCCCACGGCGATGAAGAGGTAATCGCCATGGGCCACCCCGGCGGCGATGTTCGTCCCAAAACGCAGGCGATCGCCGGCCATGCCCTCCTGCACGATGGCCGGCAGCCCAGGCTCATGGATGGGCACGATCCCGGCGGAAAGCTGTTCCACCTTGCGGGCATCCACGTCGATGCAAAGGACGTGATTCCCCACCTGCGCCAGGCACGCCCCCGTGACGAGACCCACATAGCCGGTACCGACCACCGTGATTTTCATCGAAAGACTCCCCCCATCTGGCCGCTCATGCCCGGCTTGCACCAGCCGTCATCCCTACTCATCCGCATACCCTGCCTTTTCCAATATCACCACCGCCACCGCGAATCGCCGCTCATCGCTGATGGACAACCAGGAGCCCACCCCCTGACCCAGCCGCGCCAGCGCCGCCGCCGCCATACCGGAAAAGGCCAGTTGCGGCGCTCCCAGGACATCGTGGCCCACTTCCAGATCGGACCAGCGGATACCGGCGCGCAAGCCGCTACCCAGGGCCTTGAGGGCCGCCTCCTTGGCGGCAAAACGGCGCGCCAGGAAGGCGGCCCCTTCGGCCCTGCCGGCGGGCAGTTCCCCCTGCTCCTGCGCACTCAGCAAACGAGCGACCAAACGCCCGTCAAAACGCTCGTAAAGGCCCGCCATGCGCTCGACATCGACAATGTCGGTGCCCAAACCCACGATCATTCACGGGCCTGTCGCATGATGCGCTTCATCTCTGCGACAGCCGGCCCCAGACCCACGAAGAGCGCATGGCCCACAATGGCATGGCCGATATTGAGTTCCGCCACCCCATCCAGGGCGGCGATGGCTTCGACATTATGATAATCAAGACCATGGCCCGCATTCACCTGCAGCCCCAGGCTCTTTCCAAAAGATACCGCGCTGGCGATGAGGGCCAACTCGTCAGCGCGTGCGGCGGCACTGCCGGCATTGGCGTAGCGTCCGGTGTGCAGCTCCACCACCGGCGCCCCCGTATCCGCCGCCGCTTCCAACTGAAACGGATCGGGATCGATAAACAGCGAAACCCGTATTTCCGCCGCGCCCAGGCGCTGGCAAGCCTCCTTGATCCGCTGCGCATGGCCCGCCACGTCCAGGCCACCCTCCGTGGTCAGTTCCGCGCGCCGCTCCGGCACCAGGCAGCAGTCGGCGGGCCGAATCCGCTCGGCAATGCGCATCACCCCTTCCTCCACGGCCATCTCCAGGTTCAGGCGGGTACGCAGGGTCTGACGCAGGATCTCGATATCCCGGTCCTGCATGTGGCGACGATCCTCCCGCAAATGGGCGGTGATCGCGTCCGCCCCCGCCCGTTCGGCAACAAAGGCTGCCTCCACCGGGTCCGGATAGCGGGTACCGCGTGCCTGGCGCAGGGTGGCCACATGGTCAATATTTACGCCCAAAGCAATCATCCAGTGCTCCTTTGATCATGATCTTGCCCGGCCTGCGCCAAGTATGCCGCAAGCAGGCGATGGCTCTCCAGTGGCCGGGCACTGAGATGTCCACGCAACTCCCTTTCCAGGCAACGGCGCAGGCCCGGCAACCAAGCCAAGGACGGCCCCTCCGCCATATCCCCCGCCAGCCAGGTCAAGCCCCCCCCGGGCATGGCGATGGTCCCGGGGGCGGGCCGATGGTCGGGACAGAGTACGCCATGCTCCGGCCAGTAATACCAAGTTCGGGCATCGTCTCCACGGAGGCGGCGCCCGCAGTGATGGCAGACCTGCAGATCCGGCGCCCAACCCAGAATCTCCAGCAAGCGGCGCTCGAAGCGGCGCAGGGCCCAGATCTGACGGCCCGCCAGCGCCACGCTTTGCAGGGTCTGCTCGTAAACATCAAAGAGCTCCGGCAAAGGGTCGCCCCGCTGGGTCAGGCGGAGCAGGAGTTCGTTGAGATAAAACAGGATCAGGCCATTCATGCCGGTAAAATCCAGCACTTCCCCCTGCTCCTCGGCCTGCAGCAAGGTCACCAGGTCTCCCCGTCCGCGCCAGCGCACCCACAGGGACCGCCCCGCCTCCAGGGCGGCAAATGGGGAACGCGGCCGCCTTCCGCCCCGCGCCACTGCCCCCAGGCGACCACTCTCCCTGGTAAACAGCTCCAAGACCAGGCTGGTATCGCGGTAGGGATAACGGTGCAGCACCCAGGCCCGTTCGCCGCCCTCAGCGGTCGCCGTCATAGCCGAGCTCACGCAAGAGCGTCCGATCTTCCGCCCACTGTTCGCGCTGCTTCACCCACAAACCCAGCCATACCGAGCCGCCGGTCAACTGTTCCAGCGCCAGCCGCGCGCGCTCGCCGATGCTGCGCAAGCGCGACCCGCCCTGGCCCAGAATGATCCCCTTCTGACCGGGCCGTCGACAGTAAATGGTTGCTTCTATACGCTGCTGTCCGCCCGTTTCCTGATAGCTCTCGATGGCGACGGCCGTATCGTAGGGCAATTCCTCCCCCAGTTGCCGAAACAACTGTTCCCGGATGATCTCCGCCGCCAGGAAACGCAGGTTGCGATCCGTCACCAGATCCTCGGCAAAGCTCGCCGGCGCCGGCGGCAAAAGGGGCACGATCAGGTCCGCCAGACGCCCCGCATCGGCGGGCTTGCGCGCCGACAAGGGCAGGATCCCGGCAAAATCACCCCGCCGCCCCAGATCCACCAGGAAGGGCAAGAGACGCTCCTTGCGCTTCACCCGGTCCACCTTGTTGACCACAGCCACCAGCGGAATCCCCGCCTGCAAGAGCCAGCGCAGGGCCTGCTCATCCTCCGGCCCCCAGACCAGGGCCTCCACCATGAGCACACCGACGTCGGCCATCTCCAGGGCCCCGCGAGCCGCCCGGAGCAGGTGGCGGTTCAAGGAACGATAGCCCTGATGGATACCCGGCGTATCCAGGAAAAGGAGCTGGGCATCCGGCCGGGTAAGGATACCCAGAATCTGATCGCGGGTCGTCTGCGGGCGCGGTGAGGTAATGCTGATCTTCTGCCCCACCAGATGATTCAGCAGGGTGGATTTACCGACGTTGGGCCGGCCCAGCAAGGCCACATAGCCACTGCGATGGGGAATGGCGTCCCGCTGCTCCGCGTCAGCCATGGCCAGCGGCCCCTTGGGCATCGCCCTGCAATTGCGCCAACATGAGGGCAGCGGCCTGCTGCTCGGCCTTACGCCGACTATTGTCTTCCGCCTGCGTCTCTTCCGCCCCGCTCACCACGCAACGGGTCACAAAACGCCGCTCATGGGCCTGTCCCTTTTCTTCCACCAGTTCATAGATAGGCAAGGCACGTCCGCGCCCCTGGAGATATTCCTGCAGACGCGTTTTCGGGTCGCGCAATTCCTCTCCGCCCAGGTGTTCAGTCATCAAACTCTCCAGCAGGCGCGATACGATACCCTCGGCAGCGGCAAACCCGCCATCCAGGAAGGCCGCCCCCAGGACCGCCTCCAACGCATCGGCGCGAATGGAATGACGCCGTGCCCCGCCGCTCCGCTGTTCCCCAGGCCCCAGGATCAAGACATCCGCCAAATCGATCTGCCCGGCGATTTCCGCCAGGGTTTCCTCGCGCACCAGGCGCGCCCGCATGCGCGACAGGTCGCCCTCGCTCACCTTGGGAAAACGGGAAAACAATTGCGCGGCGGCCACGAAATTCAGCGCCGCATCTCCCAAAAATTCCAGGCGTTCATTGTGCTGACCACCCGCGCTACGATGGGTCAGGGCCTGCCGCAGCAACTGCGGATCCCGAAAATGATATCCTAACTGCTCCTGCAACTGCTCCATGCTACTCATCATTCACTCGATTATTCTATAGGGCGATAAAACCTTATTTTAGCGCATACCGGATCGTCATTTTCCTACCGTATGAAAATGGATCAGGAGGCTGACATTGCCCACAAGGGGCACCACCTTGTCATAATCCACGGTAATAATCGGCTGCGCGTTACCATCCTTGGCGATCTGGATATCTTTCTGCGGGATATTGATCATCGCCACTCCCAGCCGCCGATTCAGATCATAACGAATTTCATCTTCGCTACTCTGCGGCCGCGCCTCCCGTGCCTGGGTGCTGACGATACTCTCCAGGGACCAATAATCATAATACACGGGCATGATCTTCACCACGAAAGCAATGATCAATACCAGCAACACCATCCAGAACAGCAGGCCCAGCAACGAGATGCCGGCCTGGCGCTGATCCTTTGTTCGCATCATGAATCCCCCTTCAAAACACCCGCAGCCCGGTCAGTCAAGACTCCGGCCGATCTGATTCCAGCGTATGGACCAATCATTCGCATCCCAGGAAAACCACACGAACATGGCCTTGCCGACGATGTTCTGCTCCGGCACGCAACCCCAAAAACGGCTATCGTTGCTATTATCCCGATCATCTCCCATCATGAAGTAGCAATGGGGCGGCACCTTATAGGGACCAAAATCCATCTGCGCTTCGGGAGTATCGAACTCAATGATATGAAAGGGGTGCCCGCCCAATTCCTGCTGGTATTCCTGGGTCGGGATCGCATAGCCCTCATGGGTATGATAGGTGAAAGGCCCCACATACTTCTGCGGTATGAGCTTGCCGTTGATATAGAGATCGTTGCCCTTCACCTCGATGGTGTCTCCCGGCAGGCCGATCACGCGCTTGATATAATCCTCCCGCGGATCTTTCGGATAGCGGAATACCATCACGTCGCCCGCCCGCACCGGACCACCCTGGGTAAGCTGGGTATGAATCAAAGGCAAGCGCAGCCCCAGCGAATATTTGTTCACCAACACAAAGTCACCGACGCGCAGGGTCGGGATCATGGAGCCCGACGGTATCTTGAATGGCTCAAAGAGAAACGCCCGGATGAGAAAAACGATGAGTAGGACCGGAAAGAAGCTCCGCGCATAATCCACCACCAAGGACTCATGCTGCCCCGCCGCACGGCGGCGCCGCAAGGCGAGCAGATCCACCAGCCAAATCAGGCCCGTCAGCACCACTGCCAGAAATAACAATAAGGTAAAATTCATCCACCGATTTCCTTTTGTTGCCTGCTAACGTTTTTCGCTTTTCAACACCGCCAGAAAGGCCTCCTGGGGGATCTCCACACGGCCGATCTGCTTCATGCGCTTCTTGCCTTCCTTCTGCTTCTCCAGCAGTTTACGCTTGCGCGATATATCGCCGCCATAGCATTTGGCCAGGACATTCTTGCGCATCGCCTTGACCGTTTCCCGAGCGATCACCTTGGCGCCCACTGCCGCCTGGATGGCCACCTCGAACATCTGCCGCGGGATCAGTTCGCGCAGGCGGGATACCAGCTCCCTGCCGCGCCGCTCCGCCACATCGCGATGGACGATCCAGGACAGGGCATCCAATTTTTCGCCATTGATCAGGATATCCATCTTGATGAGCGGACCACTTTCAAAACGGGCAAACTCGTAATCCATGGAGGCATAGCCCCGGCTGACGGATTTGAGGCGGTCAAAAAAATCCAGCACCACTTCATTCAGAGGGAGATCATAAGTCAGCATGACCTGGCCGCCGGTGAACTGCATATTTTTCTGCCGGCCGCGCCGTTCCTCGCAAAGGGCGATGACCGGACCCAGATAGGACTCGGGCGTGAGGATATTGGCCTGAATGATGGGTTCTCGGACGTCACGAATCTTCTGCGCAGGCGGTAATTCCGCCGGATTGGAGATCTCCAGAACGCGATCATCCGTAGTTTCCACCTGATAGATCACCGTCGGCGCGGTGCTGATCAGTTCCAGACCGTATTCCCGCTCCAATCGCTCCTGGACGATCTCCATGTGCAAAAGACCCAGAAATCCGCAGCGAAAGCCGAAACCCAGCGCCTGAGAAGTCTCCGGCTCGAATTGCAGCGAGGAGTCGTTCAGGCGCAGCTTTTGCAAGGCCTCACGGAAATTGTCGTAATCGGCTGAGTCGATGGGATAAAGACCGGTGAAAACCTGGGGTTTCACCTCTTTGAATCCGGGTAGCGGGGCCAAGGCCGGGCGATCCTGTTCGGTCAGGGTGTCCCCCACGCGCGCCCCCTCGATATGGCGAATGCCGGCGATCACAAAACCCACGGCTCCCGTGTCCAAGGAGGGCATCTGCATCGATTTTGGGGTAAAGACCCCCACTTTCTCGACGACATAGGCGCGCTGGCCGACCATGGTCATGATCCGTTGGCCGGGGCGGATGGCGCCATTGACAACGCGCACCAGGACCACCGTACCCACATAGTTATCAAACCACGAGTCGATGATCAGGGCCTGCAACGGCGCATTCATATCGCCCTGGGGCGGGGGAATGCGCTCCACCACGCGCTCGAAGATCTCGCGGATGCCGATCCCTTCCTTGGCGCTCGCGAGGATCGCATCCTCTGCCGGCAAGCCCACTATGGCTTCAATCTCTTTTTTGACCCGTTCCGGATCCGCCGAAGGCAAATCGATCTTGTTCAATACGGGAATGATTTCCAGGTCGTGTTCCAAGGCCGTATAGCAGTTCGCCACACTCTGCGCCTCCACCCCCTGGGAAGCATCCACCACCAGCAATGCCCCCTCGCAGGCGGCCAGGGAACGACTGACCTCGTAGGAAAAATCCACGTGCCCGGGCGTATCAATCAGATTGAAAATATATTCATGGCCATCCCTGGCCTGATAGGCCAGGCGCACGCTCTGGGCCTTGATGGTAATACCTCGCTCCCGCTCAATGTCCATGGTATCCAAGACCTGACTGGACATCTCCCGATCGCTAAGGCCACCGCACAGACGAATAAACTGATCCGCCAGGGTAGACTTGCCATGGTCCACATGGGCAATAATGGAAAAATTACGAATCCGTTTTTGGTCGATCATATTCCATCATCAGTCGTTACAAGCGAAAAATCATGCCGCATGGCAGCATACAGAAAAAGAGGGCTGGCGGTAATTCCAGCCCCCACAGATCATCCGGCGCTGCCCTTAGTGGGGCAAGGTGATCACCAGATAGAAGCTCCCCTCGCCCCGGCGGATCAACACCGGCACCGGCTGCCCCGCGGGCAGGCCGGCCACCAGTTTCTGCAGCTCCGTGACGCTGGTAATGGTCTGCTGCGCCACCTGCAGGATCACGTCACCCGGGCGAATGCCCGCCTCCACGGCCGGGCCGACACCGGCGCCAAGGACCAGAACCCCGGTATTGACGTGGAGCTGCTGCTTGGCCTCGGGAGTCAGGGCGCCCACCTGGATATTGAGGCGCTTGATTTCGCCCTTTTGCACCTGTGCCGTCGCCGGGGCGGTCATGCCATCCATGTCATTGGGCAGGCTCGCCACCGTGACCTTGACCGCCATGGGCTTGCCGTCGCGGATGACGCCGAGCTTCGCCACGAAACCCGCCGGCAAGCTACCCACCAGCGGCGGCAATTCGGAGGAATTGTAGATGGCATGACCATCAAAGGATACGATCACGTCACCGGGGCGCAGGCCGGCCTTGGCGGCCGGGCCATCGGGTACCACCTGCGAAATCAGCGCGCCCACGGGCTCTTTCATGTGGAAGGACTTGGCCAGATCCATGCTGACGTCCTGAATCATCACCCCTAGCCACCCGAAGTGCACCTTCTGGTGCAGCTTGAGCTGTTTGACGGCATCCATGGCAATGTTGATGGGGATGGAGAAGGACAAACCCATGTAGCCGCCGCTATTGGTATAGATCTGATCGTTGATGCCGACCACCTCGCCCCGCATATTGAAGAGCGGCCCACCGGAATTGCCGGGATTGATGGGCACGTCGGTCTGGATGAACGGAATGTAGGGGTCATCGGGCAGGGGCCTGGCCACCGCGCTGATCACCCCCTGGGTCACGCTATTCTCGAAACCGAAGGGCGCGCCTACCGCCAACACCCATTGGCCCACATCGAGCTTGCCCGAGTCACCCAGATGCACCGTCGGCAGGTTGCTGGCATCGATCTTGAGCAGCGCCACGTCGATCCGCGTGGATAATCCCACCAACTGCGCCACGTATTGCTGATGATTGGTCAGGCTCACGATGATCTTCTGTGCCCCCTTCACCACATGGGCCGCCGTCACGATGTAGCCGTCCGGGCTGACGATGAAGCCGGAACCCAGCGACTGCACCTGGTATTTCTGATCCTGTCCGCCGGCCCCCGGAGCACCGCCCCCGGGCCCGCCAAAGAAAGGTGCAAAAAACTGGTTGAGGGGGGAATTGGGCGGAAATGGGGATGCGGCGCCGCGCGCCACCTTGGTTTCGGTCGTGCTGATATTCACCACGGCCGGACCAAACTGCTTGACGATGGGTGTGAAGTCCGGCAGGGCCACCAGATCCTGGCCGCTCGCCGCCACCGCCGACGCATCCACCCCCATGCCCAGGGCAAGGCCCAGCATCAGCGTTACGACAATATGAGCTCCATCCTTCAGGCACTTTTTCAACACGACTCCCCCTCACTCTTGAATGGTGTGCAAGTACGACGACCTACGTTATTAGAAATTCTAGGGATTACCAGGGGAAAAAGCTACCGGCTCGTTGCTGATCCCCTCCGTCACGGAATAGGTGGCGCTCAAGGTACCGGCCTGGTGCGAGCGCCCCTGATGCACCGCTGAGGCGGAACCCGTATAAGCGCCGTAACCCGGCACCCAAAGCCGCTGGATATCGCGCTGAATCAACCCATCCATGGTCGCACCTGGTTCCGCTACCGCATCCACTTGCCGCAGGGCAAAGCTTTGGGGCCCCACCAACTCCCCTTGGGAAGCCGATGCCTGCACGGGATGCAGCGCTGCCAATGACGCCGGCTGCGGCGTCCCCGGGTTGCGGGGAAACAGTCCCACCAGCGTTACAGACACCACCAACACAGCGGCAATGGAGCCCACCTTGATCCAGCGTATAGAAGACGGGCGGCTATGCAGTTGCGCCTGAGGTGCCAGGATGCTCGGCTCCAGGGCGATGGCCTGGGCCAGCCGGTCGGCAAATCCTGGCGGTGCGAAGCGGGGCGTGGGCATTTGCATCAGGTGCGCGACGCTGTGCTGCCGCTCCCAGGCATCCCGCAAGCCCCGCTCCGACTGCAGGCGACTGACCAGCCGTTTGCCCCGCAGACCGCTCAGTTCACCTTCCATGAACGCCATCAATTCTTTTTGCGTTTCATCGTTCATGACAGTTTCCGCTCCAACAGTGGTGACAACGCCTTGCCGATAGCCTCCCGGGCGCGAAAGATGCGGGATCGTACCGTACCCACCGGACAGTCCATCGCTTGGGCGATTTCATCGTAACTCAAGCCCTCGAACTCCCTCAAAGTCACCGCCATGCGCAAATCCTCGGGCAACGCCGACAAGGCCGCATCAATATGCTCCGCCAATTCCCGGCCCAGCAATAATCCTTCCGGAGTATCATATTCCCTTAGTCCATCCGCACCGGCAAATTGTTCCGCATCTTCGCTGTCCACATCCGCAAGGACCACCTGCCGGCTCTGGGCCACCAGATGGTTTTTGGCCGTGTTGACGGCAATCCGATATAGCCATGTATAAAAAGCGCTCTCGCCGCGGAAATTGGGCAGGGCCCGGTAGGCCTTGAGAAAAGCCTCCTGGGCGACATCTTCGGCCTCCTGGGGATTGCGCACGAAGCGGGAAACCAGGGCGAATATCTTGTGCTGATATTTACGGACGAGCAGATCGAAAGCCCCTTTTTCGCCCTTTTGCACCCGTTGCACCAGAAGCAGATCACTGCTCGCCCCCGATTCGTGGCTAGCGGGATCGGATGACCCCGACGTTTTGCCCATTTGGCTTTTCCTTATGCTGAACCAAGCAGCCAGACGGACTGCCCTTGTTTTCGCTGACTTCACCTCATAGAGCACCCATCGTATCATGACCTCCCGCAAGCGATGCAACGCCAAGGGTTCCACATCCTGGAGACCCGTGCTTTCTCGCGGCGTGCACCATTTCTCCACCGGCATCTTTCATAAGGAGCATCATGAAAGCAATGGACTTTCTCATTATCGGCTCGGGTGCCGCCGGGCTCGCCACTGCCCTGGGCCTAACCCATTTCGGACGGGTAGCGGTCCTGAGCAAGGATCAGGGCCAGGATTCGGCCACACTCTGGGCACAGGGTGGAATGGCCGCCGTCATGAAGGATACGGACAGCATTGCCGCCCATATCCAGGACACCCTGAATGCCGGCGCCGGACTCTGCCATCCGCAGGTGGTCCGCCAAATGGTGGAACACGGGGCGGCCGCCGCCCGTTCGTTGATTGCCTGGGGCGTGCCCTTCACTCGCGATGAGCGGGGCGATTTTCACCTGACCCGCGAGGGGGGGCACAGTGCCCGACGCATTCTGCATACGGCCGATGCCACCGGGCGCGCCATTGAAGAGACCTTGCTGCAGCGGGTGCGGGAGCATCCCGACATCTTCTTGGGTGAAAGGCACTTTGCCATCGATCTCTGGGTAGAGGACGGCATTTGTCGTGGGGCGACGGTACTGACCCCGGAGAGCGGTCAGATCGAAAGGTGGCCGGCCCGGACGGTGATATTGGCGACGGGAGGCGCGGGGCAGGTCTACCTCCATACCAGCAACCCCCCCGTCGCCACGGGGGATGGCATCGCCATGGCCTATCGTGCCGGTGCCGAGGTGGCCAATATGGAATTCATGCAGTTTCATCCCACCACCCTCTACCATCCGGGCTCCACGCCCTTTCTGCTCAGCGAGGCCTTACGGGGAGAGGGCGCGAAACTCCGTCTACCCGATGGGTCGCCCTTCCTGGAACGCTACGATCCGCGCGCCGAACTGGCCCCCCGGGACATCGTTGCGCGCGCCATCGATGCCGAAATGAAGCATCATGGACTGGATTACGTCTTGCTGGATATCAGCCATCAGCCCGCGGCCATGATCAAGGCGCACTTTCCGACCATCGATGCGCGCTGCCTGGAATTGGGCCTGGATATCACCCGGGAACCCATCCCCGTGGTCCCTGCCGCCCACTACACCTGCGGTGGCGTGGTGGTGGACCGCCATGGCCGCAGCACCCTGGCGGGGCTCTATGCCGCCGGCGAAGCGGCTTGCACCGGCCTGCACGGCGCCAATCGCCTCGCCAGCAATTCCCTCCTGGAATGCATAACCACTGCCGCCGCCATCGTCGCCGACCTGCAAACCTTCGAATCCATTCGCCCTGAGCCGGCCTCTTTCCCCCCTCCCCCACCGCCGCATCGTGCAATCGCTGTCCCCACGGATGCCCTCCATCGACTCCGGAGCAGGATCCAGGCGACCATGTGGAGGGCTGTCGGCATCGTGCGCCAGGATGCCCAATTGCAGGAGGCCCGGAAGCAACTGGAAGGCATAGGCGCCGAACTACAGGATCTTGCCGAAACATCCCATGGACTCCGGGCCTTTCACGAACTGCGCAACCTCCTGCAAACGGCCATGCTCATCACGCAATCCGCCATAGCCCGGCGGGAATCGCGCGGTTGCCACTACAACGAGGATCATCCCCAGCGGGCAAGCCAGGCCTTGGACACCATCATGCAGCGCGACTGGCCCGCCCCGCGGCAGCGTCCCATTCCGCCCGAAGCCTGAGGCGCCAATGGCGCCAGGACCCATGACCTGCAGGGAAGAACGCCAGAATGCTGTAGCGGCGCCCGTCCATCCTGCGCAATTGCACCGCCCCGAAGCGGGGACGCAGGAGGGGAGCCCCGGACAGAACGCAGGCAATGCTCCTGCCATCAGACAAGTGCAACGAGAGCTCGCCCGATCCCGCCAAACTCAGGGCTACGGGCAAGTCCGCCGCCCGCCGTGCTCCGGGCAAAGGGCATTGCCACCAATAGGCCGGCAGGACCAGGCCCAGTAGCAGCCCGAGGCCCCAGGACCAATCCTGGAAAGCGACGGTCAGGGCCACACCGGCGGCGCTCAGGTAGGGGAACGCATAGAGCAGAGAGCGGCCGTAGCCCACGGGCAGGTCCAGGCGGTCCATGGCTTTGTCCAGACCCGCCGAAGGGGTATGATCACAGGCATTATGCTCCACGATGTGGGGCCACGATTTGGGGGTTTACCGTCATGCCGTCTCCTTCTATCACCCTCTTTTCCACCCCTCTCGGCACCGGACAGGGACTCATCAGAGCCACTGGGGCAGAGGCGGAAAAATTCCTCCAAGGCCAGTTTTCCAACGATCTGCGCGCATTGCAAGTGGGCTGCGGCCAATGGAGCAGCTACAACACCCCCAAGGGGCGGATCATTGCCAATTTTTATATACAGCGCGACAGGGAGGGCTTCTGGCTCAGCTTGGCGCGGGACCTGGCCGATCCGGTCTTGGAGCGTTTGCGCAAGTTCCGCTTGATGACCAAGGTCGAACTGGAGCGTGGCGAGCCCCAATGGGAGCTCCTGGGCGTTGCCGGCCCCGGGAGCGGCGCCTTGCTCTCCCGCATCCTGGACGTTGCCATGGTGGCGGAAGCCAATGCCGGCGTGGCCGTCGAGGACTGGATTGCCACCCGCTTGCCCTGGGCCGATTGTGAAGCCTATCTCCTGATCGTCCGCGCCCAGCCCGCCGCCGCCCTGCGCCAAAGCCTCGCCGCAGGGGGCGCGGCGCCTGCGGATTATGGGGCCTGGCAGGAACTGGCCATTCGTTCCGGAGTGGCATTGATCAGCCTCGCCACCACGGAGAAAGTCATTCCCCAGGAACTGAACCTGGAGTCCTTGGGCGGCATCAGTTTCACCAAAGGCTGCTATCCCGGCCAGGAAATTGTCGCACGGTCACACTACCTGGGCCGCCTCAAGAATCAAACCTATCGCGTACAGGCCGCTGCCCCACTGACCGTAGGGGAAGAGATTTACACCGACGCTCTGCCTGATCAGGGCATTGGTCTGGTCATCAATGCCATAGCCAGCGGTAGCGGCTGGGAGGCCCTGGCGGTGCTGCGTGCCGCCAACAGCGCCGACATCCTCCATGCGGGCAAGGCCGATGGGACCCCCCTGACGATCCTGGATCTACCCTACCCGCTGCCCCTAGATACCCCCAAGGAACCGTAAATGTGGGGTCTGCTTGCGGGCATCGCCAGTTATCCGTTCATCGCCTGGTATAGCCACCGCCGTCTGGAAGAACAAGGCCTGCCGTCCGGCTTTACCCGCACGATGCTGGTCTTTCTCATTGCCACGGCCTTGTCCACCGTGTTGGGCTATGGCGTTTCGTGGCTCACCAGCAAACCCGAGGCCGGGGTCCCGCGGCAACACCTGCAGCAGGCCACCACGCAACTCCTCGGCCATGAACTGCAATGTCTGCAAAACCCCGCCAGCGCCGCCTGCCAGTCGGCAATCCAGCAGAGTCAGCAACTCAAAGAGGAACTCCTCTCCGGCGCTGCGGGCAGGCATTAAGCCCTGGGGCGGCCATCAACTCTGGGGGGCAGAAAGGGCCTCAAAGGCGCCGCGAAAGGTGGCAAAGCGGGTAAACTGGCCGCCGCGGCGCAAGAGCGTGGCATAATCCCCGGATTCCAGAACCCGGCCGTCCTCCAGGACATAGATCCTATCCATCGCTTCGAGACCGATGAGGCGATGGGTGATATAAAGCACCGTCCTGCCCGCCATGACCGCTTGCAGGTCACGAAGAAACTCCATTTCGGTTACCGGATCCAGGCCCTCGGTCGGCTCATCCAGAATCAGCCAGGGGGCGTTTTTGAGGATGGCCCGCGCAATGGCCACGCGCCGCCCCTGCCCACCGGAAAGCTTGACGCCGCCCTCGCCCACGATGGTATCCAGCCCAGCCGGCTGCGCCCGCACAAATTCATCCAACTGCGCCACCGCCAGTGCCTCCCAGAGTTCATCCTCCGTGGCGTCGCCTTTGGCCACCAGGAGATTATCGCGGACGGTGCTGTGAAAGAGATAAGAGCGCTGCGAAACCACCGCGAAATAACGGCGCAGGTTATCTCCCGGATAATCCCGTAACTCATGCCCGCCAAACTGCACCCGCCCCTCCTGATAGTCATAAAAACGCAACAGGAGATTCACGAGACTGCTTTTGCCCGCCCCCGTCACCCCCAGCACCGCCACCCGCGACCCCTGGGCAACTTCCAGGTCAACGCCGTCCAGGGCGGGACGCGCGCTATCGGCATAGCGCAGATGCACATCCGTCAGGCGAAGGTCCAGACGCCGGGGCTGCGGCGCGGGTCCAGGGGCATCGGCGAAGGGCAAGGGTTGGTCCGCCACCGCAAAAATGCGCCGTGCCGCCTCCCTGGTCTGCCCAAGGAACTGAAAAGCCAGGGGTAAGGCGGCAATGGCCTCAAAGGCGGCAAGGGACCCCAAGGCGAGCATGGGCAATTCCGGACCCGACAAATGGCCATGCACGACCAACGGAATGGCCAGGATCACGATGCACCACATGCCCAAGTTGGTGAGCAGCCCCATGCCCGCACTCCCCCAGCCGGTAATCACGCTCATCCGGCCCTGCCGCTGAATCAGTTGATCATTGAGGGCGGCGGCATGGGCGCGCACCACCGGTCCGGCGTTGTAGGTGAGGATTTCCCCCATCCCCTGCATCCCGTCCACCAGTTGCACGCGCAAATCCGCATTGATATTGGTCATCTCCCGCCCCAGCTTGGCGCCCAAGCGCTCCGTCAGCAGGGGCAAGGCCAGACCCGCCACCGCCAGGAAAAGCAGCAAGGTCAAACCCACCGTCCAAGAAAACAGGGCAAAGAATCCCGCCATGATCAAGGCCGCCAGCCCAGCCACGAGAAAGGGCGTAAACACCCGCAGATAGAAGTTATTGAGCGTATCGATATCGGCAACGATACGGGACAGGATGTCACCCGCCCGATATCCCTGCAGGCCGGCGGGAGCCAACGGCTCCAGGCGGGCATAAAACCAACTGCGCAGGCGGGACAGCAAACGAAAGGTCGCCTCATGGGTGACGATGCGCTCCAGGTAGCGGGAGACGACACGAACCGTCGCAAAACCACGCACGCCGGCAGCGGGGGTAAAGAAGTTGAACAGGTTCTGGGTGGCAATTCCTCCCAGCCCCGCCACGGCGGCGCTGGCCAGGAACCAGCCCGAAAGGGCCAGGAGGCCGAAATTGGAGAGGATGGTCAGCAGGGCCAACAAGGCACCGCTGAGGATCCAGCCGCGGTACGGAGCAAAAAGTTTAAGCAGACGCCAAAGTTCGCCCATGGTCCCCCCGATAAGCGGCGACCAAGCGGGTGTAGGGTCCGCCGGCCGCGAGTAATTCCTGATGCGAACCCGCTTCCACCACCCGCCCCTCGTCCAGGACCAGGATATGGTCGGCCCGCTCTGCGGTAGCCAGACGATGGGCAATGACCACTACGGTTCGCCCCTTCGCCAGGCGGTCGATGGCGTCCAACACCAGCGCCTCGCTCTCCATATCCAGGTTGGCCGTCGCCTCGTCGAGGATCAGCAGGTCCGGATTCTTGAGAAACGCCCGTGCCAGGGCCACACGCTGGATCTGCCCTCCCGAAAGTCCCTGCCCCAGATCACCCACCATGGTCCCAAAGCCCTGGGGCAAGGCTTCGATGAATTCCAGGGCATAGGCCTGCCGCGCCGCGTCCCGCAGTTCCTGCTCCGTGGCGTCGGGTTTGCCCAGACGGATATTGTCGGCAATGCTGCCATGAAAAAGGCGGGGATTTTGCGGCACCCAGGCCAGATGCCGCCACCATTGTTCCCGCTCCAGGGCATTGAGGGGGATCTGTCCGTTGACCACGATCTCCCCGGATTGCGGGGTGACAAAACCCAGGAAGACGTTGGCCAGGGTACTCTTGCCCGCGCCGCTGCGCCCCACCAGGGCGGTGACCTTGCCCGCCGGGATCGCGCAATCCAGCCCGTCCAGGGCGACGCGGCCCGTTTCATAGGCAAAATGCAGGTCGTGGCAGGAAAGCGAGATTTGCGCCCCCGGAGCAAGGGTTTCCCGTGACGCTGCGGAGGCCGGAGCAGGCAGATCGAGGATCTCGAAAATGCGCTTGGCGGCGGCGATGGCGCTCATCCGCGCATGATAATGGGTAGACAGCCCGCGCAGGGGGTTGAAAAATTCCGGGGCCAGCAGGAGCACAAAAAATGCCGTATAAAACGGCACGGAGTTATTCAGCAGGCGGGCGCCAAAGGACACCGCCACCAGGGCGATGGAAAGGCTGGCAAAAAATTCCAGCACCGCCGACGTCATAAAGGCCACTTTCAGGCCCGCCATGGTGGTCCGGCGATAATCATCGGAGATGCGCGCCACGATCTCTATTTCATCCTTGGCGCGGCCGAAGATTTTCAGGGTGGTCAGGCCCTGCACCACATCCAGGAAATGGGCGCTCATCAACAGCAGTTTCTGCCATTGGCGCTGATTGATGGCCTCCGCCTTGTAGCCCACCAGGACCATAAAAAAAGGAATGAGGGGTCCGGCAATGACCAGGATCAGGCCGCTGATCCAGTCGGCCGGAAAGACAAAGGCCAGGATCGCCAGGGGAATCAGGCTGACCAGGGCCATTTGCGGCAGATAGCGGGAAAAGTACGGCTCCAGCGCCTCCACCCCTTCGATCATGGTGCTGGCGATGTCGGCGCTCCGCTCGCCCCCCGCATGGACCGGCCCGAGCGTCAGGAGGTGGGAAAAAATGCGTTCCCGCAGATAAGTCTTGATCTTCGCGCTGGCCTGGAAGGCCACCACCTCGCTACCCCAGGAAAGGGCTGCGCGCAGCAGGAAAATACCCAGCATCGCCCATAACAAAGGCATGACATCGTGCAGCGTCTTGTCCAAAAAAGCGACATCGTTGACCACACGCGCCAACAATATCGCCTGGACGATGATCAACAACCCCGCCGCAACCCCCAACCCGATCCCGAAATAGAGCGCGCCCCGCGTGCGCCGCCCCTCCTGCATCAACCGTTGATCAACACGCTGTGCCTTGGCCATTCCACTTCCTTCGCCATTTTGCGTGGACTGTACCACAATTTCCCCTCCACCCCATCCCCGCCAGGACTACGGGCCAACGTCCCTAGCGTGTCCCTAGCGGGCGTTGACCCGCTTTCCTCTTCCAAGTATATTCTATGCCGCAACGCGCTCGTAGCTCAGCTGGATAGAGCAACTGACTACGAATCAGTAGGTCGGGAGTTCGAATCTCTCCGAGCGCACCAGATAAATCAGGCACTTAGGACGGTTTCCTAGGTGCCTTTTTGTTTTTTCGCTGCAAATATGCTGCACTATAGCTTCTGAACAGTGCAGCGGGAGTGCAGCGCGATGGCGAGTATTAACCCCCGAAAGGACCGTGACGGCGTTACCATCGGCTGGCAGGCGCAGGTCCGGCGCAATGGGTATCCGGCACAATCCAAAACCTTTGAGAAAAAGTCGCAGGCGCAGGCATGGGCGCGGCAGGTGGAATCGGAAGTGGAGCGGGGGGTCTTCGTCTCTCGTGGCGAAGCGGAGCGCACCACTCTGGGCGAGTGCTTCGAGCGTTACCAGCGGGAAATCACGCCGAGCAAGAAGCCCAGTGGGCAGGGGCCGGAGCGGGGGTTCATTCGCCAGTGGCTGCAACGGCCCATCGCCCGGCGGATCGTCGCCGAGATCCGCGGCGTGGATGTGGCGGCGGCGGTCAAGGAGATGGAAGGAGAAGAAAAAAGCGCCAACACCATCCGCCTGCACCTTGCCGTCCTGTCCCATCTGTTCACGGTGGCGCAAGGGGACTGGGGCATGGAATCGCTCGACAACCCGGTGGCGCGGGTGCGCAAGCCCCGGCTGCCCAAGGGCCGCGAGCGGCGGGTGCGGGAGGGAGAGATGGGCGCACTTATCGGCGCTGCCGACCTGCGCTTGGCCTGTTTGATCGTTTTGGCCGTGGAGACGGCCATGCGCCGGGAAGATCTGGCGTCCCTGACCTGGGAACACGTCGACCTCAAGGCCCGCTCGCTGTTCCTGCCCAAGACCAAGAATGGCGAGGCGCGAACGGTGCCCCTGTCACCGGGAGCCTTGGAGTCCCTGGCGACGCTGCCGCGTAATCTGAGCGGATCGGTATTCGGGTTGTCCGCGGACGGCATCGACAGCGCCTGGGGCCGGGCGCGGGCGGCGGCGGGCATTGCTGGAGGCTGGGGCGATGACGCGCTGCATCTGCATGACCTGCGCCATGAAGCCACGAGCCGGTTTTTCGAGCGCACGGACCTCGACCTCATGGAGATTCGCGCCATCACCGGGCACAAGAGCCTGCAAATGCTTTCGCGCTACACGCATTTGCGGACGGTCAATCTGGTGGAGCGGTTGGCCGGGGCGAAGCGGGGGAACCGGTGAAGCTACCGGGCGGAGATCGCGCCGTTGTGGACGACGAAAAGCTCATCGGGTATTGTCTGAATCCGGAGCACCCGGAAGGACGCCACAAGGCACGGGTATTTCTTTCAGTTCTGGGCATTGATCGGGCCGCCTGGCAAACCCTCAAACAAGCTCTGTTACGAGCGGCGGAGAGCGAAACTGCGGAGATCGCCGGGCCAGCCGAGCACGGGGATTTGTACGTGCTAGACTTTGCGATTGGGCACGAAGGAAAGTCCGCCATGATTCGGTCAGTCTGGATAGTGCGTAAGACGGAGCAGTTCCCGCGTCTGGTAAGTTGTTATGTCCATAAGTCGGCACTTGGGAGTCAATCATGAAACTGCTGGATGTAGTCGCCTTGGTGAAGGCGCACCCCAAAAAGGGGCTTCATCGTGGACAGGTCGGCACCATTGTCGAAGTCCTCTCGCCGGGGGTATTCCTGGTGGAGTTCGCCAACCTGAGCGGGGAGGCGTATGCGTTTTTAACACTGCCGGAAGGTGAATTGCTACGGCTTCACCATCAGCCTGCGCTGAAGGTGGCGTGATTTGTCGGTTGTGCCGGTTGTGCAAACTTGGCGATCACCCTATCCATCTGCTTGATGGTGAAACCCAAGCTCTTCGCGTGGGCGTCCATGTTCAGAACACCCATCTCACCTCTGTCCACCTCACGGCCCTTGCCGTCCGCCTCGCGGGCGACATAATTCACCAGGTCAGCGAACCGGCTCTTGCCGGCGGGCTTGGCGCTAACACTGGACTTGCCGACCTTGCCGATTGTCACCGGCCGGCAATATGGTGCCACCGATGGTCGGCGTAATGGCGCCATTTCCAAGTGCCGAAATCGGGGTCTCAAACAGGGTCAA